>CAZWDH010000213.1:0-12622 GCA_964632865.1 uncultured Nitrospiraceae bacterium
CGCAGGAGATCGGTCCGCTGACACCTACCGGGATCAAGACCGATACCGTTGGTTTCCACTACACCACGATCCTGAGCCTGGCGGACAAAATCGTCGAAGCCGTCAAAGCCGGACAGATACGCCGATTCTTCCTCATCGGCGGTTGCGACGGCGCGGAACCGGGCCGGAACTACTTCACACAGTACGCGCAGAACACACCTGAAGACTCGGTCATCTTGACCTTGGGCTGTGGCAAGTTCCGCATTCGCGACTACGACTACGGCACCGTAGCCGGCCTGCCGCGATTCCTCGACATGGGACAGTGCAACGATGCCTACGGCGCGGTCCAGGTAGCGCTCGCGTTGGCCAAGGCTTTTGACTGCGGCGTCAACGACCTGCCCCTCACGCTGGTCATCTCTTGGTTCGAGCAGAAGGCCGTGGCCGTGCTGCTCACGCTGCTGCATCTTGGCGTAAAGGGCATTGTGCTGGGCCCCGCACTCCCAGCGTTCGTATCGCCAAACGTGTTGCGCATCCTTCAGGAGAATTTCGACCTGAAACCCATTGGCGCGGACGCAAAAGCGGATGTCGAAGCGGCCATGGCGTAAGAACGCCCTTGACAAAAGTCAGATCCACTACTAGTCTAACACTATTAACCGAATAGCTCCGATTACCGCCTGCCCGGGCGTGGTCCTCAGACAGTAATCCCGGGCAGGCAAACTATCGCGTACGGGCACGCGAATGTTTGACAACTCGACAGGAACGGGAGCATTGGTTAGCGTAGAGGGAGAACTGACATTATGTGGAAACGAATTGCTTTTCTCACCCTGTTCGGCGCGCTCGCAGGCAATGCAGCAGCCGACCTCCAGAATGTCGACGTGGGCGGCGAGCTGCGCATTCGCGCGCGCTATTGGAACGACACCTATGTGAACGGTCCCGCGGGCCCTTCGGAGATCCGCATTCCCGACTTCTTCGTACCGCGGCGGCCGATTGGGCCCTTCGGCGTTTCGAGCCGCTACGACTGGAGCAGCGACGAGCCGGACTTTCAGATCGTCGAACAGCGCACGCGGCTCAACGTCAATGCGGATTTCACTAATGAGGTGCGCGCATTCATCGAACTCGAATCCTACGACTGGCGGGGCGAAGACTTCCGATCCGACTACGTGACGGGACTCGACTCTCGCGCGAACACCAACAACGACGTCGAAATCTATCAAGCCTACATCGAGGCCTCGGAGATGTTCGGGTACCCGGTACGGCTGCGCGTTGGCCGCCAGGAACTGAAGATGGGCAAGGGCTGGCTCGTCGACGACATCACGACCGCCATTATCGGCCGCTCCTTCGACGCCATTCGCCTGACCTACTCGACCGACATCGTCGACGTGGACGCGTGGTACAGCAAATACGTGGAGCGCGGCATCGACGAACAGGACGGCGACGTGGACTTTATGGGTGTCTACGCCACCTGCCGTGCACTCGAATATCTGAACACCTCCCTCTACTGGATGTGGATTCGGGACGGCCAAAGCCTGAACGACACAAACTTCATCGCTCCGATCGAGTGGTTGGAAGACCTGTTCAACCTCGATGACTACGACCCGACCAGCATGCACACGGTCGGCGCGCGCCTATGGGGCGAGGCAGGCGCGTTGGACTATGACCTCGAACTGGCTTATCAGTTCGGCGATGCGGACACGGTCGGGTTCGGTTTCAAACCGGTCGGTCAGATCTACGGCGATGACGACGCCGAATACGACGCCTGGGCGGCGGACCTGGAGGTCGGATACTCCATCGACATGGCCTGGCAACCGCGCGTCTTCATCGGCGGCGCCTATTTCCAGGGCGAGGACAACCGCGATCTGACCTTCCTCGAATGGGCCAACCCCTTCTATAAACCCGACGCCAGCGTGTCGTTCAACCGGATGTTCCCCGGCAAGCCCTACAGCCTCGTGCTGGAAATTGGTCAGGACATGTCCAACTTCTACCAGGTGCGCACGGGCGTCACGGTGCATCCATCCGAGGCTGTGACTGCGGGCTTGACTGTAGCGTACTTCGGAGTGGACGAACCCTTTGACGCGCCCGCGTCGTTCGTACTCGGCGGATTCAAAATTCCCCTCGCGCCCGCCTTGAGCTTCTGGACCGAAGAGTCGGACGAGGAAATCGGCACCTCGGCCCATCTCTGGCTTCAATACGATTACTCGGAGGACTGGTATATCAAGGTCGGCTGGGAACACCTCTTCACCGGCGAGGGACTGGAAGACGGTAGCTTTAGTCATCTGTACGGCCTGGAGTTTTCCGGAGGCCGCGGCGATGACGATGCAGACTATGTCTACGTAGATACCGGCCTCAAGTTCTAGGTTTTCCGGCTGGAGCGATTGGGTGGAATCGGCCTCGGCGCGCCGCGCGCCGGGGCCGGTCTACTGTTCGGAGGGCTGACCGGGCGCTTGCTCCCACTTTCCCTTCCATTCAGACGCGGCGCGCTCGCGTTCGGATCGCGTGGCCCAGGGATCGTAGGGCGCGAGGTCGACCCCAAGATTGCGTAGCGCTTCCACGGCGGCAATGCGGGTGCCAAGGTAGGGGTTCGACAGCCCCTGGATCAGCACAGGAACAGACTCGTCTTTGTTCGCGAGTATGCGGTCCAGCGCTTCCTCTCGCACGCCCGGATCGGGGTCCGATAACAGGGCCAGCAAGGCGGCCTCACCATCCGACGCCGCCTCCGCCAGTGCTCGGTCTACGACCTGAGTGGGTGTCTCGACCGGCTTTATCTCAGGCGCCGCGTTGGCCTCGAGTTTGACGTGTGCACCCTCACGCCCGTCCGCCAGGGCGTCCAGAAACACCTCCACCGGCATGTATCCGGTGCGATCGACGGTTACCTCGCCAAAGGTATTCAGTACGACAAACCGGGGAAGCGACCGGATCTGATAGGCGAGAGCGACGCGCGGATCCGCCTCCGTATCCACCCGAATGCAGACAAAGTCCTTCAAAGCCGCCTGCACCTTCGGATCAGGGAAAACGTCCTCCTCCATCTTGCGGCACCACACGCACCATTCCGCAGTGAAATCGAGCAGGACGGGTTTATCCGCCGCTTGGGCCGCTGCGATTCCTTCGTCGTAGGAATGGAACCACGGGTCGGATTCTTCAGCAATGGCCGCGAGACCACTCGCCGCAACACACGCGAGGAGGAATCGCGCAATCGGCTTACTCTGATGCGGATATCCGCGATAGACCTTCTTCATCGTCTTTCTCGGTTGGGTAATTGTTCCGTACCTGTTCGAGTTCCAGTTCCTTGGCCAGATCGACCATGGCGGGGTCGTCGGCCACATCTTCAAGCAGCATAGCGATTTCGTTCTCCGCGACCACGGCGTGACCATCAATGAACTGTAGGTTCATGCGCCCCACCGCCTTGCCCTTGTCGGTGTTGTACGCGACGATCGATTGATTCACTCGGGCCGGATTCGCGGAAGGCTGTTCGACATCGCCACCGATGATGGCGTCAATCTCGAAGAAACGTTCGGCGAGGGCTTTCATCGTCGCCTCATCCGTAAAGGCCAGGACCACGATGAAGTCGCCGGCTTCTTTCAGTTCCGGGAGCATACGCTCGATTGCGTCCGCTGGAGGAGTGATGTGTACCCCGACTCCGATCTCGTCGGGAAGGAGCGTGTTCTGCACGACACCGGTGATTGCGACGCGGTAGCCGTTCGACAATGCCTTGACGCGAAACGGCTCGAAGACCAAATCGCCGGCATCGTCTTCTACGTTTGCGGACACAAAGTACGGATGCTTCGTCTTCAACTCGCGCAGCGTGTCCAGTGGAAACGAAGCCTCGCGCGCTCCGACGTTCACCGCATCGTATCCGATGGCATCATATCCTTTGAGAATGTATTCGAGCTCCAGTAGTTCCCATTCACGCGGTCCGGCGGCCACGTTTCCCGCATCGACGATGAGCAAGTTCTCGGTCCGGTTCCCATCGATATACGTCTTGCGCCGCGCGATCCCACCCGCGACGCCCGCCGTGCAATTGCAGGGGCTGATGTGCCCGCGCGTATCGCAGGTATAAAAGACCGTGAGCGAATCCGGCGGCTCGACGGCGACTTCAACGGGGGCTTTCGATCCGCAACCCGCGAGACCGGCGCAACATGCCAGCGCCGCGAAGAACACGACCGGTAACAAACGAGTATTCATGAATCGGAACATTGGATTCCTAGTGCGTTAACGCGTACGTAATAATGTTCGTGTTGACGTCTTTCGAGTTCCGGACTTCATTGCCGCCGCAACAACAGCAGCCTTCCACGTTCCCGGTATCGTTCAGTCCCTCCGACGTGTAGATCAAAACGATGCGCCCATCCAGCTCCAACCCTTCGAGTAATGTCGTTCCCCCGTTCTTGAGGTTAATGCGGTCGATGTTGAACACCGTCCGAAACAGAGGATGATCCATGGGGATCTTCTGCAACTCGTGCTCCGGAAACATGGCCTGAAACTCGCGCCGGAACGACCGATCCCATTCGCGCGACGAACAGCCCGCTGACGCCAGCAGGAAACCGCCCCTAGTCAAATATGATTTCAGTAGGGTGCGCTCCTCTTCGAACAGGGAGAAGTCGCCTTCACCGGTCATGATGGAGAAGGGATACCGGAAGATCTCCTCCGTCGACAGCTTGACGGGCGTGAATCCCTCGTCTGCATCGACCATCGTCGTGTCCCGCACCTCGTCCAGAAACTTGTCGCTGAAACACACGGAACTCTTGGATCCCGCGTAGATCAGATTGGCACAACGGACCAGTTCGTCGCGGTTGGTCTCGATGGGTTGCACGGCTCCGAGCATTACCGAACAGGCCGCAATCAGCAGCAGATTTCTCGCGATGGTACGCGCGTTCATGATTCCTCCTCGGCGAGACCCCGGAAGTACGCCTCAATCAGGGGCCGGTATTCTTCAACCACGTGTTCACCGCCAACGCCTTCCAGATTCAGATCGTCGCTCTTGCTCGTGGCGAGTTCTTCAAAGCTTCCTGCAAATTCGTCGGACGGCACCGGTTCGGCCTGGGCGTTGTGCATGCGGCGCGACGAATAGGGACTCTCCTGCTGTTGCGGATCGCCGAAAGTCTCGTTGCCGTACATATCGAATGGCACGGAACTGCTGCCCATGCCGCCGCCCTGCCCCTGGCCCATTCCTTGTCCAATCGCCGGCGCGCCGAGGCTTTTCTGCAACTGGCCCAGCGTGTTCCCGGGGTTCATCGCCATTTGAATGCGCAGCCGCAAGTCGCACTGGCTGCTTCCCTGGCCCTGCGCGGCCTCGCAGAAGCCGATCATGGATTCCATGGCGTCCAGCGCTTCGCGCGCGTCCGCATGACCCTGCGGCGCATTCGGTTCCGCGAGGTTCCCGGCTGCGCTGGCCATCGTTGGCGGGATCTGCAAGGATTCGATGGCGTCAGCGATGCCTTGTGCGTCATCCGCCACTTGCGGATACTCGGTCTCCACTTCCTGCGCATGCTCGCGCAAATCATCGCGAAGCTGCTCCAGATCCTTGCGGATGGCTTCCTGATTCTCGGAGAGTTCCTTTAACCGGATCTGCTCGTCCAGGCTCGGCGACATTTCGTCCTTATACGTGCGCGCTTCCCGTTCGAGCATCTGTTGCGCGCTGTACAGTTGTTTGAACCGCTCCACGTCCGCGAGCAACTTGTAGATCTTGGCGAGGTCCTCGTTCGCCTGCTGGATCTGCTCTTGGAACTGCTGGTCGCTCTGACCCAACTGATCGAGCGCCGCCTGTTGATCCTGCATGGCCTGCTGCAACGATTCGGCGCTCGCGCCCGGTTGCATTTGCTGCTGGCTGGATTCCATGGCCTTCTGCGCCTCGCTCATGCGCTCCGCCATTTCCTTCAAGGTTTCCTTGTAGTCGTTCTCAATGTCGAAGACGGCCGGCCGTTCGGCTTCTTCCTGCATTTTCTTCGTTAACTCGCCTGCCTTCGCCGCGAGAGCCTCCTGCTGTTTCCGCAAGTTTTCAAGACGATTCTGCTCGTCTTCAGACAAACTACCGTTCTCCGCGAGCTTTTCTTCGAGTTCCTTCAATTGGTCGTTGATCGCCTGCTGCTCCTCGGCAAGCGCTTTCAACTGCTCTTGAATGGCCTCGTACTTGGCCTTGAGATCCTCCGCTGTCGTGCTCTCCTGCATGAAGTTGCGATAGTCCTCGTGCGAGATAATGGCGATCTGGAACGCGGGCGTGGATGCGGACTGCGGCGAATCGGGCAAGGTGTCTGTGGCGGTCGCGTAGTACTCAATCACGTCACCGGGCCGTACGCCCAGATCGCCCATGTCGAGCAGTTCGTTCGCGTTCATGAAGATGTCGCTACCGCCGCCTTCGTACAAGACCTTGCGGTCGTCGGGCGACGCGTTATGGCTACGCACGAGAGCGATGCGCGCGATCCCCAGATCGTCGCGCGCTTCGATCATGACGGGGACCTTCGCATCCGGAATCGCGAAGGAATGCTTCCCGGGCGACACGATCGCAATCTCGGGCTTCTTGTCGGGTATTACCTCGATCATGCCTTCGAATACGTCTTCGCTTTTGAACCCATCGACGTCGATCAGCCTCGCCGTGATGGCGCTCGTTTTCTCAATCGGAAACTCGATGGTGGCAGTGCCTTCGTCCGCACCGCGGCGCAACTCCAGCGTCTGTTCGTCCAGCGTTACGGGGCCGCCTTCCAATGGCCGGTTGGATGCGATGTCGAGCCGCACCTGCGTACCTTCGTAGCCGACGAGCGTGGCGTCGGTCTTGGCCAGGAGACGCGACTTGGATGGCAGATGCGTGTATTCGGGATACGTGTAGGTTACGGCCACGGAATCGATTCGTGGGATTCGGCTCAAGGCTAGCGAATACCGCTTGCTGCGTCCACGCGGGATTTCTGCGTAGTAGGTCAAGTCCGTTCGAACGTTCTCGATGGTTTGAAAATAGGTGCCATCGCCCGAATCGAGCATGGGCAACGTTCCGGCGAGCGTTCCGTCCGGACGTTCCAACACGAGCGCCATCTGGGACGGACGCTTGCCCGAGGTGGTCACGCGAACGATCTGATTCTCACCATACTCCACCGTCGAGTTCGCGGGATCGACCGCGAACTTCGTGGGACTGTACGGCGGGTGATCGCCCCAGGGATCGGCAAAGCGCGGAACCACTGCGGCGAACACGTCGGAAAAGAGGTATGCCAGTGTGCCAAGGACAATCGCAAGCGCGATGAACGCCCGCGTTTCGCCCCGAAGGGACGGCGGCCGCAAGGTATCGATGCGACGCACCGCGGATACCCGGTCCGCCGCGAGATGGATCTCGTGGCTCATCAGTTCCGTGGATAAACCGGGCCGAATGGTTCCCGCCATGAGTTCGTCGAAATCGACGGCATTGATCACGTCGTTGTGAAGATCAGGCGCACCCTGCTCGACCAGCCGCGCCACGAGCCGGTCTTCCGACACCGCGCGGGACATTCTCCAATAGGTCGTAACCGCCACGACAAGCAACGCGAAAAGCGACGACGCCGCAAGTCCAATGCGCGCGGATGCCGGCAGGATCAAGAGCACGTCGAGATATACAAGGGCGAGCACAGCCGCAACCGAAATCCACAACATGCGCACCACCGCCAACTTTCCGATCTGGCGCCGTCGCGCCAGGGAGAATTCGTGCAGCCGTTGTCGAAGCGTTAGTGAATGACTGGACATTAAAGCAGTCCTTGGTCCGTTACAGTCACCGTTTCCACTATATCACACTAGGCCCGTGCGCCTGCGGGCGAACCACTCCAGCGCAAGCAGTCCAATAAGAACCCCGAATACGCTCAAGGTGTCCCACGCGTCCCGAGGTTTCGCTTCCTCTTTCGATAGCCGTTCAAACTCGCGAACCCGGTCCGGCAAAGTGCTCAAATCTTCAAACGCCAGAACGTCGCCCCCGGTTACGGAAGCAATCTGCCCGAGCAATTCAGGATCGGCGGCCACGAAACGGTTCTCCACGCTATCCGCATACACCGTAAACCATTCCGAGGCTTCCCGCGATTCCCCTACGGTGCTCCGCATGGTCGCTTTGAATTCGCCTTCACCGCTGGGCTGGTAATAAGCCTGATAGGCGCCGGGATTACCTTCGCTGGGAGGGAGTTCAACGGTGGTCTCGGCGCCGCCGGGCTCTTCAATGGTGACCCGCGGATTGAATTCCTCGGAATCGACGAATTGCGTCCGCACGGTCAACAATACTCGTTCTCCGAGGTTGTACGCATACTGATTCGCACGAAACGAGATATCCTGCCCCGGCAGAAAGTCGGACTCGAAAATAAGCCACCGGATCATCTGGCTCCAGAAGCGTGAGTAGATGTCGTCGTACTCCTCCAGCTCGGGCGGCATGAACGCCCAGCGCCACAATCCCGTCGTGCCGATACTCATGACCTTTCCCCGCCCATAGCGCTGGTACGAAATGGCGGCCACTTTGGAACCGAGTTCCACACCGGGTTGGTCCGTCTCCGATATCCGCGCAAGAATCACCGACAGAGACTTCTCGTCTTCCACCTTTGTGATGCTGACCATCTCCGGCAGCTCGCGAATGATGAAGTCCGCCGGGGTCGTGCGGCCAAAGGCAAACAACGGACTATCCTCGCCTTCCGGCGTCAATTCGATGCGCGCCTGGCGCACAACGTCGTCGCCCCAATCGACAGGCTCCAAGGCGGCGAGCACTTCGTTTTCCGCATCGTAGGCGCGCCCACGCGCGAACACGACGCTGCCTCCCCGGTCCGTCAGGTACTCGCGAAGCAGTCCCAGTTGCTCGGAAGTGAACAGCGCATCGATCCCTTTGCCGAAGATGATGCAGTCGTATTCGAACCACTCTTCCTTCGTCGTAGGAAGGTACACGCCTTGGGCCACTTCGGTTTTTTCATTCAGATCGCTTGTGGACTTCTCGGACAGCCCAAAGATCTTGTCAGCGGTGACCTGGAAGATAGACGTCACTTCCAGGTTCGGATCGCGTTGCAACGCGCGCAGCAGAAACTTGCTGTCCCAATAGGGACTGGCTTCGACAAAGAGCACGCGGCTCTTTTCATCGACGACACGGGCAAACACAGTGCGGTTATTGTTCGTCGGGTCCGCCTCTTCGGGCAGCGGCGTCACTTCAACGGCGTACCGGAACACACCCTTGTGATCCTCCTGGATCGGGAAATCGACGGTCTCGGTACTGCTTTTCAACATGACTTGCTGTGAGCCGATCTGCTCGCCGTCGCGCAGGAGATTTACTTCGGCGTACCAATCCGCGTATCCCGATTGGCTGAGCGTCACCTTGAGCTTGGCGGGCTGATCGACGAAGAGGAAGTTCTGATTCAGACGCGCCGTCACGACGACGTCCTTGGTCTGCGTGTCGCTGCCCACGGGGATCGTCCACACGGGCACCTTCTGACTCTTGAGCATCAGCGCGGCCTGCCGGATCTCGCCCTTGACGTTGTCGCGTCCGTCGGAAACCAGCAAGGCGCCCGCGCTGGGCCGCGATGCTGACTCCCCCGCCAGCTTCTGCAAGGCTTCGCCGAGGTCCGTGGCCATGCCTTGCGGTTCCGGCGTATTGAGGATGGTATCGATCGATGCCGGGACAAGTTCGCTGTCGAACAGGTAGAAGCGTACGTCATAATCGGCGTTCAGCCGTGCCATGAGATCGCCTTCGTGCTCGCGTACGGCGCCGGCCACCGCGTCGAAGCGCGTCATCCCGTCCACGTCCGCCGTCTTCATACTGGCCGAAGAGTCCACCATGACAGCAAAGACCGGCTTTCGCCCGCTGGATGCGGACGGCTCGGTGCGCATGGGGCGCAGCAACACGACAATCAGCGCCGCGATGGCCGCAAGGCGAAACACGGCGAGAATCGTGCGCCATATCCGGCCCGCGCGGCCCTGGGCGCGCACGTAGGACCACATCACCAGCGCCGCCAAGACCGCGCCAAGACCCAGGATAGCCGGGGCCGGGAATGGCGGGTCGAAGGTGATACCAGTCCACATGGCCTAACGCCTCAACGCAATCAACAGGAGTTGTTCGATAGCAATCGCGGCCAGCGCAGCCAGCAGCAGGTAAGGCCACAACGGCACGCCCTCCAGGAAACGCCGCACGGATTCCGGATCTGCGCCATCTACGGTAGCGAACTGGCGACGGCTCGCCCGCATCAACTCTGTCATCTGCTCTTCAGACAAATATTCGAGATCGCTTTCTCGCGCGTCCACGTTCACTGGAGCGGCGGCGAGTTGCTCATCCGACTGGTGCACGCGGTAGAATCCGGGCGCCGCGGTATCGGGAAACGCAATGGTGGTCGAATCTGCCATGCGTTCGACGCTTGCGGTGACGGCCTCGCCGGCGGGGTTTGTGTAGCGCACGTTGGCTGCGTCGGCAGGGATGGCTGCGCTGACGATCGCGGCACACCCCACCGCATGCTCGCGTCCGCTGACCTCTCTCGGGCGCATGGCTTTCAAAACCTCGTGAATAAAGGGAACGAAGATCGTCTTGCGGGCGAAGTCGCTGCCTTCGCGGGATAGATCGAAATTGCAGAGCAACAGTGAACCCGCGCCGTAGTTTGTCCGCGCCAACGCGATGTTGCCGTCGCTATAGCGAATCAGGATCTGCCCCTGCCCGCCGACGCGCTGCGTCGCCAGCAGTTTCTGAAAATGAGCCGCGCCGATGTCTCCGCTCTCCCGGAACCGGCGCAGCATCGGCTCGTCAAAGTTGGCTTCTGCGAAGGTGGCGTGGGTGGTTTCATTGTTGTCCGAATAGTCAACGGCGCCGCTGATTGAAAAAGGCGCTTGAAGATTCCGCTCTGTTGCGGTTTCCAACGCCGTCAGGTTCACGCCGTCCGTAGGGTTGGACAAGAAATAGATCACCGAGCCGCCGGCCTCGATATACTGCGCCAGGGCTCCCGCCGCGGTCTCGCCGATCGCGCCCGGCTCAAAGAGCACCACCAACTGGCTGTTCGTCGGCGGAGCCTCGCCGAAACGTTTTGGCGTCATCATCGTGACTTCAAAGGCGCCCGCCTCGTCCGCCCCCTCCCGGAAGCGCGACGGCTCGACCGCGTGCATGAGATACGACCCGCCCGAACCGCTCACTTCAACCGATGCCATGGTTAGCAAAGTCACGCCGATGCGATCGCTGATGCCCATCGTGAAGTAGCGGGTATCATCGGCGGCCAACCCGTCGGCCCCAATGTGTACGGTCCCCTCGAACATGCCGCGCTCGCGGGGACGCAGACGAAAGTTTACCGTAGCCGTCTCACCCGCGGGCACCGCGATTTCCTGTTCCAATGCGGCCGCGTCCTCTGCGCCGGGTTTGCGCAGTTCCAACGACACGGGAATCGTTTCCGCCGTGCCACCGAAGTTTGCGACGGTACAGATGATCGACACGTCCTCGCCGACCACCGGCGCGGCCGGTTCGACGGCTACGTCCATCACCGCGAGGTTCCAGGGCTGTTCCTCGGGCACCGGAACGAACACGGTATCGATATTTTCCGGGAGGGCCGAGAAGTTGACTGCCGACCAGTTGGACCGCTGAAAGTCCGAGACGAAATAGAGCGTGGCCTGCCGGTCGGGCAGGGCACTTAGTTGCTGCAGCGCTTCGGCGATGGCGGCATCGATATCGGCGCGTTCGAGCGTGGACCGCGCGTCGCGCAGGTCGCGCGTCAGGTGGTACTTGTTCGCCGCGGGCTCGGCGAACGACGGTTTCGGATTCACCCCCGCGAGAATGAGATTACCCACGTCAGTCGCGCCGAGTCTCTCGACGATCTTGCCAGCGGCCAGTTGTCCCCGCGCGAAGGGTGTAAACCCCGTGCCGGTGTAGCCCATGCTGAGCGATTGATCAAGGATAATGACCGCCGCGTGCTGTCCGCTATCCTCCGTGCGGGACGCCTGCGCGCGCAACACCGGTTTCAAAAACGCCAGCACGAGCAGGATCACGAAGGCCGTGCGCACGAGCAACAGCAATATGTCGCGCAACCGGAACAGTGCAGAATGGCTCGCCTCGGCCTTGCGCAGGAACCGGACTGTTGGAAAGACCAGCCGTCGCGGCGTGCGGCGTGTGAGCAGGTGCACGAGGTACGGAACAAACACGGCCAAACCGGCCGCTGCGACCGCGAGGTTCGTAAATGTGATGTTCCACGGACCCACGGTTACAGGGTCCCCCGGCGCAGCAGGTACTTTTGCAGCACGTCGTGATACGGCGTCGTGGTGTTGATGAAGTTGTAGTCGATGTTGCGTGCTTGCGCCGATGAGGACATGGTGTGGATGAAGGCGTCGAGTTCTTTCTTGTAGGACCGCGCGATGTCGTTGGGCCGCGACGAAATGGTCTCGCCGGTTTCGGCATCGATGAAGTTGACGCTGTCCAAGGGCGGCAGGTCAACCTCGTAACGGTGCAAGACGTGGAACAGGATGATCTCGAACTTCCGGTGGCGGTACATGTCGAGGGCCTGGAAAATGGCTTCCGGCTCATCCAACAGGTCCGAAATGATCACGAGTAAACCGCGCCGGCGGTGCAGTGCGAAGGTATCGCGCAGCACCCGCGCCACGGAGGTCCTCCGGCCCACACGCGTGGCTTCGAGCGCGTTGAGAAGGGAGTACAGATGCGGGAATGTGCTGCCCGACGGCACGTGCGTGCTGACCCGCTCGTCAAAGAGGGTCA
>CAZWDH010000214.1:0-12616 GCA_964632865.1 uncultured Nitrospiraceae bacterium
GAGTTTGCCGAGGCGACGGGATGGGGGCTGAAAGACGGCGCGCCGACCCTCGAGCGGCTGCGCGTGTTGTACCCTCGGGCCTACTGGGACGATGTGCAGCGCATGGCGAAGGAAACAGGCCTCGACCCCTATCTAATCCTCGCTGTGGGCCGGCAGGAGAGCATCTTCCAGTCCCGGGTGGTGTCTTCTGCGGGGGCCACGGGCGTGATGCAACTCATGCCCGCCACGGCCAAATGGCTGGCGAGCATTGAGCCTGCGGTCAGCAACGACCACGTAAACAACTTGACCCATCCCGAGAACTCGCTGCGCCTGGGGGCCTACTACCTTATCCGCATGGTGGAGCGGAACGACTCGAATTTGATATATGCATTGGCGTCGTACAACGCGGGGCCGGGAAACGTATCGAAATGGAAACGGCAGATACCCACGAGCGACATGGAAGCCTTCGTGGAGGCCATTCCCTTCACGGAAACCCGGGGTTTTGTCAAGAAAGTCCTCGGCAATTACGCCGCCTATCACTCGATTTATCCCGAACCGAACCGCGTGGCATCGGCCCAGTAGCCCCCATTGCGCGGGTATTTGGGGAAGCCAGTTCAGATCGGAAGGCCTATGACCGATAATAGGATAGCTCGACGCGTCCTGGTAAATTGTTGGCAGAATTTAGGAATAGTGCATCCCTGTGAAATGCGGGATAGATGCTTAACCTTCTGCGGTCATGGGAATTGCGCATTCCTTGTTTGTTGACACAAAACCCGTTGTGTGCTATACACTGTGTGACATCTTCCGGGCCGCGCGGTACCAGTAGAGGCGCTGCCTTCTGTGGTTGTTGAGGGTCCAAGGGGGCCAAGGCGCATAAACGAACAGCAAGGGCTATTGTGTCTTGGTGCTCTTTTGAAAGAGGTAGGAACAGCACGGTTCGCGGCGGTGCGGGGTTGTCGCGGGCTCTTGCCGAAAACTATGAGCAAAACGTATTCTCAGGCTCCTGACGAAACAACGTGCAGGGGCCGTTTTGCTTTTCGGTGGAGGAAACACTAGTGAAGAACTCAAGCGCCGGATTCCGAATCGCCACGTTTGCGGTCGCGGTCATGCTATTGGCCGCCTTCGTCCCCACCGCACACGCGCAGAACGTCAACGTCGCCGTTACTAAAGACAGCGCGCTTACCAACTACGCTCCCGGAGACCTAATTACCTACACGATCGTTGTCTCGAACGCGGGGCCGGACGCCGCGAACGGCGTGGCGATCACGGACCAGTTTCCCACCGAGGTGATCGTATTTAACATCAACGTCGTGTTAGCGAACGGGGCCGTGCGAACGGAGGTGAATGGCGATCTGACGCAGATCGACGATGTCGCAAACTTGCCGGCAAACAGTTCCATCACCTATACCGTTGAAGGTCAGGTAGCAAACGAGGGCGTCAGTTTTGATGTTGCCGATGTGTTGCCGGATACGGCGGCGCTGCTGCCTCTAAACGACTGGGCTCCGTTGTTTGCCTTCACGATGCAAGCACCCGAGGCGCCCGATGAGGGCACACCCCTTGAGAACACGGCCGACATAACGGCGCCACAGGGTTCGACCGATGCCAGTCAAAACGATGACAGCAGTACCGAAACGGACTTGATCCCTCCGATCGTCGAACAGCGCGAGTTGGAATCTCTCGTATACCGGCTCCAGGGGGATATTAACGGAGCCGACCGCAGCTACAGCATCGCTGGTCCGCTTCAGCCCAGCGACATACTTGAGTTTGCTGTGTTTCGCGACGGAAATGAGGAGCCGGAAGATCGCGGCACCTTCGACAGCGCAGATTCTATTGTAGTGGGACGTGGCGGCACGCCGTACGCAGGATTGCCGCTCATTTACGACGTGGACGGCATCCACCTCGGAACCGGTCTACCTTTGGACAACGAGGGGCCGGGCAATCTTGTATACAACATGGATTTCAGCGATTTCGAGATTAACGTATCGTCCTCGGATGATCCTTTCAACTACTTTCTCGTGGTGCGGACTACGGCGACGTGGCGCAATCTGCTCACTCTGGCCTATATCGTTACGGACGCTTTGATGGTCCTGCCCAACGGCCTGCCGCCAGCCGGCAGCGACGGAAATCCGGATACGTACAACCCACTGGACGACGAACCACTCGATCCCGGAACCGCCTATTCGTCGGCCTTCAGCGTGTGGGACCGCACCGGCGGCCCCAGCACCAATTCGGCGCTGGACCCCGAATTCTCGAATGCTTGGGCGCACCCGCGCCGGATGTACACGCCCCTGGCCGAGTACCGCCGTCCACGCTTCGACGCGATTGGGACTGCCTTTGACCTGGTCGCGGGCGAGTTTCTGGATCTCCGGCAATTGATGCCTCTGGACAACTGGACGGTGCTCATGGGCATTGACCTGCATGGCGTTGCGTCGCAACGCGGGCCCGCGCAGCTCAAAGAAGTCAACGTCATTCTCACCGATATCGGTGCGGATCCCTTAGGGCCGGCAGGAAACGGCGGTTTCAACCCGACCAACGGCTTGGAAACCTTAACGAGGGAAATCGACAGTCTGGGCGGTGGCAGCTTCGACCCCGAGACTTCTATTCGGCGCGATTTCAGCTTCAACGGTCTCTGGGTCTTCGCGGATACGAACGGGAACGCTGTCTTCGATCCGCCGATTCCCCTTGATGGTGGCGGCATTCAGTTTACGGGCGACTATCCCATGTTTCCCGAGTATCTATTCCCCAGCCCCGGTGGTGATCCGGGATCCCAGAATCCCGGTCTTCCCCGTTGGGAGTATGAACCGAACCCACCGGGAGGCGGCGATCCCTGGTGGAAGCTTCGCATGCGCTTTGACGATGCGGGGCGCCGGCGAGATACCTCGGCAACGCCCCAGGACGAGAATGACGCGGGCTGGCTGGCGCCGACGCCGGACGGGAACAGAGACGCCTTCTTCACTGGGTTCTACAGCGATTACTTTGTCGTGGTGCGCCCCGATAGTGGTTACGCGGACCAGCAAGGACTGGGCGGGGACGGCGTTGGTATGACAATCGGCGCCGATTTCAGGGCCTTCATCGAGCCGCGCCGTTTCAACCCGAACTCGGCCTTCCCCGGGGCGCCGGCCGGGCAGTTGGACGGCGGTATCTTTGTGTCTACGCAACGCCCGAATGATAGTATCTTTGAAGACGGTCAGTATTTCAGCACCGCCTGGCAGGAAGACCCGCTTTGGGGTGCGTCCGAGCCGTGGTGGGCGCAACGGACCTTGAACGAAACCAACGCGAAGCCGGTTCGCACTGGCGCCGAAATCCACGACTTGGTCATCACGTATGAAACCAATAACCTGTACAGCCAGATCACCGAGATCAACTACGGCGCCGGACTCTTTCCTACCGGCACCGGGATCGGCGGCGGATCGACGAATTTCGACATCTGGATGGACCCCTTCGGTCTGAAAATATCCACCTTCCTGAATTTCCATTCGGTGGGTGTGACATCCTGGCGGAACTTCATCAACGGCAACCCGGCGGCCGACGACCACATCTTTAACGTGGTTCATTACCCCTACGAAACGTCGCCGTTCTTCCTGCCGCAGCACGACCTGCCGCCTTTCGGACCTAGGTCGGCGTTCCTCCCAATCCCCCCGACGGCGACGAGTCTGCCGGATTACGTGACGTGGCCTGCGTTCCTTCAACCGGGCGAGTACCCGCGGGAATCGCATTGGCCCCTTTCCGAACGGGAATCGCGGTACCTGAAACAGCACATCGAACCCCAGAGCACAGCCACGGCCATGCTTGGGGTGAACCTGGTGGGCGCCGACGACCCGACGGTAAACGCGATTCAGCAAATCAAGCTTCAGCAGATCACGGTCGCATTCTGGGGCCCTGACTTCGATCCCAACGTCGACCTGCTTGCGCTTGATCCGCTTGGTACGTCGAGCACGTCCGGCGTCATGCTGGTGGAAGACATATCCGGAGATGGTGTGTTTGGCGCGCAAATCACGCCCATTGACGCGCTGAATATCGACACGCCCATCCAATTGACCAATCTTGCCTGGCGCACGGCGCCGGAGTTTGTTGACTTGACCGGAGACGGCAATGCCGACGATCTCAGTGGCGACGGAGTGGTCACCGATTTCGATAAGGCTTGGGTGCTTCGCATGCGGCCGGTGTCGCCATGGCCACTCCCGGTTCGCGACGCACCGGGCGGATTCTTCCCCGATTCCACGGATACCGGCACTGGCGGCGGCGGCGGAGGCGGCGGAGGCGGCGGCGGTGACGACGATGATGACGACGGTCGCCCTGAAACAATCGTGCGGAGCAACGTCGTCACCGATCCGGGTAAAGGCTATTGGGCCAAGACGCCGGTAACTGTTACGGAATCCGAGGCCCTGGCCGCGCTCGCTGCCGAGAGCGCCGTATCGACCAAGGCCACCAAGGCGATCGGTCCGGACGGCAACCCGGGAGACGATCTGTTTATCGTAGTCCGTACGTCCGACAAGTTGTCGCGATTCGAGCAGTTCCGTGCTGTCATTCCTTCGACACTTCCGGAGCGGACGCTCCCGACGGACCGGATTGCGGGTATCCAGCTCGAACCTCAAACCCCGATCAGCCAGAGCATCTACCAGAAGGCGCAGCCGGAAGAAAGCCCCATCCAGGCCTACTACGGCCCGGATCTTCCGACGTACATGCCGGCTACGCCGTGGCTCAGTTACGACTTCGGCTACGACATGATCGAAGCCAATATTGCCACCAAACTCGTCGATCTGACCGGTACCGGCCAGATTATCTCCAAGCTAAGCGGTGACGTGGCCGTGCTGGGCATCGACGTGAGCACGAACCGCGGCAGCACGGTTGGCACTGCGGCATCGGGCACAACCGGGGTAGGTTCGCCTGCCCAATTCACGGTGGCCGGGGCGGGGTGGACGCCCGGCGCGTTTACCGGATACTTCCTTATCGACAAGAACTACCAGGCGTTCCGGATTACCGGGAACAACGCCAATCGGTTGTTTCTTGAGGCAAGCGCAAACGCCGCGGGCACGCCGGCATCCGGCGCGTGGCGGGTCGTGCGCGATCCAAGTTTCCTGGAGCAGGTCATTGTCGAGTTCTACGATGTGGATCGGGACGGTCGATTCAATATCCTCGACGACTTGCTGCCGCTGGATATCAATCCAGATCTCAGCGGCGTTAAGATCTACCGCGACAACGACAATGATGCCTCGAATGAGAACGGCGTGTTCGACGCGACGGACATCCCCGTTCCGTTGGATTACGCCCCCTACCAGATCGGTCAGGCAGGCGAGCCGAGCACGCAAGTGATGATGTCCTTCTCGAAACCGGGTACGGATGGCGTACCGGTGGCTATCGCGAATCAAGCGCGCCACCGTCAGTGGATTCCCGATACGTTCGGCGAGTCCTCGTCCGATCCTGCAACCGGTCCGGACTTCTTCATCGTCATCAGCACCTCGGACGGCATTGAAGTTGGAGACGACTTCCGCGTCGGCCTGGTGTCCTGGGGCCCGAACACGCCGAGCGAACCGGACCCCGACACGTTCCCGCCGCCCCCGGCGAGCCGTGTTGGCGAGTTCGATGTATTCAGCGAATTCCCGTGGGGCGCTCGTGCGCTCGGATTCATCACCTTCTTCACGGATCAGCCGTACTACAAGCAGTATCCCGAAGAAGACAATTCCGGATTCGACTGGGTACGATCCACCGCTAACCGGAACATCCAGACCCGGACGATTACGGCCACGGAAGGCGTGGTGCAGGGCGACGATCTCGCCATCACCAATGTGGTGCCGAGCCAGTTGCCGAAGATTGTCGGTTCCGGGGGGCTGACCATGGCCATCACCGGGCAGAACTTTGGCACCTCGCCGATTGTGACCCTGGATGGTGTCGCGTTGACCGTCGTATCGGCGAACAACACACAGGTTCTCGCCACAATCCCCGGCGGAATCACGCTGGACTCGGACAACAATAACGTCGTTACCCTCAAGGTCACGAACTCAACAACCGGGAAATTCGACACGTACAACGGCTTTACGGTCGTTCCCGGCAGCGGCGGAAACGCACCGACGATCTCATCCATCAGCCCGAGTTCCGGCGGTCAGACGGCCTTCCCCGTGACGATTACCGGGACCAATTTTGACAACCCGAAGGTGTTCTTCGAAGGCACGTCGATGCCGATTAACTCCTGGACTTCGACGACCATCGTCGTCGGATTCCCGGTCGGCGGGCTTCCCGTGACGGGTCCCTTGGATGTCACCGTTCAGAATCAGTCCACCGGGTTGTTCGCCATAGTGCCCGACGGGTTCAACTACATTAACAGCCCCGGCGGCGGTGGCGGTGGAGGCGGATTCCTCGGTGGCGGCGGTTTGCCGGCCTGCTTCATCGCGACGGCGGCCTACGGATCACCGTTGGCCGGTAAATTGGACACCTTCCGCGAATTCCGCGACGCGGTGCTGTTGAAGACCGCCGTCGGCGCGGCGCTGGTTGACCTGTACTATACGGTCAGCCCGCCCATGGCCGATTACATTGCGGCGCATCCGGCGATTGCTACCGCCGTGCGGCTGGCCCTGACACCGGTGGCCTGGAGCCTTGAGTCTCCGGTGTTCGCGCTTACCGCATTCCTCCTGCTGTTGGCCGGCGCCTGGACCGCCCGGCGGCACTGGAGCAAGGTGCGGGCATAGGAATATCGGTGCCCTGGAGGCTTGCGGGCCTCCAGGGCAAACCGTTACAGTGATTCCCAACGGGCGCCTGTGTGGGGGCGGTCCCGGCAAGAGAAAGGACAGTACCCGGTGAGCACGAAAACTCGCACTGCTTTGCGCGTCGTCTTAGTAGCGATAACGGCGGCAACCGTCGTACCCCAGGCCGGGGCATTCTATCCATACGGATTCTTTAATGAATTCGGCGAATTAATCTTCATAACGTGGCCCCTCGACGTTCTCGACCGGAATAACGACGGCGATGTCAACGGACCGAACGACGGCGTCACGCTCAATTTCGAAACCGGCAATGGGGCCGACGGATTTACCACCGCCGAAGTCGCGAAGCTATTCGATGGTTTTGAGCAATGGGAACGAGTTTCCACCGCGTTCATTGCCTTTCGTCAGGGGCCGCCCATCGTCGATACGGTGGAGTTGGCGGGCGGACTGGATTCCATCGACGCCTTTAACATGGTGTCATTCGAATCCGAAGATGACGTCGAAGAGAATGGAACTGTTCTCGGTGGCGCACTGGCGGGGAGCTTTATTGCCAACAGCTTTGAAGACACCTTCATTACGATAGGCGATTCCACATTTCCGGTCACGGGTGGCCAGATTATCGATGTCGACGTGGTCGTTGGCGCCATCAGCCGCGAGATAGAGAACACGAGTGACGAAGTATCCCTGCGGGGCACGGGCGTTGTGATGGGGGGGATATCCGTTGGGCTCAACTACAGCCCCCTGGCAAACATCGATGAGAACGCAACCCAGCAACTCGCCGATCAGGGCACCTTTGCCAACGTGGAAGACCGCGTGATAGCTCTCCGGGATTTTGACGGCACCCTGGGATTGCGCGGCGTCACTTCATCTTTGCTCAACGATCTCGTCGTGTATCAAGAAGATAACGGTTCGCTCACGGATTCGCACGCCGATTTGGCGCCTGATGACATTGCCGGGATCACCTTCTTGTACCCGCGCACGAGCATTGACATATTCTTTGACTTGAGCCAAAGGGTTCGTACCCAGGCCCTCGACGGCTATGCCTCCGAACCAATCGCCGGGGCCTGGATTCGGGCATGGTGTGATGCCGACAACAATCCGGGGACCGCACGTGTGCCGTTCACGGACACTTTCACCGGCTTGTACGAGTGGCAGGTCAACACGGACTTTCGCGGCCACTTCGTCATGAACAACTTGTTCAAGCAGCTCGAAACCATCCAGGAAAATACGTTCAACGCCAACTATACGTTCTCCAGCAGCGAGTTTCTTCCGCCCGCTCTGGAACAGGTGGATTACGATACCACTCACGGCGGCGGAATTGTGCTGGCGCCGGACGCGCCCGCGACGGAGGGCGGATTCGGCTTTGACACGCTCTTCCCGGCTGAGGTCTACTTCGAAGGGGATAATCTGTTCGGCCTGCAGAACGTCAACCAAGGAACGCCCCTGTACTTCGACCTCAATACGCGGAAGATCCGAAGCGCCACCAGCGGGAAGACACTCGACACGCTCCTCGCCACGGGACGCCCCATGTTTGGCGATCAAAGCGCCGTGTGCCCATTGAATGTCGTGGTAGCAGGACTCGCTCCAATGCAAACGCCATCGATCTTCCGCGGCATCCGGGATGACCTACTGCTGAATACAGCGGCCGGTACCGCCTTGGTGGACGCGTATTACCGTGCTGCCCCGACGATGGCTCAATACCTCGTAGAACACCAGAACGTTCTGGCGGCGGCTCGCTTGACGGTCCGCGGCATTGAATGGACCGTCGTTCACGCGGAGCTGCTGCTTCTGCTGGTTACCGGTGTGCTGGCGGGCACACTCGCGCGCCGCTACCTCCGGCGCCGAAGCCGGAACGTTGGGGCCTTTTCCGCACTGCTTCTCGCGGGCGGAATGTGCCTGATGGCGGCGCCGGCGGACGCGCTTCTTTTGCCCTACGACATTTCTGACTACATGGAGCTTTCGAGCGACGTCATCCACGGTGACGTCACATCGGTGGAGTCATACTGGACCGATAACAACACCCGGATTGTGACGGACGTGACGGTCTGCGTAAAGACTGCGATCAAAGGTTCGCAGAATGAAGGCGGACTCGTCCATTTCCAGTTGCCTACCGGACGTGTAGGTGCGGTCGGCCGGTTTTCACCCGACCTCCCGAATTTCAAACGCGGCGAAGAAGTCGTTCTCTTTATGAATTGCCGCGAACAGGGGTTCACGATCATGGGAGGCGCTGCCGGTAAATACGCCGTGAAAACCGACGCTCGGACAAGCAAAAAATATGTGCTCCCCGTATCCTTTGCGGGAATGGATCGTCTGAAGAAGGAAGCCATCAAGATTCGGGAGCATAAAGCGGCTGAGGAAGGTGTCGAACTGGCCTCGGTGAACAAGGAAACCGTCCCCGCGGCCATCGAACTCAACGAATTCATCGACCACCTCCATCGGGTCGATCGGGAGCGTGAACAGGCCGACGACCACGCCTAGGATTCAAAATACCGTAGCGGTTTAACCTCAAGCCTCGTGCGGCAGAATGACGCGCGGGGCTTGATTCTGTTTGCAGCCATAGGCCGCAAAGTGGTCCAACCCGAACGAAGACACCGCATTTTCCCCCAAATGCGTCCACCGAAGGCCGGATTCAGGGGATCCTGGTGTTTCAGACTGTAACATTGCATCGGATTCGGTGGTCCGATAGACTGATGGCTCTTCGGCGAACCGGTGCGCTCGGATGCGTCAACCTTGAATCCCGGCAGTGCGTTACCCCAATGTTATTAACGGCTTCGAGACGTGCGTCAACGTAGCCTGCACTTTCCGGTGGGAGTGCCCCGGCGCGACAGCGGGATCTGTAACCCGAAACGCTACATCTAGCCGCTCTCTCGCGGGCAACCGCAAGACATTGGGCGGATATCGCCATGACGTGCCGCAAATGCGGGACACGGGAATGATACGGAGGATTACATGGTCAAGGGCCTGCTCATACGACAGGCGTTTGTCATTATCGACTTGGGGCTCGCCCTGATTGTTGCGTTCATGGTGTATCTGATCGCCGAGCAACAGTTGGAATCTCGCGCTCCGAAGTTCCCTCCCGCGCCCCCGCCCCCGGATAAGAGTTCGGCCGTGGAACTCGCCAAGCTGGGTCCGCAGGACGAGTACGACGTCATTGGTAGCAGCGGCCTGTTCGGAGCTGCGGGAGACATGGCCGAACCGGCCCAAACCGAGTTGCCCCCGGTTAGTATGGAGCCGCCGCCGCCGACCCTGCGCCTGCACGCGACCGCAGCCACCGGCGGCCCCGAGAATCCGCTGTCGACGGCAATCATTGAGAATAACGCAGCCCAGAACCTCCAGAAAATCTCGGCCTATTACCTCGGTCAACCGGTAACCGATGAACTCGTCTTGAAAGAGGTCTATCCCCGGAAGGTGATTCTGGAGAATCCGACAAAGAACTCCCTATCCGAACTCGTCATGGCGGAGGCTACGGAGAAACCGTCGCAGGCAGTGCCTGCCCTGGGTGCCCGGCAACCCCGTCAACCGATCCAAACGGCTCAAAACACGGATGCGATCGCGCTGGACCGCAACGCAGTCGCAGAGGAATTGGCGACTTACGATTATGCTGACGTGGTGAATACGCTCAACCCCGAAATGGCCGAAGACGAGAACGGCAACGTTACGGGCATTACCTCCTCGAATTTTGCCGCAGTGCCGCTCGCGGCTGAAGTGGGCCTCCAGAACGGCGACGTCATCAACACGGTCAACGGCATCAAAATCGACAGCGACCAGAAGCTCATGGAGATATTCACGAAGTTTTCAAACGCGAGCACCTTTCGGCTAGGCATCACGCGGAATGGTTCGCCGCAAATGCTCACGTTCAAACTGGAGTAATCAGCGGAAGATGAATAGCATGACCAGCGGCTTCAAATTCCTTCGACGGGCAGACCGAGTATCGCACCTTTTGATCGCATCGCTTGCATTCGTATTGGTTGGTGCGACCGTATCTGCACAGGACTCATCATCCTCGCCACCCTTCGGCGCACCCGCCGCGAAAGATAGCGGCGGAGACGGGGCCGCCAAAGAAAGGCGCGCGGAGCGCAAACGCCAACGGGCATCCGAGGCCGTAGCGGATTCCGAGAACGTCGCGGAAGACGGTGCGCCCGAAGCCAACGACTCGCGCCCGGGAGATGAACCTGCCCAGACGGTAACGGAAGCCCCGGATGTGTCTATGCCGCAGACGCCCGTCGTCGTCCCCAAGGGCGCCGTAGCAGCTTCGCGCGCAACTCCGGGCCGACAGGCGCCAGGCGCCAGCGAGGAGGAAGTCCGGCAGATCGGGACCCCGCAGGAATCCCCGGAGTTGCCGGAGAATGAATTCCGTATCAAATCCGGCGAACCGACAAACAAACCTCTCCGATTGGACGTGGACAACCAAGACTTGGGCGTCGTCATTCAGATGCTTGCGCCCATGATTGGCAAGACGTTTGATATAGACCAGCAGGTTGCGGCGCAAAAAGTGACCGTCATCAGCCATGACGAGATCCCCGCGGACATGGCCTATTACGTCCTCGAATCCATACTCGCTTCTCGCGGCATGAAGATGGTTGAGACGCTGGATGGGAATCTCATCAAAATTCGGCCGATTGGCGAAGATCTTGCCTACGCCCCGATTGTCGTCGATGGCGAAACGGAGCCCAAAGGATACGATAGCTACGCGTATCACATCGTTCAGGTGAAATACGGGGATCCGGTGGAACTGTCAAATCTGCTGAAAACGGTGGGGTCCAACCAGGCCCAGGTGAACGTGTACGCCAAAACGCGCACCTTGATCCTGTACGACACAGCCGTCGGCCTTCGGAATATGCTCAAGTTGCTCGAAACCGTGGACCTGCCCGGTTACGACGAGGCCGTCGAATTCTTCTGGCTGAAGTTTACCCGTGCCGAAGTCATCGCAGAACAGATCGAGCAAGTATTGCTCGGCGGCGAGGGCGAGGCCCAGGCCGGGGCGGTTCCTTCGGCGCCGCAGGTTCGTACGCCGGCCACCTTGCGTGCCCAGCGACAGCAGGCGCTTCAAACGGAATCCACGATAATCGGCGCCGAGTTTTCGCTTCGCATGGTGCCCGACGAAAGGCTTAACGCGCTCATTGTGGTCGCATCGCAGCCGCTTATGGAGCAAGTCCGCGATTTGGTGGAGCGTCTGGACACGCCCACAACCCCCGACACCAACAATTTCCACGTGCGCGAACTGCTCCACGCCGATGCGGAGGCGATGGAGACTGCGCTGAACGCCATGATCGGCGGCGTGTCGCCTCGTCAGACCGGAACCGGCGGCGGGGGCGGACAGCAGGGCGCACCGGCTGCGGCCGGAACCGGCGAAGTGCAGCCCTTCGAGAAACAAGTCACCATTACCCGCTACGATCAAACGAACGCGCTGCTCATCGTCGCGTCGCCTCAGGACTTCAAGGTGCTCGACAACGTCATCGCCCAGCTCGACGTACCGGCGCGGCAGGTCCATGTGGAAGCGCAAATCCTCGAAGTCTCCATCAACGATCGCTACCGTCTCGCGGTCGAGTCCGCCGGGCTGACGGCAAACGACTACTTTGCCTTGAATAACGTGGTGAATCTGGCCAACGTGTTGACGCAGGGCCCTCTCGGCGCGCTGGAAAACGCGGAAGACATCCTGAACGTCGGAATTATCGACGGGACGACCGAGATTACGCTTCCAGACGGCGCGGGCGGTTTCATTACGCAGGAGATTCCAAACATTCCACTCCTGCTTACCGCGCTCGAATCGTTGACCGCGCTGGACGTGCTCTCGCGGCCCAGCCTCACCACCGTGGACAACGACGAAGCCCACCTCCTCGACGGTCAAGAGGTTCCGGTGATCACGGGGTCGCAGCGTCCGCTGGATTCCGGTTCCGGCGTTACGACCAGTAGTCTGTTCAACCAGACGCAGCGCCGCG
>CAZWDH010000215.1:0-12588 GCA_964632865.1 uncultured Nitrospiraceae bacterium
GTCCCTGTTTTTCTTCTCGATCACCCCTTCTTACTGAAGATCCGCGCGAAGCAATACACGTTGAGGGCGATGATAAGGGACCACGAAACGCCCAAAAGAATCCACGCGCCCGGGGTCATGACTCTTCCTCCTTCTCGGTGTCCTCAAACAAATGAGGCCGCGTGCGCCATGCGTACCAGATGCCGATGCATAGTAATAGACCCGAGCCAACGATAATCCCGCGCGCTAACCAAAGATGTGGACTGTTCCCCGCGCCCATGATCTTGCCGGGCAATTCACTGTAGGAATACCAAGCCAAGAGCCCTATGATGTAGACGGGCGTCACAAATCCCATGATAGGGTAGAAGATCTTGGGGACTTGGAAGTCCGCCCCTTCATGCATTTCCTTCCAACCGCGCCTGATACCAAAAAACCACGCGAAGACAACAGCCTCTATAGCGGCGAACAAGACCAGAAAGAACGTGCCGGCCCAATAGTCCAGTTCGTCGAGAAAACCCTTGTGCATGAATAGAATTACAGGCTGCATGAGGACAAAAATGATGCCGCCCAAAATGGGAACCAGCTTCTTGCGGTCAATACCTAGTTCATCCTGCAAAAAGACCAGGAGCGGCGTAAACATGGCAACACTGGAGGTAAGCCCTGCGAGAAAGAGCAAGACGAACCACATCGTTCCAAAAAGTTTCCCAGCCGGCAACTGCTGGAAAATAATCGGTAGACTATAGAAACCGATATCAAAAGCACCGCCACCTGCAATTTCGCGCGCCACAGCGGGCCCAAAGAAAATCACAGCAGCGGGAATGGCAATCGTCGACCCCAGGATAACTTCAACGAACTCATTGGTACCCGACGCGGCGAGACCATTCAGCGTAACATCTTCGTCACGTTTGAGATAGCTGGCATACGTGTGAATCATCCCAAATCCGAGGCTCAGCGTAAAGAATATCTGGCCCGTCGCGTCCAACCACATGCTCTTGTTCTTGAGCATAGACCAGTCGATCACCCAAACTGCAGCAAGCCCATCGCTAACAGAACGCCCTTCCACTTGCGGTAGCGTAAGCACACGCGCTGCGAGGATTACGCCCAGAACGAGCAACGTCGGCATGGCGTATTTCGCAACGACCTCGATACCTTTCTCAATCCCACGCGAGAACACAACCATGTTGATTGCAAACGTTATCAGGAAAAACAGATAGGCCTGTTTGCCGAAACTGAAGGTATCTTCTTTATTCGCCGTGTCAAGATATGAATTGAATACCCCCGCCATGCTTTCTCGGGAAGTATCCCCCCAATACTCGCCCATAACCGTCTTCCAGGCATATCCCAACGCCCAGGACTCGATGTATACGTAGTAGAGACCAATCATCGCGGGTAGCAGAACTCCGAAGACGCCCAGGTACTTGGAGATGGGGTTCTTCCAGAGGCGATGGAACATGCCGGGGGTACTGCCGTGACCATAGCCGCCGCCGTGTCGTCCAATGGTCCATTCGATCCACATGAGTGGAATTCCCAGAAGCAGTAGCGCGATGAAGTATGGCACCATGAAAGCACCGCCATAAGGCGCTGCCTTACTTGGAAACCGGAGAAAATTCCCGAGGCCTACGGCGTTTCCCGCCATGGCCATGATAAGACCGAAGCGCGTGGCCCACCGGTCGACCTGCACACTTTTCCCTGCCATGAATCACCCTCTCCCAGAAGTCGCCCCACTTCGTAGCATGAAAAGCCGAACGAAACTATAAAGGTTTCTGCGCTGGGGGGTCAATCACCGGTTGGAATTCGCGTGGATTGGCGGGTAAGCTGCGGCCAGGAACAAAAGGTCCGCAACGCACGACACGATCAACGCGGCAAGGGCTAGATGGTTTACCTCGGGAACGCTATCTTGACAACAAATGCGTCGCGTCCACCCGACCGCTCATTGCGATGGGCGTTCTGGAGCGCGAAATCACTGGAGTCGGTACGCCCCGCAACGTACGCACCGCCACGCGCATCGATAGCGATCGCGCCGCACTGGTCCGAGCCGCTTCCCCCAAGATAGGTGGCATAAGACAGAGCGCCTGAAGGCGCGAACCGGGCGAGATACCCATCCGAGGAGCCGCCCTGGAATGCGTCCAGGAATGCATCCGCTCCCAAGGTCAATGCTGAGTCCGTTCCCCCGGCGAATAAAGAATAACCCGCCTCATCTACGACGAGGGTATTCGAACTGATCTCGTCCTTACCCGACCCGCCGAAGCAGGTGGAAAACCGGAGTTGAGTCAGGTCGGCGTCAAATCGGGCAAGAAACACGTCCGTTCCTCCGCCGCTGAATATGCTGTGCGCATTCTCTGAGAGGGGAATGTCGGCGGACTCGGTGTTTCCGGCGAGGTAAACGTCTCCCGTACCGTCTACGCCAATCCCGTATCCCACATCCTGACCGGACCCGCCGAAGTAGGTCGCGGTCAGCAATTGGCGCCCATCTGCGGACAACTTCGCAACGAAGGCGTCTTTGGGACCGTACTGATCGTCCGGACGCGGAATTCCGCCGCCGTGTTTCGTCTGGAAGGCGCCCGGCGACACGGGAAAATCCAGGGCTTCCACGTGGCCTGCGACGAAAATCTCGTCCGCGCGATTCGTAGTAACCGCCCAAGCTTTCTCAAAGCCACGCCCGCCCAGCCAGGTGCAGAACACGAAGTCCGACCCCGTCGGATTGATCTTGGCTATGACTGCATCCTCTCCTTGCATGAAGGACCCGGCCTTCTCAGGCGTTTCCTCGGGAGGATCCGTATACCGGGGCTGGTAGGCGTCCGCCGTAGTCGGCAGGTCGGGCGAATGGGAGCCACCCACGGCAATGCAATTCCCGATGGAATCGACCGTGATCCCGCGAATCTCTTCCATCGACTCGCCCCCGAAAACGCAACAGTAGTCGAGGCCGTTCCCCGCCTTGTTGACCTTGACGACGCAAAAGTCGTACGTGGGCCCATAATATTCGATATACCCCTTCGTGGGCAGGTCCGTAGACTTGGTGTTGCCGCCGAGATAAACGCACCCCTCACGATCGACAAACATGCATTTCGCCGAATCTTTGTCGCTGCCGCCGATGTAAGTCGCGTAAATGACTTCGCTGGCATCGGGATTGAACTTGACGACAAACATATCGGATTCGCCGTCGAGTTGTTCATCAAAGTGTGTGCCGCCGAGATTGAAATCGGGAGAGGTCGTCATGCCCGAGACGTAGATGTTCCCCTCGCTGTCGACCCCGACGCCCCGCGCATCCGCCGATGGCACTCCCACGTACGTCGAGAGTTCGACAATGGGGTCGATAATCAGCGGACGGGACCGATCGTACTCGCCCAATTCAAATCCAAACCCGCTCTCCAGAATCCGGTACTCGCAATCCACGGCAGTGCGATTGGCCCCGTCTCCTTGAAAAGCGTTCGGCGTGCCAATACGAATGGATTGCGCGTTGGAGGAAAGGATCAAGCCTTGCCCTTCATCGAGCTGAAGCCGGTTCTCCGGCCCGGCGGCCAGCACGATCTGCGACGGATCCGAACCCGGCCCGACAATGAAATCAAACTCCAACTGTCCACCGCGACCGTGATAGACGACGTCAATTCCTGCGTAGACGTTCTGGAAACGTGCGTCGGCGAACAGCGGAACACCGGTCCTCCATGATGCCTTCGGACCGAGCAAGTAGTTTGCCGTCGCGGTTAACGGTGTGCCCTCAAGAACCCGGGCATCCTTCGCCGCTCCGATCAACCGCATGCGGAATGGTGAGACCGGGTCCTTGCGCGACTCGCCGCCCGCGGGAACGATGAGCATTCCCCTTGGCGAGAAACACGCGTTGAACGCCGCGCCTCGCGCGATCCATCCATCCAAGTGAGCGTCAGGTCCCATCCCCCGCTCGAAGAAGAACGGAAACGCGGCACGCGCCACACCACCCGGGGCTTCCGCTGCGTTGACGGCTGCGAAGATTGGGCAAAGGCAGAAAACAAAACCGCAACCACACAATGCGAACACTCGCCGAAGACCATTCAACAACAAAATACCCCCTGCTCCATCCGTTGGTTGTTGTGACTTCCGGGAGTCGGCCACAGCCCACGGTACGTTAAGGCGTTCCTGTCGAATACACCTAGAATACGCTGGTATCGCCCTTCATCTGACGAACTTCCTCTTCGGTGCGCGGCTGCCCCGACAAGACGGCATACGCCTCAAACTTATCGAGATGATCGGCTAATTCTTCTGGCGTGAAGTCGAGCACGTCCTTGGCATTGACATCGGCGCCGCTCGCGATAAGGAACTCCACCATCTCGGGATCATCCTGGCGGACTGCTTCGTGCAGCGGGGTTCGGCCATGAGCGATCTCGTTCACGTTGGCGCCATTCGCCAGCAGCGAATTCACGGCCTCGATATCTCCTGCCGCCACGGCATCGTGGAGAGGCGTACTCGCCCCGGGATCGACGGAATTGGCCTGGGTATAGCCGCAACCGGAGAAAGCAATGAAGGTGATGGCGGCCAGTAAACAGAATAAGTATCGCATGGCGTATCCTCGTCAGTTCTTCCGCGTGCCTGGCACGCGTTTTGAAGGGATAAGAGCTGCGGCGGCCGAAACCGCCGCAGCTTTGAGTTCGTGATGTTCGATTACGTGCCGCCGCCCGCGAGGAAGTATGGATTCAACGGCCAGCATACGCCACCAACCGGTTGCGGCGCCCTGAAGAATGCGACGTGCCCGTCCATAAACAGGCAGTTAATGCCGCCCGGAACGTGGTTATAGCTCGAACCCGGCACGCCGTTCGTAAACCGCATGGCCGTGTCGAACATGGCGATGATCTCGGACTGCGCTTTTGCGCTTCCCGCCGGATTGTTGATGTCCGTGATCATGAAGCGCTCCACACCTTCCTTCTTGTAAAACATGGGAACCGTAGAGGACCGGGGCGAGTTGTCATCGTTCCACAAGGTCACGCTGTGATCGTCGAAGCGATGCGTCCAACGGTTGTTGTGTGACACGCCTGCCGCATCCGTCCGCGTCTCACGGGTCTCGAACTTGATGATCTCTTTGGAGTTCTTCTCGTTGTCGAACCAACTGCCGAGCATCACTTTCTGGAAATACCAGTACGAGTAATCGGTGCCGACCGCCACCCACGTATCCGAACTCCTGCCCGTCAGGGCCGCGTAGTCAGGGTCGATTGGAAGCGTTCCGGCCGGCATGTTCTCCGCTGCCGCCACAATCTCTGGCGGAGCCGAGGGCGCGCTCAGCAGGGGATGGGGTCCGCTCAGGAACTGCTCTACGCCCTGCGAATCGGACGGACACGCCAGGATCTTCAGGTCGGTCAGGTATTCCGGATAAAGCTCAGAAAGATCGATGGTGTTCCACGGCTTCTCGTCGCCGTCCGACCAGTCCCGGTCCGTGTAGTAGGAGCCGTCGCCGTTCGTGAGATCGGGGACGACGGGCGCATTGTCATAGTCCCCCCACCACGATTCCGGGTTGGTGTAAGTGCGATAATTCCGGCTGGGCCACCGTTCGCCTTCGGACTCGTTGGCGAACATCTTGAATACGATCCCCCATTGCTTAAGGTTGTTCTGGCACGAAGCACGCCGCGCAGCCTCACGGGCGCGAGCCAGTGCCGGCAGCAAAATCGCCGCCAGGATGCCGATGATTGCAATAACCACCAGCAACTCAATCAGCGTAAACCCTGTTTTCCTGTGTCTCATTTCCTCTTTCTCCTCTGTCTGAAGTTTCACATGAGCGCCGATGCGTTGACTCGCCCCCTATCGGCGATCTGCCTCTGGCAGTATGTTTCATACACTATGAAAAACTTAGAATTTCGGCTCGAACATGGCACTATTTCGTTTGATGTAAATCAAGCCTTCGGGGGCGTTCTTGACGCTGGATAACATCACTCCAGCGCGAAACTCACGTGATCAACGCGGGGTCAAGGACGCCTCTATCATGCCCGTTAAGAGTATCGTTCGCTGCCGTAACCACCCCCTTCCGAAAAGCCCCCCGTCACGCTCTCAAGCGCATCCCCGCCCGATTCCAAGAAAAGCCCCAATCAAACGGCGACCCGAACAATGCAACCCCGCACTCTCCTGCGCCGCACCTGTAATCAGGCTCCCTTTCGGTTTAAATCACGTACCGCTTCTTGCTCGGATGCAGAACGGCCATCCTGCGTTTTCAAACCGTCATGGTATGTCGCTTTCACATAGCGCTGCTGACTCGGCAGGTCGGGGTTGGCGATCCGAGCGATGAGCAATTCGGCGCTCTCACGTCCCATTTGCTCCGCGGCCTGCGTCGCTGTGATCATGGGGATTCCCAATGTTGCCGCCAAGTCAACATCGTCTACCGTGGCCAACTCGATCTCCGACGGAATCCGGGAGTACAGCGCCTCCAATTCGTCGATCAGACTGGATGCGACACTCTCGTTTTCGCACACGAATGCCGTTGGCCGACAGCCATCTGTTGACATGACACTGCTAAGCAAATTGGGGGCGAGCCCGTTCTGACGCGAATAGGACTCAATCAATCCAGAGATGACTGGCCTGGACGCCCCTTCTAGTGCCCGGCGATATCCTGAGAGACGATCCTGGACCGAGGTGCTATCCAGTTTGCCGGACACGAAGGCTACGTACTCGTGGCCGCGCTCCAAAATCGCGCGCGTCAATCGATAGCCCATTTCCTCGTTGTCCGAGACAACAAAGTCGCTCTCCACGTCACGAAGAAACCGATCGATGAGGACATAAGCGAAGCGAGATTGTTGAAACTTGTGGAGTAGGTCAGAGTTTCTCGCGGAAGGATTCTGGAGCCAGAGGATTAGCCCTGCTACCCCACTGCTCTGAATGTCGGTGAGGAAATCATTCTCTTGTTCTTCACTGAAATGCTGAAAATAGAGCGCCGGCAGATAACCGAATTCGCTTGCCTGCTTAATAATCGCGCCAACGATGTTGCGGTTGAACTCGCTTTCGAGCCCCGGACTCGCAATCACCATAGTCCGGTTTCCACTCAGGGCAAAGAACTTCTGGCGCTGAGCAGCCGGTGCTACAAACGAACCGATACCCGGACGCCGAATCAGATATCCCTCGCGCTCCAGGTCACGGAGCGCCTGTCGTGCCGGATTGCGACTTACCCCATATTGACGCGCCACCTCCAGTTCCGATGGCACGCGGCTTCCCTCCGAAAGCTCCCCACTTTCGATCTGGCTCTTCATCTTCCGCTTGATAAACACGTACGCAGCTTCGCCCGTGTGCCTTTCGACCACTGCCGTATCCTCCCGTGTCCATCCTGCCAGACAGCCCAAGTCGGTCACCGAACCGAATACCGTCCCGAGAAGGAAAACTCCACAAATAACATCAATTGTAATTACAGATAATATCATGTCAGGTCTTATGTGTCAACAACACTTTCAACTTCTGGTTTTAAGAGAACTTCAAGTTCGGCCAGGTCAATGATTCCGCTCCGCTCACTTAGTCTCGCGTATTAGCCCGATCACTGACTGACTGCCCCTTCGGTTCCGGTCGCACCAAGGGCAGATCCTGCAGGCACTCCCGCAACCGGCATGACTCGCGCTCCATGAACCCCCAGGGAACCGAAATGCTGGTTGCCTCGTCGACCTCGCCCCGCACCGCGTCCAACAACAGGTGCGCCGCTTCCGCGCCAATTCGCAAATAGTCAAAGCGCATCGCGCTGAGGGATGGCTGTGTCGCCGCGAAGAACCGGTCGTCGCCGACAACTACGATCTCGATGTCCTCCGGAACGCGGTAACCGGCTTCCTGGACCATTCCGAGCACATCGACCGCAACCTCGGGCCGGCCGATGAGCAGTGCGGTAATGGACGGTTCGCGGGAAAGTAGCGCTGTCAGGCTGTCCCGGAGCGGAACGTCGGCAACGTGTTCGCGGCGAATGAGCTCGTAGTCCACGTCGATCTCCGCATCACGATGGGCCGCGCAATATCCTTCCATCCGCTTCAACACGTCCATCGGCGGCTCATTGAGCAGCGCAAGTAGATACCCGATGCGGCGGTGCCCTTTGCGGATCAAGGCGCTGACCAGCCGGCGCATTTCCTCGAAGTCGTCGGCACACACCGAGTGCACCGGATGCTCCATGGGGTTTTCGCCCAACAGGACGCAGGGCAATCCGGCCTTGACCACTTCCTCGAAGTAGGGATACTTCGGATTCGGCTCCACGTAAATCAGACCATCTATGAAATCCAGACTCATCCGCCGCGGTGGGGCGTCCGGGTTGAGGTCGTGCTCCAGGCGGTTGAAAATATGAAGCTCATACCCGCTCGCCTGAAACACGTTCTGCACACCAGAAATCAGCATCCCCAAGTTCAAGAATGTCACATCTCGATGATCCGCCCGGTTCAGCGGCGAAGTCATGGGGAAGCTCATCCCCGCTACATGAGTCGTCGCGGCGGCGAGACCGCGGGCAAGACGGTTCGGGATGTAGTGGAGCGTGCGCGCCGCCTCGAACACCCGTTCCTTGGTCGAATCCGTCACTGGAACGGTGAGCGTCTTGTGGTTCAACACCCGCGATACGGTAGAGATGGTGACCCCCGCTTCCCTGGCCACATCTTTCAGCGTCGTACGCCGTTTCGCCATGTTTCTCACTCCGTCTCGCTCAGCACCGATTTATCGAAACGCTTGCTGCAAGCGATTGCAGTCATTATTTTGCCGCAAACCCACCATTATGTCAAGCACTATTCTTGATTTTCGTAAACAGCTCTAAATGAGCGACTTACTCATCCTTTCCCTGTAGATCAAACGGCTCTCAAACGGAGTAATCCGAAAACTTCGGTTCTGGCAGGGCGCTCCTTGTCATTGCCGCCGTCCTTGTGCACACTGTCCCCGGCGTCCGCATTGGATGCCGCTAAAACCACCGCTGTTTGCAGGCAAATTGGAGACGCCATGAATCGCTTTGTCCAACCCCTGCTATGGGCTTTCCTCGTTCTCGCGGCTGGGAGTGGCCGTGCGCAGGAAGGGTCCGAGCAAGTACTCATCGACCTGTCCGTCCCCTACCGCGCCATCACGGAAGGACCGAACGCGCATTGGTTCGGCTATTACGACAAGCATCAGTTCGACCCATCGGGCCGCTATGTCCTCGGCATGGAAGTTGACTTTCAGGGACGGACCCCCACGCCCGACGACGTCGTCAAACTCGGGATGATCGATACTCAGGACGGGGATAAATGGATCGACCTCGGCGAATCGCGCGCGTGGAGCTGGCAACAGGGCTGCATGCTCCAGTGGCTTCCGGGGTCGAACAGCCAGGTCATCTACAACGACCGCGAAGGCGACCAGTACGTCTCCATCATCAAAGATGTGTTCACCGGCGAATCGCGCACGATCCCCCACCCGGTCTATACGGTCAGTCCCGACGGCAAGACCGGGATGAGCGTGCCCTTCGCGCGGATCGACGAGACCCGGCCGGGCTATGGGTACAAGGGCGTCGTCGATCCGTACGCCAGCGATCCCCATCCCGCGAACGACGGAATTCGCCGCGTGAACCTGGAGACGGGCGAAGCGGAACTGGTCATCACCTTCGCTCAGATCGCCGCGATTCCCGCGCCAAAGGAGCCATTGGGCAAGCATTGGTTTAACCACCTGCTCTTCAGTCCGTCCGGTGATCGCTTTATCTTCCTGCATCGTGCCTTCTGGGAGGAGGGCGGCAAAGGATGGTCGACGCGAATGTTCACCGCGGCGCCGGACGGGTCGGACATCTACTGCCTCGCCGATCACGGCATGACCTCCCACTTCATCTGGAAGAACCCGGAACAGATTCTGGCGTGGTCGCGGGAGCCCGATGTGAAGGACCATTTCTTCCTCTACACGGCCCAGACGGACCAGGTCGACATGATTGGCCACGGAATTCTGACCACCGACGGGCATTGTACCTACTCTCCGGATGGCGAGTGGATCCTGACCGACACGTATCCGAACAAGGACCGCATGATGTCGCTCATGCTGTTCCGCCCCTCGGATTCGAAGCTCGTCACCCTCGGGCAGTTCTTTCATCCCAAAGAGCATTCCGGGGAGTTCCGCTGCGACCTCCATCCCCGCTGGGACCGCGAAGGTAAGTTCATCACAGTCGACTCGATCTGCACGGGGCTCCGGCAGATCTACCTCATCGACGTGAGCAGCGTCACCAGCGGCGAATCCTGAATGCCCCCCAGGAGGGCGGTTTTTCAACCCGCCAAACAAGAGTTAATTGGTGGTGAAATGAAATGTACGCATGAGAACGCGCTAAGAAAAGCCAATCTTCATTTTGCAGCCCGCCCCGATCGCCATGCCCTCGCATCGCGGGTTGGAAAACCCGCGCTCCTGTGAGATACGCATAGCAACTGGATCGGCACCGGTGTAAACTGTCGGCTGTACTGAAACCACGACCCCGGAGACGAATCATGCAACCGCTGAATTCCCTACTCTCGTACACGACCTGGGCAAACCGAGCTTGGCTCGATTTCATCTTCCGCGACGCCGCCTCGGATGCGTGGCTCACGGGCATGATCTCCCACATCTACCTCGCCGAACAGGCGTGGTTTCAGCGCATCTATGACGAAGCGGTCTACCCGGGAGTATTCGAAACGCGGACCGCCGCGGAACTGACCGCCATGGCGGAGCTGCACGAGGACCGTTACGCGCAGGTTCAGCAAGGCGATCTCGACCGTATCATCGCCTACAAACGTTTCAACGGCGAACCCTACGAAACGCCCCTCGGCGATATCCTGCTCCATCTCGTCACCCACGGCTCCCATCATCGCGGCCAGATGGCAATCCATGCGTCGCGAGAGAAGCTGCCCTTCCCCACGACGGATTTCATCAACTACAGCCGCAGCCGCACGACATAGATCCTGGTGGTTCGCGAATATACCTCCCCGAAGTCGGAAAGTTGTCTGCCTTTTTTCACTGGGAAAGGTGTATCGCAATGCGTGCAGTACGTTTTGATCGAATCCTGTTGCCCGTCGTACTCTTGAGTGTTATCGGCCTGACGGGATGCCCCATGCCGCCCCAGACGGTTCCCTTCGTAGACCTGGACAAGTACATCGGCCTGTGGTACCAGATCGCGGCTTATCCCCAGTTCTTCAACCGCAACCTCGTGGGAGTTACCGCGGAGTACACGCTGAACGACGACGGCACGGTTGGCGTGTTCAACACCGGTATCGAGAACGACTTCGACGGAGAAGTGGTGACTATCGAAGGCACTGCCCGCGTGGTCGACACAACGACCAACTCCAAGTTGTCTGTCCGCTTCGACTTCCCCCTGGGACGGCTCTTCGAAGGCGAGTACTGGATCATCGCACTGGACGACATCGACTACACCTACGCGGTCGTGTCGGATTCGCGAAAACAGAGCTTGTTTATCTTGAGCCGCACGCCCACCATGGACCAGCAAACGTTGGACATGATCCTGGTCGACCTCGAAGCGCGCGGCTACGACCTCGATGAGCTGGAGTACACACCGCAGCAGACTCCGTAGAAGAGCGCAGCACCCGGAGCCGCATAACATCCCCCGCCCTGCGGGCACCCCCTCAAAAGGGGGAGTTATTCGCAGCGCTTTGCGTTGCCGAAGGTGGCGAATTCAGACGTCGTTTGGAAGCAAATCACCGCACCAGTCGCATTCGTTGACGATACGCAGTATTCCCCCTTTGAAGGGGGTAAGGGGGATGTTCTTCTCTCGGTTAGACGCAAGAATGGATTTGCCCCCGCTTCTCATACCATAATGAAGCCCTCAGCGATCCCCTAACTGGAGGCAAACGTATGCTGCTCCCCCGCGCCCGCTTCATCGCACTGATGGCTGCCATTCTTGTGTCCTTCACGGCAAACGCGGCAGACGTGGAAACCCTCGCCATTGGCGCGCCCGCGCCGGACTTCTCCCTGCCCGGCGTCGATGGCAAGACGTACACACTCGCCGACTTTTCCGGCGCGGACGTGCTGGTCATCGTGTTCACCTGCAACCATTGTCCCACCGCGCAGGCCTACGAAGCGCGCCTTCAACAACTCGCCGCAGACTACAAGGACAAAGGCGTTGCCTTGGTCGCAATTTCACCGAACGATCCGCTCGCCGTGCGCCTGGATGAGTTGGGCTATACGGACGTGGGCGATTCCTTCGACGACATGAAGAACCGCGCGGAACTGCGCGGGTTCACGTTCCCCTATCTCTACGACGGCGACGTCCAAGACGTGTCCAAGGCCTACGGTCCCGTGTCAACGCCCCACGTCTTCGTGTTTGACAAGGAACGCAAGCTCCGGTTCGCGGGCCGCATCGACGACAACGACGATCCCGAGAAGGTAAAAACCCACGACACGCGCAACGCCATCGACGCCCTGCTCGAAGGCAAACCGGTGCCGGTGGAAACGACCAAGACCCGCGGCTGTTCCATCAAGTGGTCGGACAAGCGCCACACCGTGCAGGAATCACTCGATCGTTGGGCACAGGAACCCGTCGATCTCCAGCGTGTCGGCGTTGACGGCATCCGTGACATCATGAAGAACGATACCAAGAACCTGCGGCTGGTGAACGTCTGGGCCACCTGGTGCGGTCCCTGTGTTTATGAGTTCCCGCAGTTGATCGAGATGAACCGCATGTACCGAGGCCGCAATTTCGATATGGTCACCCTCAGC
>CAZWDH010000216.1:0-7471 GCA_964632865.1 uncultured Nitrospiraceae bacterium
AACCCGGCATGAAGAGGACGAGGATGGCGATCATTTCCAGGCGGCCCAGCAGCATGGTGATCGAGAGGAATATCGTACCCGGCGCGCCGATGAGGTGGTAATCACGAATCGCGCCCACGTGCTCCAGCCCCGGGCCGATGTTGTTGAGGGTGGCGATCATCGCCGTGAACGCACTTTCAAAGGGCAGCCCCAGCCAGGACAGGAAAAGGCAGCCCATGAAGAACCACATCACGTAGAGATAAATGAACGCGGAGGTTCGGCGCTGGATGTCTTCGCTGACCACGTCGCCATCGATGCGCAGGGGACGGACGGTCTTCGGCCGGAAGGTGGACTCCAGCCGCCAATACACGACTTTCAACATCATCAGCACGCGAACTATTTTGATCCCACTGCCGGTGGAGCCGGCGCAACCGCCAAAGATCATGATAACCACCAGCAGCATGCGTGAGAAATAAGGCCAACTATCGAAGTCGTCGGTGACGAAGCCGGTGGTCGTCATGCACGACACGACGTGAAACGCCGCGATGCGCAGGGAATACCCGGCGCTATGGGTCTCGTGGTTATCGACCGGCTTGTAACTTTCGCCGCCCACCGGGAAATCGCCGCGGACTCCCGCCAGGTTGATGGTGATGGCAACGGTGGCAAACACCAGGATGGCGATATAGAGCTTCCACTCCGAATCCCGCCACAGGGCCTTCCAGTTGCCCATCCCCATTTCCGCGAAGAGGGCAAAGTTCGTGCCGCCCACCACCATGCACGCGATGAGAATGATTTCGATCGCCAGGCTGTCAAAGGCGGCCGCGCTGGCCTGACGGTTCGAGAAGCCGCCCGTGGCCAGGCCACCGAAGGTGTGGCAGAGCGCTTCAAAAAAACTCATACCGGCGGCCATGAGCGCAATCGTGAAGATGACGGTAAACGCGGAATAGACCTGCACGATCAGGCTCGCGTTCTTCCGGAAGCGGGGCCGTAACCGGCTCGGCGAAGGGCCGGTGGCTTCTGATTTGGCGATGAGCTTACCCCCGGAACCGAAATAAGGCAGCACGGCCACGAACATGATCACGATACCGATGCCGCCAATCCAATGGGTGAACGACCGCCAGAAGAGGATACTCTTCTCCATGGCCTCGATGTCCGGGATTACGGTGCAACCCGAAGTCGTGAATCCGGAAGCGCTCTCGAAGTAAGCGTCGATGAAGCCGAGGGAACCGGCGAAGTAAAAGGGCAAGGCGCCCAGGGCGCTCGTCACGATCCACGACAATCCAACCAGCCCGATGGCCTCGCGCTCGTAGATGCGGTTCGGCGCACCTTTGCCCAGCCGCAGCAGGATTGCGCCGACCACGCCGCAGACCACACTGGCGGCCAGCAAGGCTTCGATGGCATGCCACTCCCGGAAATAAACGGCCCAAGCCGCCGAGGGCAGCATGGCAATCCCGATGGCGATGCAAATGAACCCGATATAGCGTGCGAGAATTCCGTAATTCATGTCCGTAAAGCTTACCAGAACCGCAGGGCTGCTCCCACCGGCGGACTCTTGCCCGTCGTTCCTACTTCCGCCAGAAGGAAGGCATGAATAGCACGAGAATCGTCACCAGTTCCAGCCGGCCCAGCAACATGGTTAAGGATAGAAAGGCCGTACCCACCGGGCCGATGAGATGGAAATCCCTAGCGGCCCCCACGTGTTCGAGGCCGGGACCGCAGTTATTCAGACACGCCGTCATGGCGCTTACCGCGCTGTCGAAGGGGAGGCCCTGCAGGGACAGGAACAGACACCCGAACACGAACCAGCCAATGTACAACAATAGAAACGTCAAGGCCCGGTGTTGCACCGTCTCGCTGATGACTTCGCCGTTGATGCGGAGGGGCCGGACGGTCTTCGGCCGGAACGTGGACTCCAGGCGGTGGTACGCCAGTTTCCCGTACATCATCAAGCGCACAACTTTGATGCCGCTCGACGTGGAACCCGCGCTTCCGCCGATGACCATCACCACGATCAGCATCATGCGGGAGAAGAAGGGCCAGCGGTCGAAGTCGTCGGTGACGTAACCCGTATCGGTCATGCACGAAACGACCTGAAAAGCGGACACGCGCAGGGCGTGCCCGAAGCCGTAGTGCTGGGGTTCCGAAATGGGCTCGTACGATTCCCCGCCGCCGTGGGGGAACGGCGTATGCAGCCCCGTCAAGTTCGCCGCAACCAATACCGTGGCGATGACGAGAATCGCCATGTAGCAGCGCCACTCGCTGTCTTTCCAAAGGGCATTCCGCTCGCCAAGCCACATGGCCGCGAAGAGGCCGAAGTTCGTGCCGCCGATGACCATGAAGGCGATGATCACGACCTCGACGGCGATACTGTCGTACTCCGCGATGCTGCCCTGGCGGTTGGAGAAGCCGCCGGTGGCCAGGCCGCCAAAGGCGTGAATCAGCGCCTCGAACAGATCCATCCCCGCCCACATGAGTGCCGCCGTATTGAGAATCGTAAAGGCAACATAAATCTTGAAGATCAGTGTTGCACTCTCGCGGAAGCGCGGCAAAGGCCGGCTGGCGGTCGGTCCGGTCGTTTCGGACCGGACGATGAGTTTGCCGCCTGCACCGATGTATGGCAGCACGGCGATGAACAGGATGACGATCCCGATCCCGCCCAGCCAGTGCGTTAAGGACCGCCAGAACAACAGGCTCTTGTCCACCGACTCGATGTCCGGAAGTACGGTGGACCCTGTCGTCGTAAACCCTGAGACGCTCTCGAAGATAGCGTCGTTCAGCCCCAGCACACCATGAAATACGAAGGGCAACGCGCCGAACACGCTCACCAGAATCCAGGTAAACCCGACGAGACCGATGGCTTCACGTTCGAATACCTTCGCCACCGCGCGCCGTCCCCACCAGGACAACGCGAGGCCGGTGGCAATGGACAGTGCGGCCGAGGCGAGCAGGCATTCGAGCGACAGGTACTCGCTGAAGTAGACGGCCCACGCCGCACAGGGCAACATAGCCGCACCGTTGGCGATGCAGATGAGGCCCAGGTACTTGGCCATGATGCGATGGTTCATGGAGTGTGCGCTCCCGCGCAGAAATATCCGGTTCGCCTTACGCGCCGGTTGTCAGGACCACTTTCCCCACGCTTTTCCGGTCTGAAACGAACTTCTGGGCTTCGGCGGCCGATTCCAGCGGGAACTGGTGGCGCGCCACGATGCGGAGTTTGCCTTCCCCCAACCATTGCTGGAGATCGCGCAACGCGTTTGCCATGGCTTCCCGGTCGGCCGTGTAGGCCAGGAGATGGAATCCGGAAACGGTAAGGTTGTTTGCCAACAAGTGAATGGCATTGACCGTCGCCGGTTGCCGGCTTGCGGCGCCCAGGGTAATCAGACGGCCGCGCGTCTTGATGCAGCGCATGCTTTTGTCGAAGACCTCGCCCGCCACCGATTCAACGACCAATTCGCAGCCCTGGCCGTTGGTGATCCGTTTTACCTCCTGCGCGAAGTCTTTCTTCGCGTAGTTCACGGGGTGATCGCAGCCGAGTTCTCTCAGCAATTCGACTTTCTCTTCCGAACTGCAGGTGCCAATCACCGTGGCGCCCACGTTCTTGGCGATCTGCACCATCAAGGTGCCGAGACCCCCGGCCGCGGCCTGCAATAGGACGGTCTGCCCCGCGGACAAGTTGCCGAGCGTGATGAGCGCGTGGTACGCGGTCAGGTACTGGCAGGGCACGGCCGCGGCCGCCGCGAAATCGAGACTCTCCGGTTTTGGAAGGAGTCGCGCGCCGTCTGCGACCACATATTCGCTGTAGCCGCTCTCGCAAAACGCCATGACGGCGTCGCCTGGCTTGTACGCAATCTCGCCTGAGCCCACCGCATCGATGGTTCCGGCAACTTCGAAGCCCACGCCGAAGGGCGGTTTTGGGCCGTTCGGATAAAGCCCCTCGCGCTGCATGATGTCGGCGTAATTCAGGCCGGCCGCGTGGACTTTGATGCGAACCTGCCCGTCGCGCGGTTCGGGGACGGGTACGTCACGGACTTCCAGTACTTCCGGTCCGCCAAACTTCGTTGCAATAACCGTTTTCATAGTTGCCTTCCGATGGTTGGGTTCCGGTTACCTTTACGACTGCGCGGCGATGCGTTCAAGCCCGCCCATGTAAGGGCGCAAGACCTCGGGCACGATGACCGAGCCGTCTTCCTGCTGGTAGTTCTCGATTACGGCGATGAGCGTGCGGCCCACAGCGAGCCCCGACCCGTTCAGCGTGTGCACGAACTCCGGCTTCTTATCGCGGCGGAAGCGGATGTTCGCGCGCCGCGCCTGGAAGTCTGTGCAGTTCGAGCAGGAGCTGATTTCCCGGTAGGTGTTCTGTCCCGGCAGCCAGACTTCGATGTCGTAAGTCTTCGCCGCACAGAAGCCCATATCGCCCGTCGACAGCGTGACGACCTGGTAGGCGAGCCCGAGCTTTTGGAGGATGGTCTCTGCGTTCTTCGTGAGCTTTTCGAGTTCCTCTGCCGAATCCTCCGGCGCGGTGAACTTGTACAGCTCCACCTTGTCGAACTGGTGTTGCCGCAGCATGCCGCGGGTGTCTTTGCCATAGGAGCCCGCCTCGCTGCGGAACGAGGGCGTGTACGCTGCGTAGCAGATGGGCAACGCGTCGCCGCTCAAGATTTCGTCACGATGAAGGTTCGTAAGCGGCACTTCGGCGGTGGGCACGAGCCACAGGTCCCGGTCCTTGATTGTGAACGCTTCTTCCGCGAACTTCGGCAACTGGCCGGCGCCTTCCATGCTTGCGCCCAGGACCATGAACGGCGGCAGAATTTCCGTGTAGCCGTGTTCGTTGATGTGCGTGTCGAGCATGAAGCTGATGAGGGCCCGCTCCAACCGCGCGCCCATTCCTCTGAGCACCGTGAACCGCGCGCCCGAAATCTTCGCGCCGGCCTCGAAGTCCAGGATACCCAATTGCTCGCCCAGTTCCACGTGGTCTTTGGGTGTGAACGAAAACTCCGGCGGAGTGCCCCACTGGCGCTCCAGACGGTTCGCGCCCGCGTCGGGACCAACCGGCACGCTCGCGTCCGGCGTGTTCGGGATGATCAACATGGCTTCGCGCAACGCGTTGTCCGCATCGCGCACCTGCTCTTCGAGCGCCTTCACCTTCTGGCTGACCTCTTTCATCGCCGCGATAGCGCCGGAAGCGTCTTCTTTGTTCTTTTTGAGGCGCGCGATTTCGTCGTTCGCCCGGTTCTGTTCGGCGCGGAGTTGTTCTGCTTCGTGGAGCACCTGACGCCGCTTGCCCTCCAACTCGAGCACGGCGTCCAAATTGATGTCCGAACCGCGGTTGGCCAAGGCCGTCCGCAGGGCGTCCAGGTTTTCGCGAATCAATTTTACATCGATCATTTCAGGTTCATTTCCTTTCGGGAGTCGCCGCGAATTGTATAATGCGGGGAGTATGCATACCGCAGAGGCAGCGTGCGTTGCTCTCGGGATTTTCGTCCGATTCTCGTGCTAACGCGATACGCGAAACACGTCGAGGATGCGCTCCAAATCGTCCAGCGAGTAGTACTCGATCTCGATCTTGCCCTTGCTGGCGTCCGCGCCCTGCGTTCGCAGCGAAACCTTGGTGCCAAGCGCCTTGCGCAAATCGTCTTCAATCGCGGCCACGTGCGGGTTCCGTTCCGGTTCGCGCCGGGAGCGCGGCTTCGCGGGAGCCGCCAGTTTCTCTACCTGGCGCACCGACAAGCCCCGCTCGATGGCCATCCGGCATGCGGCGCTCTGGTCCTTGGGTGATTCCAGCGCCAATAACGCGCGCGCATGCCCCATGCTGAGTGCGCCCTCGGCGACGGCCCGTTGCACGTCGGTGGGCAGGTTCAACAAGCGCAACGTATTCGTGACCGTGGCGCGTTTCTTGCCCACCTCGGCGGAGAGTTCTTCCTGTGTCCAGCCGAACTCGTTAATCAGCGCCTGGTAGGCCTCGGCCAACTCGATGGCGTTCAGATCCTCGCGTTGGATGTTCTCGATCAGCCCCAGCTTCAACATGTCCGCATCGGACACGTCGCGGCAGACGGCCGGAACGGTTTCTAATCCCGCCATGACGCTCGCGCGTACGCGGCGTTCGCCGCTCACCAGTTCATACCCGCCGCCGCGCGCCTTGCGCACGATAACGGGTTCGAAGACGCCCTCGCGCCGGACCGACTCGGCGAGTTCTTCCAGCGCCTCTTCGTTGAAGGTCACGCGGGGTTGTTTTGGATTCGGCTTGATGCCATGCGGATCCAGTTGGAGGATGCGGCTTTCGTCCGAATCCACGCCCGCCTGCGTACCCGGAGCAACGGGGGTGGGGTCCTCGTCCCGGGCCGGGCCCGATATCAGCGCGCCCAGTCCACGGCCCAGACCGCCCTTCTTCATTTTAGCCACGGGCGATTACCTCCCTCGCCAACGCCAGGTACGCCGTCGCGCCCGGCGACTTCGCATCGTACAGGATTACGGGCTTGCCGAAACTTGGCGCCTCACTCAATGTCACATTCCGCGGCACGACGGTTTCGTATACCTTCTCACCCAAATGGGACCGCACGTCTTCTACCACCTGCCGCGACAGGTTTGTGTGCTGGTGCATCGTCAGCAGCACGCCTTCGATGCGCAAACCCGGGTTGAGATTGTCCCGGACCAGTTTGATGGTTTGCAGCAGTTCGCTCAAGCCTTCGAGCGCGTAATACTCGCACTGCAACGTGATCATCACCGCGTTCGCCGCGACCAGCCCGTTGACGGTCAACAGGCTCAACGACGGCGGGCAATCGATGATGATGTAGTCGTATTCGTTTTGAAGCGGTTCCAGGCATCGCTTCAGCCGGTATTCCCGGGATTCGATGCCGACGAACTCCACCTCCGCGCCTACCAACTGACGGTTGGATGGCACCAGGAAGAGGCTGTCCAGCATCGTCCCTTGCACCACCTGGCTCAGGGGCACGTGTTCCACCATGGCGTCGTAGAGCGTATGGGCGAGGGTGTTCTTGTTCACGCCCAATCCGCTGGTCGCGTTGCCTTGGGGGTCCAGATCGATCAACAACACGCGCCGGCCGGCCGCGGCGATGGAAGCGGAAAGGTTGACCGCCGTCGTGGTTTTACCCACGCCGCCTTTCTGGTTCGCTATCGCGATGACTCGGCCCATGTTCTCCGCCGCACCGTACGGGCATACCCCTGCTGTCCGAGGAGTTAGTGCCCCCAAAAGGACAACAAAAACGGCGCGCAAATGCGCCTGCCCTGTAAGCCGCGTATGATACGGTTCGGGCCGTAGGGGAGTCAATTGGAGGGCGGAGCGAACCGGTGAGGGCCCCGGTGCGCACATTCAGACCCAAGGCACGACCGCGCGTCGGTGTAAGTCCCTGCAGGTCCGTGTTCACCTACACCCCGAACTGCTTCAAATGATGCTCAAAATGCACCACATGCAGCTTCGCCCAGCCGTCGACGCCGATATCTCCGAAGATGGGGTGGGGGGGAGGGTCGAGTTCGC
>CAZWDH010000216.1:7481-12580 GCA_964632865.1 uncultured Nitrospiraceae bacterium
CTTTGGACGAGCGTCAGGTACTCTTCCAGCACGGCGTGGAGCGTCTCTGTGTCTCCCGGCGGGCAGAGGGTTTCGGCGGCTGCTGGACCTGTCACACTGCGCGGCATAGGCACGATTCCGTTGATGATGAGGGGCCCGAGGATCCGGCGGATGAACCAGTTTCCACGGGCAGGCACGGGCTTACCACGGCCCATCGAGTATCGGACGATCACCACGAGGTGACCCACCATACGGTCGGGCGTCAGGGTTCCCCACAAAGGTTTGGCGTCAGGTCGCAACCGGGAGAGTCGGGTGACGAGGTCGTTGACGTAGTCGTGATCGAGCGGGCGCATGGCGGCCTACTCGTACCGCAAGGCTTCAACCGGATCGACGCTGGCCGCTTTGACCGCCGGATACGCGCCGAAGAACACGCCCACGGTTGCGCTGAACCCGAAGGCCACCAGGATCGACCACATGGACGCATGTATGGGGAACTGGGGATAGAAAAAACGCATCGCGAATGTTCCGCCATAGGCGAACAAAATGCCGGCAACGCCGCCGATGCAACTCAGCGTGATGGATTCAATGACAAACTGGAGGCCGATGTCCTTCCGCGTCGCGCCGACGGCCTTTCGGATGCCGACTTCGCGAGTCCGTTCGCGGACGGAGACGAGCATGATGTTCATGATGCCGATGCCGCCCACAAGGAGCGAGATGGAGGCGATGCCGGACAACATGACTTTCAACGCGACAAAGATTTTGTCGAGCGTTTGCAGCATGGTGGTCTGGTCGATAATGGTGAAGTCCTCGGTGTAGTCGTGGGCCGCGGTGAGGATTTCACGCACCGATTCCGTTGCCGCCGCAGTCTCGCCGGGACTGCTCGCCTGGATGACGATCTGGTACAACTCGTCTTCGCCGCCGTAGAACATCTGCTGGGCGCTCAACAAGGGCACGACCGCGATATCGTCGATGTCGATGCCGAGCGTGACGCCTTTGGGCTCCAGAATTCCGACGACGAGGTGCTTGCTGCGGTTGATGGACACCTTCTCGTACATGGCGTTGTTCGTGCCAAACAACTCGTCTTTCAACTTCGCGCCCAGCAAGCACACCTTCATGTTTTTGTCGAGGTCCGTTTCCGTGATGAACCGGCCCCGCTCCACATGGATGTCGCGGATGCGTTCGATGGCGGGCGACACGCCGAACACCATGCTGTTCCGTTCGCGGTCGCCGTAGCGGATTGCGCCCGCTCCGACGACTTCGGGCGACACGTCCTTGATCCCCACGCCCCGGCGCTCGATTTCCTTGGCATTTTCGTAGGTGAGTTTCCGGAAACTCCCGGCCACGATAGGCATCATGCCCGAGGTTTCCTGTTTGCCGGGAGTCACGATCAGCAGGTTGGTTCCAAGGTCGGCAAACTCCTTTGAGACATAGGCTTGCGCGCCTTCGCCGAGCGCGACGAGGAGCACGACCGACAAGACGCCAATCGTTACGCCGACCATCGTCAAAAACGCGCGAATCCGGTTCTGGGTGATCGACTCGACGGCTACGTTGAAATATTCAATCCAGCCCACTTGGGCCTCCTCAAAGACACAATGCCTTCTGCATTAGACCACGAATCCGGTCTGCCAGATTCAGTCCCTGGATATTCGCAAATCTTATCACATCAACGAACGCGACCGGAACGGCCGCCTTGAACCTCGTGACCCAGGGTCTTACGATAAACCCCATCAGGCCGGCGGGCGATTCGCTTCAAGTACTCACCATGACTCATCAATCGGGAGTTCACCATGTACTACATCATTGTGGGCGCTGGACATGTTGGTTCCAATCTGGCGCACATCGCCCTCGAGGACGGTCACGAGGTCGCTCTCGTCGAAAAAGACGAAGAGCGCGCAACGGCGGCCAGCGAACGGTTCGACGCGCTCGTCCTGCATGCCGATATTGCGGAAAGCGGCATCCTCAAGGAAGCCGGTATCGAACGCGCCCACTGTCTCGTCGCCACAACCGGCGACGATTCGGCCAATCTCATGGCCATGTTTCTCGGCAGCGAGCACGAGGTAAAGACCCTCATCAGCATCGTGAACGACAACGGTCACACGTCCATGTTCGAGCGTTTGGGCGTCAAGGTATTCTTCGATCCCGATCTCCTGGTTGCCCAACAGCTCTACCGGATGATTCGCACGCCGAGCGCCCGCGAACTTGTTGCCTTGCCGGACGGAGGCGAGATGTTCGATGTGACCATTCCCGAAGCGGCGCCGATCGTAGGAATGACCCTGGCGGAAGCAGTGAAGAAGAAGATCTTGCCTCACGGGTTTGTCGTGGTGTCCTTGCGGCGGGGGAAAGTCGTTCGCGCGCCGAACGGCGAGAGTAAGGTTGAGAGCGGGGATCAACTCACCATATTTTCTGAAAAACGCGTCAGCGAAGATCATCTGAAGAACCTCACCGGTTAGTCCATCGCCTTGAATACCTACATCAAAATCGTGCTCCGCGACCTCGGCCTCGTGCTGCATGTCCCCGGCGCCATGGCGCTGCTGATGGTGCCGCTTTGCTTCTGGTGGAGCGAAGATTACGCCGTGGCGTATTTCGGTGGTACCGCGATCGCCGCGTTGGTCGCGGGTCAAGTCCTGTATCACTTGCTCCGCGACGCCGGCGAAACCCGGCTGAGCCACGGAATGATGACGGCTGCGCTGGCATGGTTGATCATTCCGATTTTCGGTGCGGTACCCATCTGGGGTGTTGCCGAATCGTTGGCGCCGCTCCGTTTGACGCCCGAGACGGTGCGCGAATTTCAAGACCCCCTGAACGCCCTCTTCGAGTCCTTCTCCGGGTTCACGGGGACCGGTCTCACCATGGCGTTGCGCCCGAGCCGGCTGCCCGCCTGCATCCAGTGGTGGCGCACCTTTACCGAGTGGATCGGCGGCGTCGGCGTTATCGTGCTGATGCTGACGATTGTCCGGCTCAACGCCGGCGCGTTCCGTCTCTACTTCTCCGAGGGCCGCGAAGACAAGATCGCGCCGACCGTCCGGTCCACCGTGCGGACGATTTGGTGGATCTATCTGTTGCTCACCATCGTGAGTGTCGTGGTGTTTCGTGCTTTGGGAATGGAATGGTGGCCGGCCATCAACTACGGGATGACCGCTATCGCCACCGGTGGGTTCGGCGTCACCGACCACAGTTTTGGCGACTACGGCGATTCCGTCAAGATTGCGGGAATGATCGTCATGCTGGCAGGCGCCGTGAGTTTCGCGGTCCACTATCAGATCCTTCGGTACGGCCGGTTTTCCGCCTTTTACAAAGACACCCAGCACCGGTTCCTGGCCCTGTTGACGGTCGCCGGGGTCCTACTCGCGACCCTCGAACTACGCTGGTACCGGGGCGAATGGACGTTTGTCGATCCCGCGTTCCAATGGATATCCGCGTTGTCGACCGCGGGGCTGCAGTCCGTAGACCTGAACGCATGGAGTCCCAGCGCACAACTGCTGTTGGCGTTGGGCATGCTCATCGGGGGCGCGGCGGGTTCTACGGCCGGCGGATTGAAGCTGGTCCGGGTCGCCTTGCTGGAGCGCGGCGTGGCGTGGCGGTTCAAGCGGCTGCGCAAGAAGCCTCACCAACTGCCCCGGTACGAGTTCAACGGGGGCGTACTGTCAGAAGAAGAGGCGCAGGATCGCATCGAATCGGCGGCCATACTCACCATCATGTGGGTCGTGGTGCTTTTCTTCGCGGTCGTCATTCTAATCCACTTCGTGCCCGAAAAATATACGCTGGGGGAAGTGGTGCTGGAAGTCGCGTCCGCGCAAAGCAACGTGGGCCTGTCCACAGGAATCACCAATCCGGATTTGCACGGATTCGCCAAGGGGATTCTGATACTCGTGATGTGGATGGGGCGGCTGGAGATTGCGCCCGCGCTGCTATTGTTGCTTGCGCCCGTGCATCACCTGCGAAAACGGGCGGAGGCGCGATTACGCGTTTGAGGCCGTTGTCTCGATGGACCCCACTCGTTTAGCCAACTGCTTGGCGAGCGCGTCGGCCGTCTTTGGCTTGTCGTGCTGCACCATCACGCGAACGATGGGTTCCGTGCCCGAGGGGCGAATCACCACCCGGCCATTCCCCTGCAATTCTTCCTCCGCAGCCTGCCGCACGGCCTCAAGCTCCGCGTCGGAAGGCACCGGCCTGCCATTCAGGGGTACCGAAACGTGGCATTCCGGCAGCGGCTGATACACGCTGGCCAGCGCGGAGAGCCTTTGGTCGCGCCGGATCATGGTCGCCAGGACCTGCAGCGCCGCGATGAGGGCGTCGCCCGTCACGTTATGTTCGAGCATGACGAGGTGGCCGGATGACTCGCCGCCGACGATTAACCCGTGTTCGCGCATGGCCTCCACCACGTGCCGGTCGCCCACCTTCGTCCAGATGACCTTGCCGCCCAGCGGTTCGATGGCGCGTTGCAGGCCGCCATTGGCCATGATGGTTGTGGCGATGGTCTTGTGGGGGAGGGCGTTCCGTTCCAGAAGGTCCACGCCGAGCACCGCCAGTAACGCGTTGCCATCCAGCAGCCGGCCCTCTTCGTCGGCCATCACGATGCGGTCGCCGTCGCCGTCGAAGGCCACGCCCACGTCCGCGCGTTCGCGAATGACCGTGGCCCGCATGTCTTCGGGATGGACGGAGCCGCACTCCTCGTTGATATTGCGGCCGTTCGGCGAGCAGTGGATGGGGATCACTTCCGCGCCCAGCTCGCGCAGGCTGTACGGCGCAACCTTGTAGGCTGCGCCATTCGCACAGTCGCATACGATGCGGAGCCCGTCCAACCGCATGCCCTTCGGAAACGACGCCTTCGCAAATTCGATGTAGCGGCCTACCGCGTCGTCAATACGGCGCGCGGTGCCGATCTCCTCATGGGTCGGCCGCATGCCGTCGATCTCGCCGTTCACGACGAGCCGCGAGATCTCGTCCTCCATGTCGTCGACCAACTTGAATCCGTCCCGGCCGAAGAACTTGATGCCGTTGTACTGAAATTCGTTGTGGGACGCGGAGATCATGATGGCGGCATCGCAGCGCAGACTGCGCATGATGTACGACACGCCCGGCGTCGGCAGGGGGCCCACCAGCAGCACGTTCACGCCCAT
>CAZWDH010000217.1:0-12551 GCA_964632865.1 uncultured Nitrospiraceae bacterium
GTTCTTCCGTCTTCGACAAAACCCCAAACGACACCGCAGCGTTGAGGAGATGAACTGACCATGCCCTGGAAGGACGGTAAGAAATGGGTGTACTCGATCACTTACGACGAAGGTTGTGAAGACCTGCTGAAATACGCCCTGCCGATCCATCGCAAGTACGGCATCCCCGGACACCTCGCGCTGGTGTCCAGCCAGATCGGCGTGCCGCGCAACCTGCCCGGCAGCAGCTACGACAAGATGATGATCCTGTCCAAGGAACAGATCCACGATCTCGTCGAGGAAGGCTGGGGTGTTTCGTGCCACAGCATGACCCATTGCGGCGTGACGCTGAACAACGCGGATACCGAAGTCGTCCAGGCGCGGCGCGTCATCGAGGAAGCGCTGGACATGGAGGTCCGCATGTTCTGCGTGCCTGGCGACAACAACGGACACCCCGGCGCGTTGAAATACGCGGAGCTCGCCGGGTTCACGTCCATCCTGACCATCTACGATCGCGTAAACACCCGCGACACCGACCTGCTACAACTGGGCCGCGTGCCGTTGCACACGGAATACCCCGCACCCTTCTTCTCCGTGTACGACCCCTACAAGCGCATCCACCAGGCCATGGACCTCGAAGGCTGGATCATCGACTACTGCCACTGCCCCGTGCCCGACAAACCTATCCACCCCGCCAAGGATTGTACCACCCAGGAACTGGAAAAGCGGTTCGCCACCATCCGCGAAATCGGCGGGAATGACGTGTGGATCGCAGAGCCGAATGAGGTCGTGGAGTGGTTGTTGGAGCAGCGGGGGTAATCTCTGGCGCATGTAGCGCAAGCGTCCTCGCCTGCATTCTCAGATTTAGCAGGCGAGGAGTGCTTTGCTAAAAGTTCATCGTCGCGAGAAGTATCAACCCTACCGCGTGGTAGCCGACATAAGCGGCAGGCAAGACGATGCCGAGCGCGCAGAAGAATATGGATGACACGTCACGCCTTTGCATCCGAAGGCCGATGACTAACAGATAGGTTGAAAAGGCGATCAGGCCTATAGAAAGTAGCGGAGCTACAATCAATGAAAACGAAAAGTTGAACACCACCAACACGTCCACCGCATTCTTGGGGGCATAGATCCTCGACCATGGCCCCAGCAGTCCTAGCGCGGCATAGGCGGCCCAAATGCACAGTCCGAGTGCCGCCATACCGACCGACAGTGGGCGGTGCTTATCTTGAATCCGCTTCAGCATCAAACAACTTGATTCCTCACAGCAATAGTGCAAGCGCCCCAAGATCCAATGATACACCACAGAAATTGACGTTACATCGATTCGATTTCAGTTCATCCTTCGACGACATTGAATACGACGAACGATACCTCCGGGATAGGCAATTGACCAACCTACCGCCCTTCCAGGGCTTGGTGGAGAAGACCCCCGCAACCCAGGGTTCCGTTCGTGCCTCGCTCCACCCTGGGCTACAGCCATTTGCCCCTCCGGGGCTGGTGCAGCGAACGGCATGCCCTTGGCTGCATCCTGCCTCCCATCCGGGGCGGAAAATACTCAAGACTTCCGGCTCTGGACCTCTGTCGAATCGGTGGTGTCCTACCTTCCATTGCCGCAGTTGTTGCTGCCGCTCCCCTTTTCAGATCGCTGGATTGGCGCGCCTCCCTTGCATCTCCCATGAATGCAGCATGCACGCACGCCGCATCAACCCCGGAGAAACGCAATGATTTGCATCGCCATGATCAGACGCGTACCATGCTCCGTATTAGCCCCGGAGGGGCGGAGGACTGTAGCCCAGGGTGAAGCGAGGCACGAGCGAAACCCTGGGTCAGCCGCCCCCACCAACCATCGAGCCCCGGACGGGGCGAAAGAGGGACGCCATGCCCCAATCCTTTACCTGCCTGCTCTACCATCTCGTATTCTCCACCAAAGACCGCCGCCCGTGGCTGGCCACGGATATCCGGGAACGCCTGTATCCCTACGTGGGCGGCATCGTCCGAACCCAAAACGGCGTCGCGTTGTCCATCGGCGGCACGGAGGACCATATTCACATCCTCGCGCGGATTCACCAGACCGTGGGGGTCGCCGATCTGTTGCGCGACGTGAAGGCCGGCAGCTCCAAATGGGTGCACGACACGTTCCCCGAGTTTCGGGACTTCGCATGGCAAGGAGGATACGGCGCATTCACCGTGAGCGCGTCGCAGATGAGCCGCGTCAAGGCATACATCGAAACCCAGGAGGAACACCATCGGAAGGAGGACTTCAAAACCGAGTTCCTCCGCCTCTTAAAAGCCCACAACATCGAGTACGACGAACGATACATCTGGGATTGACGATTGACCGTTCTGCCGCCCTTCCAAGGCTTGCTGAAATAGAATCCCGCAACCCAGGGCTCCGCTCGTACCTCACTCCACCCTGGGCTACAACCTGTCGCCCCTCCGGGGCAAATCGAACGACAGGTGCTGGGTTACAACCTGCTTCCTATCCGGGGCTCGTATGGCGAACAACATTCACCGGTTTTGCGCGGCGCGCGAACTCATCGGTTACGCCCCGTCGCGCTCGGCCGGGCGACGCGTCGCTCCCTCTCCACCAGACCCATCAATCCGCGATGCTGAAGTTCTCCCAGAAGTGCCGAAACTCCGACAGCGCCTGTTGATAGTCCGAGTACGCCTTCTTCTCGTTGGCCTCGCCTTCGGCGCTGCCATCGTTTCGTTCGCGCGCCAGTTCGTATTCGAGCTTCTCGATCAGGTACTTCTGCTTATGGATCGTTCCGTCAATGATGCCAAGGCGGTTGGGCAGTCCAAGATTCAGCGTCTCCCAATCCGAACTGTCGATGCCCTCCAACTCCGGCACGTCATCGCTGAGTACGTTCTTGTTTTCACGTCGGCGAAGTCGCTCAACCAGATTGGCGAAATCCACCACAGCGGTCCTCAGATCGTCAACACCGTCTAACGCCCGCTCGCATTCGAAACGTTTCTCGTAGGTATAGGCCTTCGGTTCACCCTGAACTTCACTAAGTTCGAGGTCGTCTTCCAGCGGATGAGCCGAGTACTCTCCCGAAAACGTGTAGCTTCTTGTGTATTCGCCTTGGCCGTCCACCTTCGTGATAGCCTGCGTATCGCCCCAAGAGTCGCGCCCCGTGATTATCCAGACGCGACTTTCGCCGTCCGTTTCGGTGGCCGGAACAACAAATGCGTGGATGAGGTTTTCCCCATGCTGGTGAAGGGACTCGTATTCTTTCGTTTTCTCCTTCATATCTATGAAGACGAAACCATTAATGACACCATCCCTTTCATTGAGAATCACCACCCAATCGTCCGCAAACAGGAATTGATTTCCCACGTACCAATGGGGGTTCTCCGTAATCGTAAACAGCTCCGTCCCATCGGAGGAGTAAATCTCAATTCGGTCGGCATCCGTAAAATGCGTTGCAATTTTCGGCGGACGATACCCGCGGTAAATCAACGCATAGTCGTCGTTGTGATACACCTTGTCCTCGACATACAGACGATCCTCCTGGCCGTACGTCCTCGGGCTGAGCTCAATCTTCTTGATGACCTCCCCCTGGTCCGCAAACACAACGAGCTGGTCATTCACCTCGATTGCGGCATGAGAGACGAACGCAGGCAAAGCAAACGGGATCAAGGCAAAAATTGGGGTGCGAAATCTCATGGCGGACCTCCTTCGGTTGATTCGACGAAGTGCTGCGGGGCCCGAATACTAACGGTGCTTCCCACATGACCGGCGGCAAACGCCTACGTAATCCTTCTGTATTAGGAAGCAGCCCTGTAATTCTTATTATTCCTTTCTGTTCCTGTAGGTTCCATCAGATCGAGATACTGAGCCGGTCCCAGCCGCCCGGCGTCTTCCTCAACGCCGAACGCTTGTGCAACATCCCGCGCCAAATTTATGGGGAGAACTTCGCCCATGCCAACCAATCCCAGACATGCCGCGACCCTACCCCCCTTGAATCGTCAAAAAGAACTGGGGTGCACCCCTCCCCAATCTCAGTCACCACCTCGCAGCGGTGTCCTTTCAGCGCACGACCCGCACCAGATATAATGCGACTAACCTCATGAGCGCCCAAAGAATTGCGCTGACGCAGCTCCCCCTTCGAAGGGGGATAAAGGGGGATGTTCTTAAAGAACGGCGGCTGTTGCGATTTGGGGACCCGACGGTTAGGAAGACTCGGGACACGACGCCGCCGCAGGCGTTGCGATAGAAAGGCAAGACCGGAACCATGGCAGAAAAACTTCAGGCCGCCAAATGGGGGGCGCAGGCGCATCTGGACGAAGTCGGCAAGTTGCCGGTTTCGTTTCCGCGGACGATGGGGCCGAATGCATCAAAATACGTGCAGGAGGTCGTCGATTCCGGGTTGACGGCCGACATGATGGGTCGCTTCGAGAAAGCCTTCGCGGAGGCTCTGGGGGTGAAGCATTGCATCGGGACGCCGGGATGCACGCCGGCGCTGCACGTGCTCGCGCTGGCCGCGGGCATGGAAGCGGGCGATGAGATCATTGTGAGCCCTGTCACGGATTACGGGACGGTGCAAGGCTTCCTCGCCGAAGGGATCATCCCCATCTTCGCGGACACGGAACCGGGCACCATCAATTTCTGTCCCGCCACCATCGAACCGTGCATTACGGACCGCACGCGCGCGATCCTTTGCGTTCACATGACGGGCCTCATGAACGACATGGACGGCATCAACGCGCTTGCGAAAAAGCATGGCCTGAAAGTGTATGAAGACGTGTGCCAGGCGGTTTTCGGCGAGTACAAGGGGCGCGTCGCGGGCACGCTCGGCGACGCCGCGTGTTTTTCCTTCGACGCCGAGAAGACAATGGGGTCCGACACGGGCGGTTGCCTCGTCACCAACGACACCGAGTTGTACGAACGCGCGCGCTACAGGGGACAAAGCCGAGGGGCGGTCATGCAGCCGCACTTCGGCCGGCTTCACGCGGACGTGGGCTACGCCTATCGCATGCCGGGATGCACGGCGGCGATTTGCCTCGCGCAACTGGAGATCGTGCGCGACCAGGTCGCCCATCGCGATGCAATGGTACGGCTGCTCTACCAGAAGCTCGGCGAAATCCCCGGCATCACGCCGCTACCGATTCCGGAATCGACGAACGTCTATTCCTGCTGGATGGCGGGGTTGAATATCGACGCGAACGCGTTCGCGTGCAGCACGGAAGACTTCGCAAGCCAGCTCGCCGAGGCGGGTATCCCCGGCGCGGGTATGGGCGAGTATTATCTCATGCCGGCGGCGCTGACCTGTCTGCATAAGAAGATCGCAGAGAAGCGATTCCCCTATACGATGCCACCGGCGTCGCGGGAGTACACGTACTCGGCGGAGAGCTGCCCCACAGCGACGGAGTTCCTCAAGACCTTCGTCCGCTGGTCGACCTTCTGTGAAAAGTATCAACCGGAACACTGCGAACTGGCCGCAAACATTGTGGCCGAAGTCGCGGACAAGAACAGGGTGTAGTGGTATGCGAATCGGTGTAGTCGATGTCGACACGTCTCATCCCCAGAACTGGATTCCCATCGAGCGCGAACTTGGACACGAAGTCGTGGGACTCTGGGACGGCGGCGCGGTGCATTCCGCGGAATACGTCAAGAAGTTCGCGCGGGACCACGAAATCCCTACCGTTTACCCGTCGCTCGAAGCGATGGTGCCCGAGGTGGATTGCGCGATCATCCACGGTTGTGATTGGGACACGCACATCGCCAAGGCACGGCCCTTTGTCGAAGCGGGCAAGTCTGTGCTGCTCGACAAGCCGGTCGCGGGAAACATCAACGATATCGGCCAGATTGTGGAATGGGTGAATAAAAGTGCGCGTATCAGCGGCGGGTCGTCGTTGCGATTCTGCTACGAAACGCGGGACTGGCTGGCGATCCCGGAAGAAGAACGCGGCACGCCTCACACGGTCATCTGCGGGTGCGGCGTCGACGAGTACAACTACGGCATTCACGCTTATGCCTTGCTGAGCGGCATCCTCGGACCCGGCATTGCATCGGTTCGCCACCTGAGTCAGGACGTGCAGCGGCGCATCGAAGTCACGTGGGAAAACGGCGCGGTCGGGATCCTCGTCATCGGCAAGATGGACGGCTGGATCCCCTTCCACGCGGACATCGTCACGAACAAAGGCGTCACCCAATTCGTCGTTGATTCGGCCAACCTATATCGCGCGCTGCTGGAGCGCGTGTTGCCCTACCTCGCCGGCGACGTCGCGGAGCCGCCCCTCCCCATCGACGCGCTGGTCGAACCGGAACTTTGCGCCTTGGCCGCGAAACTGTCGTGGACGAATGGAAACAAGACTGTGCCCATGCACCATCTTGCAAAGGCCAACGTTTCCTACGACGGCGCCGCGTTCGCGAAAGAATACGCCGCCGCGCGGGGTACGAAGTAACGCGACACGACTCTACTTGCCGCATTCAACCCGGTGCTCGGCCTTCTTCCCGCTGACCAGCTCGGTCACCGTCACCTCCCAATTCCCCGGCGCTTCGTTGATCGCGGGCACAAACCGGAACACGCAGATGCCGTCGCGGGTCGTCGTGTAGCGGGACCATTCGGATTCGCCGGCGCGCGGATCGCTCACCTCGACGCGCAACGGGTGCGCGCTCTTGAAGGGATTTCCAGATGCGCTCAGCACTTCGATCGTCAGGTCCACGGGTTGGCCCGGCGCGCAGGTTTCCGGTCCGGCGATCCGCACGCTGCCGATGGCTTCCGGCAGGGAGGCGATCAGCTTGCCTCGCGCGGCCGGGATATCGAGCGTGAATCGCGCCCAGCCGCCGGATGTTTCGTATGCGATTTCTCCGCGCTGGAGCATGTCGTACAGGACAGGCCGCCCCGTCACGTCGATGCTGACTTGCGCCGTCTGGCGAACGCCCAATTCGAAGCGCAGTTTCCATTCACCAAATCGCGGACCGTAGGTTCGGTCGTCGTTGACGAAGAAGTGGTAGCGCGCGACTCCGGCCTCGAGCGCGTTCGTCAGCACTCGCGGGCTCTCGGCAGCGGCCGTCCGCGCAACGCCGGCCAACAGCGGCGCCAGGTCCGACGCGTAGCCTTCCATCATGGCCCGCATTTCCTCGGCCGACATGGCGTCGCCCTCGGCGAGCGCCTTGCCGTCCACTTTGCGCAACGGCGAGAAATCGAAGCTTGTGCGTTGCGCGCCGGGGATGTCCGCGCGCAAGGCATCGGCGATGACCGCACCGCCGGCCTCCGCGAAAGTCTTGATGCGTTCGCACATCGATTGCGTCAAGGTGTCTGCCCGCGGCAACACGAGCACACGGTAGCGGTCCAATGCGCCCTCTGCGATGTCTTCGTCAAGCAGCACATCGAAAGGCACGTGGTTCATCATCAACAGCGATGCAAACGGCAGGGTCTGTTCGTTTGGATATCCAGGCAGGTTCGGACTCGCGGAAAACCACGTCGAGGCCGCCGACATGAGCAGCGCCACCTCCGGTTGCACGCGTTTGCTCGCGCGAATCGCCGGACCGAAGGGCTGAACCAACTCGTCGCAGGTTTGCCCGATCGCGTCGAAGGTCTCGGGCGACGCGTAACTGGTGTCCAAGGTTGGATTATCGGGCGACAGCTTGCCTGCGGAGTAATAACACAGGATGTCCGGCCGTTGCGACATGACGAGCCACGTCGCTTGACGCGCGTAGTCCGGCCCCGCCGTGAAGTAGGGATCACCGCCGGAAAAATCCTGGCTCATGTCCGCCGTCGATTCGTCCAGCGCGATCGCATAGCGGCCGTAGACAAACAGCGTGATGTCCTGCTGCACCAGTTGCTGCGCGGGCCGCGCCGTGGCTTGCAGGTAGGTCGTGTAACAGAGGCGCTTAATATCGGGATGCCCGTAGGTCCACGTGGCGATGCAATCGAGCCCTTTGGCCGCGTTTCGCACGGGCGCGAGGCGGTACGGTTCGTGCCACGTGATCGCGTCGGGCCGATACTCGTCCACGACCGCGCCCTGCGCAAGGTTCACGACGGCGGTGCCATGACCCCGCTGCCACCACCATTGGAGAAAGCGGTAGTGCGGCTCATCGTCCGGGATGACGCCTCCAACGATGGCCTCCGCAGGGATAGGTACAGGACGTCCGTTCTCATCGATGTACTCGCGGATATCGAGACCAATCTCGTTCTGCGCGTCCTGAATCGCGGCGTCATTGAGACAGAATGGCGTCTGCCATTCCGAGTTGAGCATGACGTGCCGCAGGCCGGGGTACTCCGCCCAAGCCTGCATGCTGCGCCGCGTTGTTTCGACCGCATGATCGATGACCGCCGGTTCCAGCGGATAGACCTTGTCGCCGCGCGTGCCGTTGGGAAGCAGCACAAGGTTTGATTCGTCTTTCGTGAGTGATTCCGAATCGAGCGTGCGGAAGTACAAGCCCAAGTCGAAGTCGAGCCGCGTGGCCTCATCAAAGGCACGGCCGTAACTCCGCACGATCGAGTCGTCCGGTTCGACAGGATCTTTCGGGGATTGAATGAAGGCCCCCGTAAATCCGCGCTGCTGCCACCAGGGGAAGTCCATACCCGCGCCGCCGCCCCAGCGCCAGACCGGAATCCGTTCCGCGTCATGGATCGCCGCGATGGTCACCGGCAGGACCGACTTTTCGCCGTTGTCGGTCCGCGCGCGCACGAGATATTCGTCGGCGCGAAGCAACGTTGAATCGAACTGATACTCCGCCTTACCGTCACTTACGGTCACGTCCTCGCCCAGCCATCCATCGACGTCGATGTGTATCGTGGATGACTCGGGAGCATTGATCCGAACCGTAACAGTTTCGCCTCGCTCAAACGCCGTCCGGTGAGACGGCAGACTCAGCGCCAGTTCTGCACGTACCGCGGACGTGCAGAACGCGAGCGCAGCAATCAGTATAAGTAGTCGCGCGATTCCCATGGTTACCCCCTACTTGCGGATGATGGCCGCCGACCAGTCCTCCGCGATTCGCAACTCGGTGTATGTTGCGCTTTCGATTGTCACCGTTGGAGCATAGAAGTCCTCCACTTCGCGGCCCGTATCGTCGAAGACGTGAACCTCGTGTTCCGATGCGTCGCCCCACCCGAAGAGTCCGCTCTTGTTGGTGATGATGCGTTCCTTGCCGATGAGGTATCCCTCATGCAGTTCCAGCGGTGTGATGGGAAACATGTACCGCGTCAGGTGATGGTGCGTGGGGATGACGGTCATGTCGTTGTACCAATGGTAGACGCAGCCGTAGTCCAGCGCGGCCAGCATCGTGCGGTATGCGTCGAGTTCACTGCGTTCGGTCAGGTGATCGCCGAGAGCGATGGGCGAATACAGATGGGCCTTCGTGCAGTGGGTGATGCTCCCGGTTTCGACGAAGCAGGGGAACTGCAAGTCCACCATGGCCCGCGTGTACGGCGCACCGTTTCCGATGAGCGGCCCGGCCGCGAGGATGCGCTTCGCGAGGTCCAACCGCCACGGCTCGGTCAACAGCGTGACCGACGACTTCAACCGCGTGACTTTCATCGTCGAGGGATCGATGTCGCCGGTGTACCCGTCCCAGGGCTCGCCGTAGTGATAGGTCCAACGGCTGTACTCGTGCTCGTCCCAATACACACCTTCCGCCCCGATGCCTTCGAGAATCACATCGACATTCTTCGCGACCTCAGGCCCGTAGGAGTTGGTTTCGAGTGGCAGGTAGATCTTGTGCACCGCTTCGCCGTAATCCGCCTGCGTACCGTCGGGCCGGAGAAGGCGTGCATCGGTGAAACGCTCGGGTCCGTCCTCCGTCACGTCGATGAAGCAGTGGAAGTAGACAAGATTCTGAATCCCCGGCACGAGTTCGCGGCGGCGCGCGAACGCATTGCGGTAGTTGTCGTGGTTAATGCGCTGGAAGGCCGTCCCGTGGGGATACTGGCCATTGTAACGCGGGTAGTCGATGGATGCGCAGGCGTACCTCGCATCCTTGAAGCGGAGGAAGTCTTCCGTCTGCTCGTCGGACCATTCGTCCGTCAGCGGACCCGCCCGGAAGAAGGCAAATCCGCCGTCGATGAGGAAGTTCGCGCCGACGAGCGGACGTGCCGCATTAAGAAACCGCCAATAATCCGGTGCGTCGGCAGGCACGATCGCCCATTCCGCGGTGTAGGTGGCGCCGGGTGGCAAGACGAGGTTGTTATCCGCCAGACCCACCGTGCCGTCGACGCCATAGTTGGCGGCATGCACGCGCATCACGTCGTTCAACGGCAGCAGTCCGATACCCGAGGTCTCGGTGGACGCAAAGGTGGTCGGATTGGCCGGCTCGTTGGTGGAACCGCTCAAGGCCGCCTGTTCGAGACCTGAGAGCCACAGACCTTTCATGCGCGCGCCAAGCTCGACTTCGTGGCGTTGCATGATCGGCAAGTTGTCGTCGGTTTGATTCGTGAAGGTGTCGCGCACGACGACGGCGCCGTCTCGGATTTCCATGGCGCGTTCAAACGCGAAGTAGTCGTTGGCACCATGGACCCATTCCGGTTTGGGCGTGGAGAATCGAGACGCGACTTCGTAGGTGTCGTCGCCTACCGTGATGCGGATCATACCTTCCCCCACGTCTTCGGCGTAAAAAACGACCGGTTTTGACGCGGGCGCATATCGATCCAGCGGACCGGTCGGAGGACCGGCCTTCGCGGCTGCGGGAGGTTCTGGAGGACGGAACAGCAGCTTGGCATCGGCTACGACGAGCGAATTGTCGACGGACTCGGCGGCTGCGTTCTCAATGCGCAGCGTGTTCTCGCCGGTGCGGACCAGGTCCGACACGTTTAACTCGAATTCGCATGCGCTGATGCCGTCAAGCAGTCCGTAGTGGTTGTCAGAGTCCGGGCTTTCGAAGTCGGGACTGTAATAAGTTGAGAACCGGTCACCGGCGGCAAGCGAGTAGACATCGCCGCCGCGCGACTTCGCGCGAAGCGGTTTATTGACGAGGCGTTCGCTGTCGAGCACTTCGTCGTTGATGTATACGCGCAGGGCCGGGGTGTGTCCCGCGACGCGCTCGGTCTGCATGCGCGCCTTGAGCGCGAGGATCGCCTCCTTGCCCGCGGGAATTTCTTCCACGACGAATGCAACGTCCTGCGTCGTGCCTTGCGCAAGTTCCGCGTGGTCGAATATCGCGACTTCCTTGGCGGCGGGTGTGGCGATGCCGTCCGTTCCGGCGAGGGCGGCAAGCCGCAGACGGGTTCGCGTGTGCTCCCACGCATCCGCGGACGTTGCCATCAGAACTTCTTGCGCTGGTTCGGGACTGTCGGTATCGGACAGGCCCACCTCCACGCGCAGGGTCATTCCGTCAACCGGCTCCACGCCTAGGAGCGCCCACGGCAGCGCCACTTCAATCACGTATCCGCGTTCCGTTCGCTCCGAGGCAACCAACGCGCCCTGCGCCGGGCCGGGTTTGGGCTGGTACACGAACACTTCCGGCGCCGTGTCCAGCAACGCGTCTCCGGTCTGTCCGAAGTTTCCGGGGCTCGCGGCGATCTGAAACTGGCCTGCGCCAAACGCGATGCGGTCCGGCTCGGTATCCGGAAGGACGTCAAGATAGATCTCGATATGGTCACCTTTCCACATGGAATCGCCGCGCTGCGTCTGGCGAATGGTCTCGTCGGAGACCTCGGCGGCGATGAACAGATACTCATGCCGCCATGCCAGGTGAACGGTCCCGCTCAGATCATCGGCGTCCCTCCACGTGCCCGCGCCCCAGACTACCTGCTCCGCATTGGTCAGGGGAATCGCATTCGGAACCGAACTCCAGTCGCCGAGATCGCCGTCAACGGCGATGGGGGGATCGGGTTTCAGCGGAATGCCGAGGATCTCTTGAGAATCGACCTGCAATGAAACCGTGGCGCAAACAGCAGCAATGAGACAGGCTCTCGATACCATGGCGATAACCCCAGATTAGGCGAGTTCGTGGCTGGGGTTAACCATAGCAATTGCACAAGGCCAAGGGCGAATGAAGAAAGGGACTGCAGGGACAGCAGGGACACCAAGGACAACAGGGACCGGACGGTCAGCAGGAACGGCAGAACCGCTACGGCTTGACGTGGGCTATTGAGCAGGGCTCTTATGTCTTATTCGTCCTATAGGTCCCATTCCCCACCCGGGCGCTTCGCCTCACACCAATATCGGCTTGATCACTTCCCCCGACACGTCCGTCAGCCGGTAGCGGCGTCCGTTGTGCTCGTAGGTGAGGCGTGTATGGTCGATGCCAAGGCGGTCCAGGATGGTCGCGTGGAGATCATGCACACTCACGTGATCGACTTCCGCGCGGTAGCCGACTTCGTCCGTTTCCCCGTAGCTCACGCCACCTTTGATGCCGCCTCCGGCCATCCACATGAGAAAACCGTCGGGATTGTGGTCGCGCCCGATGCTCCCCTGAGATACCGGCAGACGCCCGAACTCGCCGCCCCAGACGATGAGCGTCTCATCAAGTAGTCCGCGCTGTTTGAGGTCGGCGATCAACCCCGCCATGGGAACGTCCGTCTCCGCGCAATGCATGTCGTGGTTCACCTTGAGGCCGTAGTGCGCATCCCAGCTCTCCTGCTGATGGCCGCCGCCGCTGTAAACCTGCACGAAGC
>CAZWDH010000218.1:0-12541 GCA_964632865.1 uncultured Nitrospiraceae bacterium
ATGCCATTTCCTGCTCGGTGTCCTGATAAATCTGGATCACCGCGCTGCCGTCCGCGAGGGTTTGCAGCGTGATTCGAGGGCCGGCGTCGAAGGCGATCCCAAGCGGTTCGTTGAACGCGGCGCGGACGGCGTTCACCACCGGGCGCGGCAATTCGAGAAGTCCGAGCAGGCGCGGCGGGAGTAGGACCTCGTCTACGGCGTCGTAGTCGGCCTGGGAGTAGGTGCGGACGTTGAACACGTAGACCTGTGCGCTGTCGATGGCCCTGCGGGTGAGCAGCGGGACTTCCTGGCCGTCTACCTCGGCGGTCAGTAGCGCTTCGGCTCCAGCGAGTTCGAGGCCTGACGCCAGATCGAGAGGGCGCGCCAAGGGGAACGCTTCGCCGTCAACGGATACGGTGGTGGCGGATAGGGCCTCTGCCGACACTGGCGCCGTTACCCCGGCGAGCTTAGCCAAGGCCTCTGCATCTGCCGACCCGGCCAGCAAGCCCGGCGTCATGATGATCGTCTTTCCGGCTTCCACTGCGCTCTGGACTTTCTTCGTCAAGGTAGGTTCCGCGGCGGCTTGGGTGGGAAGGAACACGACCTCCGCATCCTCCGGCCACGCCGATACGGGCACCAGCGGAATGCCCAGCATGCCGATATTGTCCATGATGAACATGTCGCTTCCGGCGGGGCTGTTGGGTGGTTTCAGGGCGGCAACGCCTACGACCGGATGCGCGGCCACGGCATCGGCGAGTTGTTTCAGTTGGGGTTGCGCCTCCACGAGGAGGGGATGGCCGGGATGGCCTTCGCGCACGGCGCCGTAGCTGAATATCATGATGGAAGGCGCGCCTGCAAGCACGCTCTGGTAGGCCTGATCCACGAAGTCGATGGCGTCGCAATCGCCGTGATCGAACCATGCGCCGGAGGTCTTGTCACCGGCGATAGAGGCGATCCAGCGGTAGTTCACAAAGCCCATGTACGCTTGCGCATACCCAAAGCGCAAGGTGTGGGCGCCGCGCGTTTCCGTGCCGACCCAGACTTCGTCGAACAGCGGCGATTCGCGCGCGACATCGTAGCCGTGTTCGTGAAACTTGTCGTACCACTGGGGATACTTGATGATCATGGTGATGTCGGGATTGACTGCCTTGGCGGGTTCGATAAAAATCGAAGTAGCGAGATCCACAAGCAAATCGCGCCGGTAGTCCGACCACGAGCGGTCGCCTTTGGCTTGAAGCGATTCCTCGCTTACGTCGCCTGTGCAGTAGAAGTCGTCGACGATGAACTCATCGAAGATGCCGGCCGCCATCGAGGTGACCTCGCGCATGTCGTGCTGGGTTTTCGGATTTTGCCAGTTGAACCAGTCCAGGGGCCCTTCCTGCCGCAGGCCGTAGCCGCCACCCGGCACCGTGGCGATGCCGCCGGCAACCGCGAACCCTTCCGCGCGCAGGGCGTCCCGCGCGGCAATCAAGGTTTCCGGGGGCACGACTTCGCCGCGATAGACCTCCAGATAGGCCTTCGTCACGCCGAGGTCGCGCATCCGCGAGATCGCCGTCGCCATCTCCTGGGGATCGCCCGCAATCTGTTTCACGGATCCGGTGGTGAAATACACGCACCACTCGGGATAAGGCCCGACCGTTCTCGGCGACTGGAGGTCTTCCTCGCCCGACGCGGAGGCAAGAAACAGGATGAACGGCACTATGCTAATGCGATACATTACGCAGGTTTCCTCAGTGTTGTGATCCGCGGGGATGTCAGTGAGTGGGAAGATAATTCCTGTCGCCCACAGTGTATCTGGTTTGCGCAGCGGATTCTAGGGCATGGACTATCGACGCGGCCCAGCAATTGGTCAGGGTTGGGAAGTAGAACGACCTGCACATGGTGTTGTCTCTCAAATTGAGAATTCGCATGTGGGAGAAGTCTGCCCGAGATTGTACGGGTAGTCGATTCCCGTAGCTAGGAGTCTTCCCGTGACGGGATCAAAAGAGGTGCCGGGTGCGAGCACAAGCGCAATGGGCGTGACGGAGAGACAAGGACTGGGTCCAGCATGGTCCCGCTTTGAGATACTCGGGTTGTGCTGTTTGTTACTCGTTGCCGCCTTGATCCGGCTATACAAGCTGGATTGCACGTACTGGTACGACGAGACGTTGACGCACACGGGCGCCAGCTTGCCTGTGAGAGAGATTCTAGTCCACCGGTACAATTTCCTGTACTACCTTCTGGGACACTTCGCACTGAAGCTCGGGGATTCGGAAGTCATACTCCGAATGCCCAGCGTGACGGCTGGCGTCGCCGGCGTACTTGCGATCTATCTATTTTCCCGTGCAGTCGCGGGGCGGAGCGCAGCGTTTTTCGGGGCGGTCCTCTTCGCCATGTCCGTGGATCAGGTGCACCGAAGTCAGGAAGCGCGCTATTACGCATTCGTCGCGCTGGCGAGCATTCTCATGACGTGGTCTGCGTGGCGAATCGTTCAGCGAAGTGGATGGAAAAGTTGGATGGCATTCGCTCTTTCCGCGAGCCTAGGCATTGGCATGCAATTGACGGTAGTCCCCTACGTTGCGACACTACTTGCGACAATGGCAATTCTGTTGTTCACTATGCCCAGTGAAGATTCCGGGCGGCATCGCTTTCGCACGGCGGCCGCAATCGTCATTTTCGGTGCGCTAAGTCTTTCGCCAATTCTAGTCTCTACGGCCTTCGGCCGAAATCTACCTCAGTCTCCGTGGGTGATTGGGGATTCTGATAAAGCGGCTGATGTGGATGATGCACGGAGCGAGGACTCAGGCGAATCACCTGTGTATCGCCTGACTCTTGTGAAGTATCGGAGGTTCCTGGGATCCTTTTTACCTGGTCAAACCGAGGCATCGCGCGTTGCATGGACAATTCCTCTTGTCGTGGGCGTCGGATACGCCATCCGCAGACGGCCACGACTGTCAGTCCTCTTTGGGGCGCAACTGGCCTTTGTCCCGATCCCGTTCCTCTGGGTGCCAGTCGATCATTTCTTCCGCGATCGGTACTTCTTCAACCTAGCTCCCTTTTATCCGCTTCTCATTGGGATTGGTCTGATGGCCTCAATGCGCTGTTTCGGCACAATGGTGGGAAGAACTTGCAAACACGCTCGCGGGCGCACAGTAATCGGAGCTGTGGTCTACGGCTTGGTGCTCGCACTTATCGTTGCGGCAGGGTACGGGGAATTGACCGTCTACTTCTCGTCGATCCCTGCGCGGGATTGGAGGGCCGCAGGAGAGCACTTGGCGAGTTCCGCGCAGTATGGAGACGTAATCGCCTATACGCGACCGATTTGGCATCCGAAGAAGGAAGAACGAGATCGAGGAAATGTCAATTTCGCAGGTTGCCCTTCGATTGAATTTTACCTTTGCCGCAGTTTGAACGATGGGCGAGAGGAAACAACGGATGGCATCTTTGATTCTCTGCAATTTGTGGCCGCGAATACGCCGGAGCAAATTGACGAAGTTTTGGCGACGGTGAATCATGGCAGTATCCATTTTGTTTCCATCAATGAAGACAGAGCGGCCAACGTCCTGCGGCGTCGGCTCGAGTCGTTACCGATGCTGGAAGCCTTCAGGGTGAAGGGGATAAATATCCGAAAGGTATCTCGTGGCGGGCCGTCATCCTGAAGGGGAGTCTCGCGATTTGTTCCCGCTGCAATCGATTGGATACACTCCGGGTGCGCAATATCTCGCAAACACTGATGCAGGACTTCCTTCACGTTGACAGATACGATGGCGATTGACGACAAGGACCAGCCCACGCCAGACGTACATCCCGAATCGCGTGCCCGCGCATGGCTCTCTGCCTCGCGCGACCGGTTCGTGCTGACGTTATGCATCTGTTTGTATTTGTACCTCGCGTTGTTTCATTACGCCAATTCCGGGACCGACGATGCTTTCATATCCCTCTGGGCAGGAGAGCAGCTTGCCGCCGGTCACGGATTTGTCAACCACAACGGCCAGCCGCTGGAGATCTGTTCAAGCACGTTCCACGCGTGTCTTATTGCATTGTTTGCGAGCATTGCCCCGGGTGCAGTGTTCACCATTAACAAACTGGCCGGCATGATTGCGGGCGCGCTGGTTCTGTTAGCCTTTCACGGCTATCGCCGCGCGATCTTCGCATATTGTTCCCATCCCTTCGCTGCGTATTTTCTGACCCTGTTGGCTTTGGCCGTTAACCCAGCGTTCCTCTATTGGTCCATGGGCGGGCTTGAAACACCGTATGCGGCGTTGATCCTGACGATCTTCGGATGCGCATTGACGCAGTTCTGGCTCGAACCCAAGACCAAGACCGCAGTCGTGGTACTGATCAGCCAGTCGTTGTATACCGTGGTCCGCCCGGAAGGCTTCTTCATTCTGTTTTTCATGCCGGTATTCGTGGCGTTCTATTGGTGGTTTAAGGGGAGGCATTGGCTGCTGCCCATGATGGTTGCAGTGCCGATTCTGTTTTTCGGCGCGGTCACACTATGGCGATGGCTGAGTTTTGGCATGATATTCCCGAATCCTGTTTACGCAAAGTCGGGCGGTATTTGGGAGCGACTGCCAGGCGGCTGGTCGTACCTGGTTGGATACCTTTCCTCGAGCTACTTCGCTCTGCTACAGGCAATCGCAATCGCGGGATTGACGGTCTACTATGCCGTTCATCTCGTGGTCTCACTCCGCAAACGCGGAGATGAGGACGCAAGCGCCAAATTAAACGGCATATTCCTCTATGGGCTTTGTGTGTGCGGAACGATCATCGTCGTAGTAAGCGGCGGTGATTGGATGGCCCTGGCGCGCTTCGTCGTTCCATTTCTTCCAATCCTGACGGTGGCCACTGTGGTTGCCATATTCGGATTCTCTTATTGGGCGCTGGCAGGTAAGCAGAATGGGGTACGGGCACGCGCCGCGCAGGTAGTTGCAGTAACGCTTGTCGCGGTCGGTATTGCCACCGCAGCTCTGCGCGTCGGGGCCGATGTGCACGGCGTTTTCGATACGCGGGTATATCGACACGAGATAGGCCGATTGCGGCCTTATGATCTCAGTCACGTGCTGTCACCGTCCGAAGATCTGGATACCCGTGTCATTGGCCTTAGCCTGCGCCATCGCAGGGAAATGTCTCGCTTGCGGCCGATCTTCGATGAGATTGCCCCAGAGATTCTGGCGCAGCGGGGGAAGTTGACTGTGCTGACAACGCAGATGGGGATCTTCCCGTACACGATGAAGAAGCACTTTCCGGACGCGAACTTTGAGTTCATCGACCTGAAGGGGCTTTGCACGCCCGAAATCGCCAGGATGGACCTGGGCCGGTCTCGCGGTGGCGTCAGCGCCGAAAACCTGATGGCGATCTTCCCGCCAAACGATGGAGAGCTTTCGCGATTCATTCACGAACATCATCCCGATCTAGTTTTTGTACACGTCATGAACGATCGGGAAGCGGAGGCGCTGCGGAACAGCGGATGGGTCGTGGTTGAAAATGACAATTATCGGAATATAGCCTATCGGCCAATCAACGAAAATCCCCGCGGCGCGACGCCGTCGCCGGGAAGCGGATCATAGCGGATTTACGTAAAGGGAGTTTGAACGCTTGAAAACGTCTTTGTTATCTCTCCTCATCATTGTGATCTCCTGCTCCGCAATCGTTTTCGCCGGATGTCAGCAACCGCCGGCGGAGGAGATGGCCCCAGCTGCGGACGGCCTGTCGGCCGCAGATCGGAGTCTTGCGGAACTCGAAGCCAGGAAGGCCGCTTCCAACGCGCGGGACGAAAAGGCCGATGAAAATGAGGGACTGTCTCGGGCGGAAATCGAGGAGCAAATGGAGGCGATCGGCTACCTCGGAGAATCGACGCGGACGGCAGAGCGCACGGGCGTGGTGACCTACGTGACGGACAAAACCTACGATGGGCTGACGCTATATCTTTCGGCCCATGCGTGCGTAGCCTACCTCATGGATATGAACGGAAACGAAGTCTATGAGTGGCATTACGAGTTCGACCAGGCATTTCCGGACTACAAGCACGAACGGATGATTCGCCCGCAGAGCATGGAGCACTGGCGGCGGGTTTACATGTATCCGAACGGCGACCTTCTCGCCATTTTTGAGAACATCGGGCTCATCAAAGTGGACCGCGATTCGAATCTGCTGTGGGCCTATCCCGGCAGGTGCCATCACCATATGCAGGTGATGGACGACGGCACCATTTATGTCTTGAGCAACGATCTCAACCTCGAGGCGCGCAAAGGCGGAAAGAAGCCGTGGACCCTCGAGCCGACCATCAGCATTGTAAATCCCGATGGAACGGAGCGCGGCCGTATTCACATGCTGGACTATTTCCGGAACTCCATTTACAGACCGCTCTTGAACGACATGCAGACGACGGGAGATTTGCTGCACTTCAACACGATCGAGATTTTCGATGGCAGTCAGGTTGACCGGGCCTCGATTTTCAAGAAGGGGAACATCCTGGTTTCCAGCCGTAAGCTGAGCTTTATCGCCATCCTCGACCCGGAGATTGAAAAGGCCGTGTGGGTGCTCAGGGGGATGTGGCAGGGGCAGCACGAGCCGACCCTGTTGGATAACGGGAATATGCTCCTCTTCGACAATCGGAAGTCTGAGAACCGGTCACAGGTCATGGAGTTCAATCCTTTCACCCAGGAGGTCGTCTGGCTGTTCAGCGGCACCGACGAAGACCCACTGTTCTCCGGTGCCTGCGCCATGCAGCAACGGCTGCCGAACGGGAACACCTTGATCGCGGAAACTCAGGGCGCGCGTATCCTCGAAGTCACCCCGGAGAACGAAGTCGTGTGGCAGTACTTGAACAAACACCCCATTTCGGACGCGCCGGACGCCAAACTCGCCAACATTCACGCCGCGAACCGGTTGACCGAGTGGCCGGAATGGCTTCCCAAACCGGAATCGGCCGAACAAGCCGTGGATGCCCCGAGCGAGTAACATTGGATCGCCCTGATTTGTCGGCGCGGGGCGGGAGCCATGCGTTGACATCGAAATACCTATTGGCTATCATTAGGTTAGAGCAGTTTTAACGAGAGCACCTTCGGGGCAGGGTGAAATTCCTGATCGGCGGTTAGAGCCCGCGAGCGCGGATACGCGCAGGAACCGGAGAAATCCCGGTGCCGACGGTTACAGTCCGGATGGGAGAAGGTGCGGCGTACCCGTACGCGTGCGGTGTGCCCGAGAAAGGGGTGCATCCGGGGCGAGGGGTCCGTCGGTACGTCCCGAAGGTGCAGTACGCCTGTCGGGATATTTTTTATGTCGAACCACGCAGCACCGGCCGCGGAGCCGGCCCAACAGGACGTGACGTTCATGCGCCGCGCCCTGGAACTCGCCGCGAAGGGGAAAGGGCGGACCAGCCCGAACCCGGTCGTGGGGTGTGTCGTGGTGCGCGACGGGCAGATCATCGGCGAAGGTTATCACGAACGCGCCGGCGGTCCTCACGCCGAGATCAACGCCATCCACGCCGCAGGGGATGATGTCGCGGGGAGCACCATTTACGTTTCCCTGGAACCCTGCTGCCACCAGGGGCGGACGGCGCCCTGCACCGATTTCCTCATCGAACACAAGCCCGCGCGTGTCGTCGTGGCGTTGCACGATCCCAACCCGAAGGTCTGCGGGGAAGGCATTTTCGCATTGCGACAGGCGGGTATTACCGTGGACGTGGGTGTGCTCGAAGACGAAGCCCGGCAACTGAACGAAGCCTTCTTCAAATACATCACCCGCGGGATGCCCTTCGTCATCGCCAAGTGCGGCATGTCCCTCGACGGCAAGATCGCGACCCGCACGGGCGATTCCAAGTGGATTACGGGCGAGGTGGCCCGCCGCATGGTCCACGAACTGCGCAACGAGGTGGACGCCATCCTCGTCGGCAGCCGCACGGTTATGATGGACGACCCCAGTCTCACGACCCGGCTGGAATCGGAAACCGCCAAAGATCCGGTCCGGGTCATCGTCGATGCGGCGGAGTATCTCGATGGGGATCGGCGGGTGTTCAAGATCGACAGCGGGGCGCCCACGTGGGTGGCCGTGCCTGACGACCGCAGCTTTGAGGGCGCCGACGAAGTCCTGCGCATTCCCGCCGGGAAGGGGGGACTGGACCTCGCGCTGCTGATGAAAGAACTCGCCGCCCGGGAGATCGTTTCCGTGCTTATCGAAGGCGGCGGGACCACACTGGCCTCCGCATTTGAGTCTGGAATCGTTGACAAAGTGATGTTCTTTATCGCCCCCAAGATCATCGGCGGGCACGATGCGGTGACGGCTGTTGAGGGCGAGGGCGCGAAGCGATTACTTGATGTTATCCACCTCGAACGGATGACGTCCCGTCCCGTGGGCGAGGACATTCTGGTCGAGGCGTATGTAAAAAAATATAATTCCTGATGTATAGGGCGAATTGACCCAATGTTTACCGGTATCATCGAAGAAGTTGGCGCGGTTTCCAGGCGCTCGGGAGCGGACATGACCATCCTGGCGCGGACGGTGCTTGACGGCGTGAAGGAGGGCGACAGCATCGCCATCAACGGCGTGTGCCTGACCGTCGTGTCCTTCGATGTCGAGAGTTTCGTCGTGCAGATGTCGCCGGAGACCCTCGACCGCACGACGCTGGGCGGTCTGAAGGCGGGAGATGCGGTAAACCTGGAGCGCGCCTTGGCCTACGGCGACCGCATGGGCGGCCATTTCGTGCAGGGGCACGTGGACGGCGTGGGCCGGGTGCATTCGGTCCAGCCGCAGGGCGAGTTTTCGCTGTGGCGGTTCCAGGCGCCGACTGAGGTGGCGCGGCATCTGGTGCCGAAAGGCTCCATCGCGGTGGATGGCATCAGCCTGACCATCGTCGAGCCGCATGGGGATACCTTCGGCGTGGCGATCATCCCGACAACGATCGAGAAGACAACGCTTTCCACGAGAAGACCCGGCGATCCGGTCAACATGGAAGCGGACATGCTCGGAAAGCATATTTTTCATTACATAAAGCAAATGTCGCGCGGCGGACTTACTTTGGAAAAATTGAAGAAACATGGGTTTGCGTGAGATTCCCTGCGACAGATTGGAGTAAGCAAATGTTTGCCCCGGTAGAGGAGATATTTGAGGAGCTTCGGGCGGGCCGGATGATCATCCTGGTCGACGACGAGGACCGCGAGAACGAGGGCGATCTCGTGTGCGCGGCGGAGAAGACGACCCCGGAGATGATCAACTTCATGGTGACCCACGGCCGGGGACTGGTCTGTCTCGTCATGACGCAGGAACGCATGGACCAGCTGGGACTCCAGCCGGTGGCGCGGGAGAATCGGTCGCGGTTCGGGACCGCGTTCCACACGCCCATCGAGGCCGCCGAAGGCGTGACCACGGGCGTGAGCGCGGCGGACCGTGCTCACACGATCCGCGTCGCGGTAGACCCGAAGACGACGGCCAAGGACATCGTTCAGCCGGGCCACGTGCATACCCTGTGCGCGCGCGAAGGCGGCTGCCTCGTACGTGCGGGGCAGACCGAAGGTTCGCTCGACCTCGCGCGGCTCGCGGGACTGAACCCGTCGGCCGTGCTGTGCGAAGTCATGAGCGAGGACGGGACCATGGCGCGGTTGCCAGAGCTGACGCGGTTCGCGGAGAAGCATCGCCTCAAGATTTGCTCCGTGGCGAGCATCATCGAGTACCGGCGTCGTCACGAGAAACTGGTCGACCGCGTGGCCGAGACAAGCATCCCGACGGACTTCGGCGAGTTCCGGCTCGTGGCGTACGAAACGGAGATCGACGATTACCACCATCTCGCGATGGTGTATGGGGACTTTGGCCCTGACGACGACATTCTGGTGCGCGTGCATTCCGAGTGTTTGACGGGCGACGTGTTCGGGTCGCACCGCTGCGATTGCGGGGATCAGTTGCACGAGTCCCTGCGGATGATCGCGGAAGATGGACAGGGCATCCTGCTGTACATGCGGCAGGAAGGCCGGGGGATAGGTTTGGTCAACAAGATCCGCGCGTACGAGTTGCAGGATCGCGGGCTCGACACCGTTGAGGCGAACGAGCATCTCGGGTTCCTGCCCGACCCGCGGGAGTATGGCATCGGCGCGCAGATCCTGACGGACCTCGGCGTGAAACGGATGCGGCTCATTACGAATAACCCGAGCAAACGCGTGGGCCTCGAAGCCCACGGGCTCATCGTGACGGATCGTGTGCCGCTCGTCATCCCGCCGAACGCGCGCAACGAGCGGTATCTCCAGACGAAGAAGGAGAAGATGGGGCATCTGTTTGCGTGAAGGGGGACGGACAAGACGACGTCGGTGTTACGCGTTGACGTTGAAGAGACATCCCCCTTGATCCCCCTTCAAAGGGGGAGTGCGTTGAACTCTGGTTTTCGGAGTTTACCGAGTTGTTTGGCGTCAAAGTAGACTTCGGGTAGCTTTCAGCAGCGCAACGCTTTGCGTTGCGCGGAGATCAGGACGGGCCTTTGTTTAGGACGCGTGGGATCCAGACTCCCAAGCGACGTCGTTAAGCAAATTCCCCCTTCGAAGGGGGATCAAGGGGGATGTAGATTTCTTGCCGTGGATGGCGGCGATGTGACGTACGAATCGGTACGGAGAGGAGAGAGGAACCATGCCGAAGGTTATTGAAGGCAAATTGATTTCGAAGGGGAAGAAGTACGGGATCATCGTGTCCCGGTTCAACGAGTTTATCTCGTCGAAACTCCTGGGCGGCGCGATCGACGGGTTGACCCGCCACGGCGCGGATGATAAGGACATCACCGTCGTGTGGGCGCCGGGGTCTTACGAGATCCCCGTGGTCGCGAAGAAGATGGCCCAGTCGAAGAAGTACGACGCCATCATCGCGCTGGGCGCGGTGATTCGCGGGAGCACGTCGCACTTCGACTACGTCGCGGGCGAAGCGGCCAAGGGTGTGGCGCACGCATCGTACGATGCCGGCGTGCCCATCATCTTCGGCATCCTGACCACCGACACCATCGAACAGGCGGTGGAACGCGCGGGCACGAAGTCCGGCAATAAAGGGTTTGACGCGGCCATGGCCGCGATCGAGATGGCGAATCTCATGGAGCAATTGTGAGCAGTATCAGTCCTCAAGTGCGGCGGCGCGCCCGCGAGCGCGCCGTCCAGTTTTTGTTTGGCCTCGATTTTACCTCCTATGACTGGCGTGAAGTCATCGCCGATTTCTGGCGTGTGAACCCGTCGCGTCCCGGCGTGCGCGATTACGCGGAGAAGCTGATCGCGGGCGTCATCGATCAGCGCGCCGATCTCGATAACGCTATCGTCGCCACCCTCGAAACCTGGTCCCCCGACCGTATCGGCCGCGTGGAACGCAACGTGCTCCGCGTGGCCGCGTGGGAAATGCTCTACGCCGGCGACGTCCCCCGCAACGTCGCCATCAACGAAGCCATCGAAGTCGCCAAACGCTTCGGCACCGACGACGCACCCAGATTCATCAATGGGATCCTGGATAAGATCCAAGCGCCTGCGGAGTAGGGGGCATCCAAGTAGCCAAACCAAGGAGGGCGGGTTTTCCAACCCGCCATGCCAACGGTTGCATGAATGAGTGAGGCTTCTTCAATTGAAGAACGCCTCGCGTAGTCCTCTTGTTCATCCCGTCAACTTGCTGATCCGCGATCGCTCCTGAGGCGGGTTAGAAAACCCGCCCTCCTGGGGAGGCAACCGCGTCATAGCGGACCCTCGCCAACGGAATTTGAATCGGCACGCGCCCAATAGTAGGTTAGGGGTGCTTGTAGAGCGTTTTCCGCATGGAGGGTTCGCGTTGGCACCGCCTGCTTCATCATCGCCAGATGAATCGTCGAATCCGCGGCACGACGAAGACCTCGCCGTTCTGCGCGCGCGCCACAAGGACGATCCCGATGATGAGTCCGCCCTGCGATCGCTTGCCGAGGGTTTGCTGCAGGCCTTGTACGAATGTCATGGGGACTCCGGTGCGGAACGGCGAGATGGCTTTCTAACCGAATTGCGCGAACTGCATCAGTCGGGCCCGAATAACGTGTCTGTGCGCGAACAGTACTGGAAAGCTCTCGGCAAGGTGGCCACCGTTGCCAATCTGGAGTACGACTTCGCGACGCGGGATCGGGTGCTCGACGAACTTCGTGCCGCCCGCAAAGCCAATCCTGAAGTCGCAGTAGTGGTGCAACAGCTTGCAAAGGCGCTCTATCGCATTGCTGGCACGCTTCGCGATCCGGCTGAATCGGAGGCGCGCGATGCCTTGCTCGCGGAGATACGGGCGCTTTGCGACCATTATCCGAAGATTGGGAGCCTCCGTAGCTATGTCGCCGATATCAATGCGGTCCAGGACGGGACCGTGCCGCGTGAGGGAGAATCTGAGTGGCGCGTATTCCGAGAGCGATTGCGGGAACTGGATGCAGCACGCGCGGAAATGGCGCTTCTTCACGCGAACTGATTAGGGCGCATACATCACGGGACGCACTTCAACAGCCCCTGTGCGCGCACACGGACAGCGTTCGGCCCACGAGAGCGCCGCGTCCAGGTCGGGCACATCGATGAGATAGATGCCGCCGAGCCTCTCCTTGATGTCGCTGTAAGGACCATCCACGACC
>CAZWDH010000219.1:0-2857 GCA_964632865.1 uncultured Nitrospiraceae bacterium
GTACTGCTACATCTTAATTCGTGCCCCTTCCTGTCGAAAGATGGGGGTAAGCTCATTCTACACCCGCGAGCAGCCCTCTGAGATTGATCACGCCATGGACTTCGAGCGACGTCGCAGGATCCCCTGGGAAGCCTGCATGACCATCGGCAACTCGTGGGGATACAAGGAGGGCGACGCGCCGCTCAAAGACAGCGCGGAACTCATCCGCTACCTCGTGGACGTCGCAAGCCGCGGCGGCAATCTCCTCCTGAACGTGGGCCCGAAAGCGGATGGCACGATCCCCGACGCTTTCGTGTCGCGCCTTCACGACATGGGCGCCTGGCTGGAAATGAACGGTGAATCCATCTACGGCACCCATGGTTCTCCATTCCCCTCGCTTCCGGCAGGCAAATGTACGGCGAAAGGGAGTCGGCTGTACCTCCATTTTGACTCTCTTCCGAACGCACCCATTCAGCTCCCTGGCCTGCAGAATCACATCCAAAGTGCGACGATTCTCGCTTCAGGCGAACCCCTGCCGTTCGACGCTGACGCGAAAACGGTTACCCTTTCGAAACTGGCGGATACGTCCGTAACGACGCTCGTCATCGAACTTGATGGGGAACCCAGGATCAGTTTGAATTGAATCCTGTTTGGGTAGTCTCGGCCGTGATATGATGGTTCCCGCCCCATGCATTGCGCTTCCGCGTACAGAAAACGGGAGGTGAGTTGGATTGCTGCCCAGCTCTCCGTGAGGTGTTCTTGGTACCGTTGAAATTTGTGCTGGCAAATACGGTGGCACAACGCCCGCGGCGAGCACCGGTTCGTTCAACAAGAGGAACAACATGGCCGAGCAACCACGAAAGAGCTGGCTTGGACGCAACTGGTTTTGGGTCGTGCCCGCCGGGTGCTTGGGGATGCTTGCCGTCGCGGTGGGATTCATCGCCCTCATCATTATCGCCGGATTAAGCCTGATGAAATCCTCCGATGCCTACGAACAAGGCGTGGCGCAAGCCAAGGCGAGTCCCGCCGTGCAAGCCGCCCTCGGCACACCCATTGAAGAGGGCCTGCTGGTGACCGGGAACGTCAGCGTGAACAACGGTTCCGGCGAGGCCAGTCTCTCCGTGCCCCTGTCCGGCCCGAACGATTCCGGAACCCTCTACCTGGAGGCCCAGAAATCCGCCGGGCAATGGACCTTCTCCACGCTGGTACTCGACACCGGCGAAAGCCGAATCGACGTGCTCTCGGATATTGGCTCGACCACGTGGTAGTTTGCCTCAACCCCGCAATGGAGCAACGAACGATGACTGAACCAAATCGAATCTCGCGCAGAACTGTCCTCGCTGCCGGCGCAGCTACGCTCCTCGCGCCCGCGATACTTCGCGGCGCGGAACCCACCAGCGACCCCGTCCGCGTCGGCCACATTGGCTGCGGCACACGGGGATGGGATTTGGCGCAGCATACGGGCCGTATTCCGGAAGCGAAGGTCGTCGCGGTCTGCGATGTATACGAACCTCACCTGCAGCGAGGATTCGACGCTGGGCTGAATCCCGATGCAAAACGTTACACCCACTACCACGACCTCATCGCCGACCCCAATGTGGAGGCCGTCATCATCGCTACGCCGGACCACTGGCACGAGCAGATGGTGATCGACGCGGCGAACGCGGGCAAGGCAGTCTACTGCGAGAAAGGCCTGACCGTTTCGGTGGAGGCTGCCAAACGCATGCGCGATGTCGTCCGCAAACACGACACGGTTTTCCAACTCGGCCATCAGGGGCGGCAGCACCCCGCTACGGCCGTGGCCGGCGATCTGATCCGGCAAGAACGGCTCGGCCCGGTCACAGTCGTCAAGACCGGCCGCTATTTCAATGGCACCCTAGAGCGCGCGCCCTGGCGCTGGTACGGCAACTACACCTGGTGGGACCGTCCCGATCCCGCTGAAGTCATCAAACAGCTTGACTGGGAAGCGTGGCTGGGGAATTGCCCGAAGATCGATTTCAATGAGCGCCACTTCTGGCATTGGCGCTGTTACTGGCCCTACGGCACGGGTCAGGCGGGCGACCTGCTGTCCCACGAACTGGACCACGTGCAATGCGTGCTCGGCTGGGGCATCCCGGACTCCTGCACCTGCACCGGCCAACTCACGTATTACAAGGACGACCGCGAAGTCCCGGACAACTGGATGGCGACCTACACCTTCGAGAAACAGAATTGCACGGTCATGTTCGAGGGCTGCATGAATTCCGGCCGCTGTCAGGCGCCGGAATATGTGGGCAAGGAAGGGCGCCTGGTTTTCAACGGCATCGGACAAGACGCCTCAACCTACAACATCTTCGACGACAAGCCAGCCTTTCCCTTCCAGGGCGGTACGACCGAGCCAGTCGAACGGTTCGACCCGACGACTGCACCCGAATGGCCCACGCACATGCAGGACTTTCTCCGCTGCGTCCGGACGGGCGAGCAGCCCAAGTGCAACATCGACGAGGCCTTCATCGAAGTCGTCACGCTTCTCATGAGCGTCGAGGCGTACCGGCAAAAACGCGAGGTGCGCTGGGACCGGGAGTCGGAGGAGATCGTGTAAGGGACTCACCAATACCAGCCGAAGATACGCCAACACCCGCTACTGACCCGAAGTGCGGAGGTTGAAACAAATAGCATCCAGGTCATCAAGCGCTTGCGGTGTCCATCTTACTCGAGCCATATCGCCATTCGTTGGCGCGCCTCTTCCTGGCTGATCAACGTGCCCGCCTCTGCCTGCTCGATTCCCACTTCTATCTTGTATATCAGATAGAGTCGGTCCAGGGCCTCAGCGACGTTCGCATCCTCGGGTAAGGATTCGATCGCTTCTACAAGCTGCTGTTTTGTATACATGGATCAC
>CAZWDH010000219.1:2867-12503 GCA_964632865.1 uncultured Nitrospiraceae bacterium
CTTCTCGCTTGGCCCGTAGAAATCGTAACAGATGACGTGATTTCTGGCAAACCACGATCTTTCGATATGTACAAGATAGTACTCACATCACGCCAACCGGAACAAACGCCCGAACGTCACGGCGCGCACCATGCCGATAGTGTAGTTCAACGCCGCAAACTTCAGCGCGCCCCAAATCGTGTACTGCCAGCACGTCGCGGTGTCGTCGGTGTACGCGATGAGGCCGCGTTTCGCAAGGTACTCGTAATGGGCCTGGCGTGCGCGATGGAATTCTGCGATTTCCTGGCCCGGCGTGAATCGATAGGCGTTGAAACCGGAAGAGCGTATCATTTCGCGGTGATGTTGTAGGAGATCAGTAAACGACTTGGCGCGCACCAACTGGCTCTTCCAAAGACGCGTCACGTCCACTTCAATGGCGGACTGATTGTCGGTCGTATAAATAGCCCGGCCATCCCGGTCTACGGAGTAGATCCACGTGCCCCTCATGGAGAGTCCCATGATCTTACCCACCCCCACGATGACGAAGCAGTCCCGCTCCGGTGATACCAGGAGTCCATACGTGAGCTTGTACTTCTCGCCCTTCGCGTCCGGCGCCCAACCGAGGAACACGAATCCCAACTGCAGCGCTTCGCGCACCCAGCGGATGCTATACCCCGACGCGTCCGGATAGGGCGGACGCTCCTGCATCGGCCCATACGGCCAGACGAGCCGCTTCTCGAGCCGTCCCACTACGGCGATCCCAAGCACGAGCACGATAGGGAGTACAATGAAGACGATGTAGAACAAGGCAGAACTCCTCCCGCAATGACGCCCCGGCACCCAACCCCTGCTGCCGGATTACTCTACAGGATTCCGCTCCACTTGCACATCCTTCGACCAGGGATACTCTGCTTGGATCTTCGGCTGCAGAATCGAAGGAAAGAAGGTGCAATGACGTGATAGACTCTCTTCGATCCAACAGGAACAGCTGATTCCTGTGAGTTATGTAAGATAGGTTACAAGCGTGAATACATTGCAGCATCGGACGACGCGCGGAACGGGTCTGATGGAACCGTTCCTGGCGCGCCAACGGTATCGCATCGCGAACAAGCTCATTCGTCCTGAACTCCGCACTGGACGCATCCTGGACATCGGATGCGGAGCGTGGCCGGGTTTTCTTCTTGGCACTCCTTTCGGCCAGAAGTGCGCTCTGGACCCTGCCTTGACCGACGAAGCCATCCGCCAATTGGCGCAGGACCACGGCATCGAAGCGGTCCGTCTGGATATCGCCTCTGCGGCGTTGTCGCGTTATCCGGCATGCTCGTTCTCGGTTATCACGATGTTGGCCGTTGCCGAACACCTCTCGGAGGCGGACCTCGTTTCGGTCCTGAAAGACGCCGCAACACTGCTCAAGGACGGCGGCACGCTGATCCTGACCACGCCGGCTCGATGGGTGGATCCCATCCTGCGAGGCATGGCGCGATTGAGTCTGGTCAGCCCGGAAGAAATAGAAGAACACAAAACGCTACTGACGCCGCGAGACGTACGCGTATTGCTGGAAGAAGCCGGTTTTCCGCGAGAAGCCGTGAAGGTCGGCACTTTCGAATTCGGCATGAACATCTATGCGCGAGCCACGAAGCAATCTAAGGTAACATCATAATCGCCCCGGGGCTCGCCGCCCGGCTGACCTCTATTTACCGCCGGCGAGATCGACGAAACTCCCGGTCACATAAGACGCCTCATCGGATAACAACCACAGGATAGCCGCCGCGACCTCCTCCGGTTGACCGCCGCGCTTCATAGGTATCGCGCTCTTGACACGGTCCACGCGACCGGGTTCGCCGCCACTGGCATGGATATCCGTGTAGATGAAAGCGGGCCGGACCGCATTAACGCGGATCCCTTCCGCGGCCACTTCCTGAGAGAGGCCAATAGTGAACGTATCGATGGCGCCTTTGGAAGCGGCATAATCGACGTACTCGCCCGCGGAACCAAGACGTGAAGCAGCAGAAGACACGTTGACGATTGCCCCGCCTTTCCCGCCACGCCGCGTCGACATGCGCCGGATGGCTTCCCGCGCGCACAGAAAACTTCCCGTAACGTTTGTTGCGAGAATCCGCGTGAGCCGGGCGGCGTCCATATTCTCGACGCGCATCTGGGTCTCCAGAATTCCCGCATTATTGACCAACGCATACAGGGAGCCCAATTCTGCGTCTACCGTTTCGAACATCGTGACCACCTCCGACTCCACCGAAACATCCGCGGCGACCGCAATAGCCTTGCCACCATTCGAAGCGATCTGGGATACGACCGATTCCGCCGCGTCACGCCGCTTCGCGTAGTTGACGCACACGGCGTATCCCCGCTCCGCCGCCAGCAGGGCCGTTGCAGCGCCAATGCCCCGGCTGGCGCCGGTGATTACAAGTACCTTCTCATTATCCAATGCACATCTCCTGCGATAATTTGCTTTTTCTATCGGCGGCTCATGCATACGGACGTGGGGCCCTGCGCGATTGAAGGAGCGCTACGAAAGCGCGTGCCCGAAGGAGAGAATGCCACCGGCAAACCAGATGAACCATCCGAGCGTCCAGAGCACCAATCTCGCGACCCGCAGCCAACGCCAATCCGGCGTGCGAATAAACTGAAGCACTGTGCTAACGAAAAGTACCGGCGCGCAGTACGCCATTACCAGCAGGGAGAACCGCAGGCAGCACCCTTGAAATCCGCGAGAGATAGCCCCGGTTAAGGGCCCCGCGATCGTGCACAAGGTGGTCATGAATACCCGGGAGTCATGTTGCGGGCCGTCATCCAACCCCGAATTCGTGATCCGGTACGTCAATAGGGTAAAGGCAATGAACAAGACGACGAACACGATCGCATGTGCGCGCGTCAGGTTGTTCTCAAAGTACTTCAACGCGCCCGAATGGCCAGTCGGCTCAACGGCGGGACCCAGGTTGGCGGTTATTGAATCCATCTACGGTGCTTCGTCTATTCTGGAGTTTGCGAAGCCGGTTGCATCTGATCAAAATAGGCTTTGTTCTTCTCCAGATTCTCCTGATACTGTCGATCGTGATCCGTTTCGCCGGTTGCGTCCTTCCAGACATACATCACGGCGCCGATGACCACCAGAAGGCCGACAAGGGCCACGATCAACAAGATCTTTGTGTTTCTGTCCATTGGTAGCCTCCCGTTTCTATCGATCCTATCGTACCACGTTGAGAACCGGAGCGTTTCAATCACGACTCGTCCCGTTCGGTATCGTGACGATCTTTTCGCCGCTCGCCATACCATACATCCAGCCCTTCCCGCCGCTGTATGGATTTCGGACCGCTCATCGCCAATCGCACGAGAAGCCCCAGAATCTCGCGCGCCGAATGCGCCCGCAGTTTTCTTCCGGACGTCGTCACCGTCTCGCGCAGCACGACAAACCGGCCGTGCCGGCGCAGCGCCCGGCTCATGACCGCTTCCTCCGCTGCATAAAGTCGTTCATCGAAACCGCCTACAGCCTCGAAAGCCTCACGGGTACAAAACACAAAACAGCCCGCTGCAAGTCGCGCCGCGCGATACAGGGGGATTACGATGGCCGCCATGATGCGGCCATAGAGCGGCAAGGGTCCGTCAAAACGCACGGAGCACCCACCGCCAACCACCCCGCCATGCATAGCCTCGACCGCAGCACGGACCACCGCCTCGTTGACGACCGTATCCGCATCGACAAAGATGAGCATGTCGCCGTTCGCGGCCCGCGCCCCCGCGTTCCGCGTCGCCGCAATCTGCCGATGCGCAACCCGGACCACCCGCGCCCCATGTTCCTCCGCAATTGCAGTCGTGCGATCCGTCGACGCATCATCCACGACGAGAACTTCGTACGATTCGGCAAGCGACCGCGCCGCCGCATCAAGGGCGTCCAACGTGCGCCCGAGAAGTTGCTCCTCATTATGAGCGGGGATGATGAAGGAGATCATGGATCGTCGAACTGGACTCAGCTGGAAAAGACTTCCTGAAGAGAAGAAACCGCCTATCCACCTCGGTGCTTTCCGTCCACTCTTCCCATATGAATTCCGGCGCCAGGCAAAACTCGCCCTGGAATCTAGCGGGGTAGAAACGAAGATCGAACGAGTCTTTGTCGCCGGATATCTGAAGTACGGACCCACTCCATTGCCAGGTTCCTTGGATTGGAAACCTCGACTCGTCACCATATATCACGTCGGTGAAGATCGAGTAGGAGGACTTTCCCGATCTATCCAACTGGACCTCCTGCTTCAGAAACCCTGAATCGGGCGTTACCCAAACACCGGCAACATCATCGATTGGCGTGTTGGCAAAGGAGAATGCTGGCAGGGGCGTCCTCGGGATACGTTCAAGACATTCGAATCCGAATATGGCGACCAGCGCGGAAGTCAGAAGAGAAAGCGGGGGAACCCATGCCCGGCTGCGCGGAATCCTGCTACGCATCGTGTGAGTTGAGTTCGTATGAAAACTGTTCAATCGACGTGACTCCCTTGTCCCGCCAGCGCGCCTGCATGAAATATATGTGCCTCTAACTCGCGCCGAGTTCGGCGATCTCCCGATCAAAGTCGTCTGCTTCCTCGAGGACCAAACGGGTGCCATCCGGCAAGACGAGAACAAGAGTCTCGTGGCGTGTGAGCACGAAAAGCTCACACGCTGAGGGAGATGCGTCATCTACCTTGATTGTCTTCATAGCGCGACCTTCTGGCTAGTAGTCGCCTACCGCGCCTTAGACTTGTTCGTATTATCCCTTGGCGCATTGGAACGATCTCGAAGGCGTTTCAAGAACGGATCCTGGATATCCTGCGAGGCAAGCCACTCCAACTCTTCTTCTATTGACATTTTCTCGATGGTTGCGGAAAGCTTATCGCGCGCCGCGCGCATCATCGCGACAGAGTCGAACTTCTTCGCCGGCTTACTCATCATTTAAGACCTCCCGTGGAGTCCGAATCTCGATCAGAGGGTAACCCAGACGCAGATTCACGGAGTTGTAGCGGCGGATTCGCTGTAGATTGACGATATGTTTGAAGTTCCAACTTACCAGCACATCCACCCGGGCCACAGTTGCCATAGCAATGTGTTGGGCATCGGCCCGCAGTCTCGCGGGCAGCACACCCGAAGAGATGTACCCCTCCGCAAGTTCACCCGCCTCCGCGCCTAGTTGGATCGTCTCGATGTAGACTTCCGGAACCAAAGCAAGCCTTTCGCGGACTTCAGTAGGCGCGTCCGCCAACTCCTGTAGTGTCAGGTCGGAGAGGACAAGAGTTCGTTCACCGAGCACGAAACCTTCCAGAAGGCGGATGGAGTGCTCCGCGAATTCTTCGTCCTCACAACCGCCCAAAACCGACGTGTCTGTGTAGACTCTAAACCTCATGTCTCGTATCTTACCACATACGAACTTTCAGTCAGATTTGCAAAAAACGCGGGGCAATTCGATTCCAGTGAATTCACCAATTGACTTTACCGGTGTCCACTTTGCCTGTGAAGACGGGGCCGTGCTCGGACACTAAAACCTGTCCTACATTTCTTCCGTCAGCCGCCAGACGTTCAGCAGCATACGCGGGAGATGGAACGGCGCCTTCCATTTGCTCCCCTTGACCGTGTTGGCGAGGCTGCCGTCGCGATGGAGGTAGCCGAACCATTCGCCGTGTCGGGGATCGGGGAAATGGGCGAAGGCGTATTCGTCGACCTTCGCGAAGTTGTCCCAGTAGCGCTGTTCGCCCGTGAGGTGGTAGGCGAGAAGGTTCGCGTACAGGGCTTCGCAGTGGACCCACCAGAGTTTCATGTCGTGTTCGTACGGTTCCGGCGGCTTGCCGTCGATGTCGACGAAGTAGAGGATGCCGCCGTACTTGTCATCCCATCCGAGGTCCATGGAATAGTCGATGATCGGGAGGGTCTTCGCGATGAGTGCGTCGTCCTTCCGATGACGCGCTTCCTCCAGCAGAAACCACGCCGTTTCCAATGCATGACCGGGATTGATGCAACGCCCTTCCGGAATGTCCAACAATAATTCGCCGTTCGGTCCGACGGTCTCAAACAAGGCCCGCTTCCCGTGGTGCAGGAAATGATTCAACACCTCGTCGATGCAGCTGTCAATCGTGGCCTCGTAGAAGGGGTCATCCCCGTTCCGCCGCAACACCTGCGTCATGGCGATCATGATCATGGGCATCGCGTGGGACTTCATGAGCCTCGTGGGATAGAACTTCGGCGGCATGGATGCGTCCGGCGCATCGTTCAGTTCGATCACCTTGTGGTAGAGCGCCCGCGCCCGGTCAATAGCGGCCGCGTCGCCGGTCGCCTTGCCGAATTCGGAGAGCGCGATAACCCCGAAGGTTTCCGTGAAGAGGTAACGCCGCTTCCGCAAGGGCCGCCCGTCGCGGGTAACGGTGTAAAACATGCGGCCGTCCGTATCGAAGCCGTGCTTCAGGATAAACTCATACCCAGGCCGCGCGAACTCCAGCCATTCCGGCCGCGGCTCGATATCGTTGTACGCCTTCGAATACATCCACACCGCGCGTCCGATCATCCAAAAGCACTTGTCCGTCGACACCACCGACCCGTCCGCGTCGACATGGTGCAGATACCCGCCCATCTCGTCGTCACGGATGTGCCGCATCCAAAACGGCAGCACGTCATCCAGGAGCGCAGTGCGATACCGGTCTCGAATTAAACCAATATGTGGCGTACTCATTTTGACCCTCCAGCAAATGTGCCTGAGTATACGCGTGGTATACTCGACGTATCGACAAAAAAACGGCTGGATCGAGAGCCCGCCCGGGCGGATCAGGAGGTTCAGGTATGTACGCCAAACGATTCGTCATCGTTGTGTCCGCGCTTGTATTGTTCTTCGCGCCTCAGGTGTTCGCACATCGGCTCATCGAGAATGACGGCACGCACGTCGACGCCGCGACCGCGCTGGCCGTCGCTGAACCCGGCGTATCGCAACTGATCCTCCACGAAGTCTCCGAGACCAACGAGGAGGTATGGCTGACGTTCGGCGGAACCGCGGGCGACTCCGTCTACTTGCAGCTTGGCGTACCGGTCATCGAGAACCTGTCCGGGTACCTGCCCGCGGTTGCGCTGGTGGGCCCGGGGTTACCGAGCGCGACGGTTCCCTTTGATCTCCCCAACGGAACGGGCGCGCTGACCTTCGAGGCCTCTAGTTCCGAGGTCGAGTTTTTCTCGGAGCCCTTCACGGGAACGGAATCCTGGATTTATGTCGAAGAAGACGTGACGCTGCCCTCGACGGGGACCTACTACATTGTGGGGTATCATCCGGAAGACGCGGCCGGCAAGTTGTGGATTGCGTTCGGCCGCGAGGAGCAGTTCGGGATTTCAGACATACTTGCCTATCCCGAGACCCTCCGTACGGTGCGCGATTTTCACGAGGTGTCTGACGAACCGGTCGGCATCATCCCCCGCTTGTTCTTGATCGTGGCTGCGATTCTGAGGCTCTTTGCCTTCGTCTTCTGACAAAATAATCGCTCACAAATCCGCCATTCTCCCGCTACCGTCAGCGCGCTTCTTCTGCTATTCTAGCTTTGGTTCACCTGCAAGGGCCCTGGGATACCGGTATGAAGTCATACTCGTTTGGCGTCTGGATTGCCTTGTGCGTGTGCGCAACAGGACCGTCCCACGCCGCGCCATTAAACTCGGCCGCGTTGGAACGCTTCGAGCGTGACGTGCGGCCCGTGCTTGTCGAGCATTGTTATTCGTGTCACGGCCCTGAGAAACAGAAGTCCGGCCTCCGGCTCGATTCCGCCGGGGCCATGTTACAGGGTGGTAGCCGTGGCCCCGCCGTCGAACCGGGCAACCCGGAGAGCCTCCTCGTTCAGGTCATCGCCCACACCGGCGACGTGCAGATGCCGCCTCGCGAGAAACTGCCGCAGGAGGCCATCGACGCCATCACCGCGTGGGTGGTCGAGGGCGCGCAATGGCCGGAGTATAGGGATAAGCCCGCAGCAGCCGCTCCGAGCCTCGCCGAGCGCAAAGCGGCGCACTGGGCCTATCAACCCTTGGCTCAATCGGACGCGCCCAACGTTCAAAAATCGGATTGGCCGAAGAACGATATCGATCGCTACATCCTCCACAAGATCGAGGAGCAGAATCTTCAACCCGCGCCACAGGCCGACCGCCGCACGTTGATACGCCGTCTTTTCTTCGACCTCACCGGCCTCCCGCCGTCGCCGGAAGAGGTACGCGCCTTCGAGTCTGACACGCGACCAGACGCCTACGCCCATTTAGTGGATCGTTTGCTGGCGTCGCCTCAATACGGCGAACGCTGGGCGCGCCATTGGCTCGACGTGGTCCGATACACGGATTCCTTCGATTCCCGTGCCAGCGCCCAGACCGATCCCGTTGAAATCTGGCGCTACCGCGATTGGGTTGTCAATGCCATCAACGAAGACATGCCGTATGACGAATTCTTGCGCTACCAGATCGCGGGCGATCTTTTGCCCGGTCCGGACGGCGGCTTCAACCGGGATGGCCTCATCGCCACCGGTATGCTCGCCATCGGCAACTGGCCCCAGGGCGACGCCGACAAGCAGAAAATGGTGACGGATATTGTCGACGACCAGATTGACGTCGTCACGCGCACCATGCTCGGCATGACCATGGCTTGCGCCCGATGTCACGATCACAAATTCGACCCCTTCACGACGGAGGAGTACTACGGGCTCGCGGGCATCTTCTTCAGCAGCAGCATTCTTCCCGGTCCGGGCGCAAAGACAGAAGGTTCGCCTATCCTTCATCTGCCGCTGGCATCGCAAGAGGAACTCGTGGCGCGGACCGCGCGTGAGGAACATATCAACGCCCTGCGCGCGGAGCGGGACACGTTGCTCGCGGAGGAGCGGGCCGCGTTCGCGCGACAGGAAAGTGCGCGAACCGCGCAGTACCTGCTCGCCGCAGACCGGGGCGCGTCCGCCGAAGAAGAGGGCCTGCATCCGGATGTGCTGCGCCAATGGTCGCGCATGCTGAACGGCGACAGCCCGCCCGCATTACTGACGGTCAACAAAGATTTCCAGAGCATCCCCGGTCTCCATTCGCGCCACGATGCGGAATCCACCCCATCGTCTGTCGCGAACACGACCGACAACGAATTGAAGTACAGCACCATTACCCAGCCGCCCCATTCTCTCGTCATTCATCCGTCGCCCACCGACGGCGTCGGGATCGGTTGGCGCGCACCCGTCGAAGCTGCGGTGGCCGTCTCCGGCCGGATCGCCGATGCCGACGGCAATTGCGGCAATGGCGTTCGCTGGACCGTGGCGCACCGGGGCCGCGGATTCGAACGAATTGTGGCCGAGGGACAAGTCATGAACGGTGGCGATGGCGCTATCGCAATCGATGCGCCTGTGCCTGTGAAACCGGGCGAGCAGCTCCTGTTGACCGTCCTGCCCGGCGGCGACTATTCCTGCGACACGACGGTGGTCGACCTTCAAATCGACGGAGCGGGGGAGAGGTGGTCCACGTCGTCCGATATCTTGCCCTATTTCACAGAAGGCAATCCGTGGCAAGACTCCGCTCGCCGGCCGGATGTTTGGTGGCTCTTTGCCGGCAGCGTGAATCCGCCCTTGGACGCGATCCTCTTCGCGCCGTGGTGGACCGCGTGGGAAGAGGTGGAATCAGGCCGTCGCGGTCCCGAAG
>CAZWDH010000220.1:0-12249 GCA_964632865.1 uncultured Nitrospiraceae bacterium
GTCGAGAAGATGCAGCGCAAGATGATCCGGGCGGCCATGGATCGCGGTGCCGATGCGCTGGTTTATGTGACAAGCGAAACATCCGAAGTGCCGAACCGGAACCGCTACGAAGAATTTCGCGACTCCGAAGAACGCCCCGGCTTCGCCCCCGAACCGACGGACAAGGTCCGCATCATCAAAGCACTTCTCGTGAGATATGGCGAAGATTTGCTTGGATCCGGCTGACGAGCGCCCGGTGATCCTCCGCGTCTACATCGAATCCAGGAACCCCGTCAACGGCGAGGAAGCTTCGGCGGTGCTGCGTTCCGGGCCGAGGCCGGCAAGGTAGGCCATACGCCCGGCTACCGTGGCCATGGCGAAGGCTTTGGCCATGGCGCCGTGATCGGTGGCGTCGGCGAGGGCCGTATTCACGAGTACTGCGTCGGCGCCAAGTTCCATGGATTCCGCTGCGTGGGACGGTGCGCCCAGACCCGCATCGACCACGACCGGGACGGTCGCCTGTTCGATGATGATCTTGATGAGGTCCCGCGATTTGACGCCCCGATTGCTGCCGATAGGCGCGCCCAAGGGCATGACCGTCGCCGTTCCAACCTCCTCCAGCCGCTTCGCGAGGATGGGATCCGGTTGGATGTAAGGCAGGACGACGAACCCATCCTTTACGAGCAATTCCGCGGCGCGCAGGGTCTCGATAGGATCCGGCAGAAGGTAGCGGGGTTCCGGCGTGAGTTCGAGTTTGACCCAGGGTTCGCATCCCGCGGCCCGGGCAAGCTTTGCGAGTCGAACCGCTTCTTCGGCCGTACGTGCGCCCGAGGTATTCGGCAGCAATAGATGCCTTGAAGAGTCGATTGCAGATAAGATCCCGTCGCCCTTTGGGTTAGCCAAGTCGGCGCGCCGTAGCGCCACGGTCACGATTTCCGCGTCCGACGCGTCCAACGCGGCCCGTAGCGATTCGGTCGACGGAAATTTGCCTGTACCTACCATGAGACGCGACCGAAATTCGCGTCCTGCTATTTGAAAGGGGTCGTGACTCAAGGCGTGCTCCATAGGAAAGGCCGCGTGACAGGCCTTTCAACCTAAACGTTTATTGTAGCAAAGGTCTGGAGAACGCTCAACGCGCCAGCGCGTATACTGGATTTTGTCTCTAAACCAACCGTGCATGAGCGGTATCGTAAGGAATGAGAACGCGTTGAGGCAGGACAGGTCAGGGCGAGGAGAAGGACCGCAGGTGCCAGCGACGGAAACAATGGCGCCGGACGACATGCTGCTGGTGCGTCGGGCGCAGGATGGCGACCGGCGCGCCTTCGAAGAGTTGTACCGGCTGCACGTGAACCGCGTGTACGGCCTTTGCCTGCGCATGTGCGGGCAACGGACCTTGGCGGAGGACCTGACGCAGGAAGCGTTTATCCGGGCCTGGGAAAAGCTCGGGTCGTTTCGGGGTGACAGCGCGTTTTATTCGTGGCTGTACCGGTTGACGTTTAATGTAGTGCTCGGGGACAAGCGATCGCAGGCGCGAAGAAACGCGCGGGTGGTCGAACGTGAGGATTTTTCGGATTTGCCGCATACCGATGGCGATCATCGGCGGCCGGGGTTACGGGTGGACCTGGAAGCGGCGATTGCGACATTGCCCCCCGGCGCGAAGCAGGTATTCATCCTGCACGACGTCGAGGGGTATAAGCACGAAGAGATTGCGGAGATGACGGGCCTGGCAACAGGCACCTCAAAAGCGCATCTCCATCGGGCGAGGAAACTCCTGAGGGAACAGTTGCAATGAATGTGGACGATCGGGAAGCCCGGTTGAACGACTATCTCGACGGCGTATTGACGCCGGAGGAAGCGGCAACCGTGGAGCAAGAACTCGCGCAGGACGCGGACTATCGGGCATTGGAAATTTCGTTGCGGCGGGTGATGGACCAAGTGGCTGCCCTACCGAAGGCCGTAATGCCGGAGCGCGATCTCTGGGCGGGTATCGAAGCGCGCCTGGATTCGCGCGAAACCGCGGGAACGAGCAGTACAAGCCGCCACCGGTACGCCTTGCTTGCGGCGTCCTTCGCGGCCGTCTTCTTCGCGGGGATCCTTTTCGCGCAATTCCAATGGGGCACGCCGCCACAGGACACGACTGTCACGTTCGTTGAACCCGGCGGTACCGAAGGCTCCGAGTTGGCGCTCGTGGAAGCCGAGTACGGGCAAGCCCGCGCTCTTCTCGTGCAGGCGCTGGACGAGTCGCGCGACCAGTTGTCGCCGGAAACGATTGCGGTAGTGGATGAGAATCTCGCGATTATCGGCACCGCGATTACCGAGATAAAGGTTGCATTGAAACAGGACCCCGGGAATCAGCATCTCATTCGGTCACTCGTGGCCGCGTACGATCAGGAAGTGGACCTCTTGCAGCAGGCGACGCAATTGCCTGCGCAACTTTAGGGGATTGGGTAATGGAGACTTATATACGGATCGCGATCGTCGCGGCGGCAATCGTCGGGGTGGCAATTGCCGAGACGCAAATCGAAGAGCTGCGGCCCGCTACACGGGACGTGGCCGTAGACGTCGCCAACACGAAGGGCTCCGTTGAAATCTTCGGATGGGAGCAGGCCGTCGTTGAAGTTACGGGAAAACTGGGCTCTGATTCGGACGTCCTGGAGTTCAGTGGAACCGAAGACCGGCTGACGATCCGCGTGTCGAATCCGAGCAAACGTCCCAAGGAGGCCAGCCTGGTGGTGCGCGTACCCTTCGGCGCAACGGTTCAGGTGGAATGCGTCAGCGCGAAGATTGAAGTGGAGGATGTGGAAGGAGGCCTGGACCTGCGTACCGTTAGCGGAAAAGTCGAGGCCCTGCAAACCGCGGGCCGGGTGCGCGCCGAGACGGTAAGCGGTTCACTGGAAGTCGAAGGCCGTCCGACCAGCGTTGAGGCAAAAACGGTCAGCGGCAAGGTGGACATTCTGGTAGCTTCCAATGCCTCATTGCGTTCCGCTCCCGACGACCCGAGTAAGGTGCGAACCCGCATGGAGCGAGTCGCGGCGTCCACGGTGAGCGGGAGCATCGATATCGAATCCGTAGAAGTGGAGCTGCTTCAATGCGAAACGGTCTCCGGTTCGATAGATTTCATCGGCGCGATCGCTGCCAACGGGGAGGCCGAGCTTCAAACCCACAGCGGCAGCATCGATATCGTGCTTCCCGAAGGTGCTCCGGTTTCATTGGACCTGAACACCTTCAGCGGAGGCATTGATAGCGATTTTGGGGGAGAGGTGAACGAACCCAAGTTCGGTCCGGGCCGATCCCTCGAATATGTTGCCGGAAGCGGCGCCGCCCGCGTGAGGGCTCAATCATTTAGCGGCAGCGTTTCGGTTATAGGGCGATAGCGGGAAGGAACGGCCGCGCGCGGGCCAGTATCCGCAGTTACGTCCGCGAGGAAATCGATCTCACGTTCCGCTACAACTCCGTCAGTCCAAACATCTTCATGAGGACCTTGTCGAGCAGCACATCGGGCACAAGCCGCTTAATCAGGGGATACCGGTGCCCTCCCCGGCCCAGTCGGAGGACGCGAGGAGGCCGGGAACGCGTAGCGGCCGCGACGATCTTTCGAGCGACCTTGTCTACGGGGGCCGCGCCGTGCTGAGACGTTTGGGCACGCGCCGCGATATGGCCGGCGATTCCGCCATATACCGACCCGGGGCGCATCACGATGTGGCCGGTCGATGTGTCGCCGAATCGGGTAGTAACGCCTCCGGGTTGAACGATGATCGTGTCGATTCCGAAGGGCTTCAGTTCCATCCGCGCCGATTCGGACAGGGCGTGTAACGCCGCCTTCGACGCGCAGTAGGAGCCGGCGAAGGGGGTCGTCAGAATCCCGGAAATGCTTCCTATCTGGACAATGCGTCCGTGGCGCTGCCGAATCATGTGGGGAGCCACGGCGCGCATCATGGCGACGGCGCCGATGACATTGGTTTCGAGTTGCAGCCGGAGTTTCTCAATGGGCACATCGATCATGGGCGCGATCTGCCCGAAACCCGCGTTATTGACAAGAATGTCGATACGGCCCGCGGCGGCGACGATCGTTTCCACGGCGTCCTTGATCGATGCAGGGTCGGTCACATCGATCTGTGCGGTTTCGATCTGTTGCGCGGTCAGATCGGCGATGCTTTCGGGTCTGCGCGCGGACGCGATGACCCGGTGGCCCTGCATGGCAAACTCAACGGCCAAGGCCCGGCCAATCCCCGAAGAACAACCGGTGATGAGAACGACTTGATTGTTCAGCATGTGTTGCTATCTCGGCAGTTCGGACCCACTAGGTTTCATAGGGTACGGGATCTTCGATGCCGACCTCTTGGAACGCCTTTAACCGTTCCACGCAGGTCGGGCAAACCCCACAGGCTTTCTCCTCGCCGCGATAGCACGACCAGGTCTGGGTAAACAAGACGCCCAACTCCTGGCCCAGCCGGACGGAATCCGCTTTCTTCTTCTCGATGAACGGCGCATGAACGGTCACGCGCTCTCGACGGTTTAATGAAAGCACCGCGTTGACGCGTTCCAGGAAGTCGGTCGTACAATCCCAATAGCCATACTCATCCAATGCCTGGGCGCCGTAGAACACGTTGCGAATGCCGTGGGCTTCCGCATAGGCCGCCGCGATAGACAGGAGAATCATATTGCGGTTTGGCACGTAGGTCGGCGGCTGGTCCAGATCCGAGGGAGCCAACGCCGAAAAATCCGGAACGCTCTTTCCGCCGGAAATCAGCGCCGACGCCCCGCGCACCAGCCCGCCCATGAAGCTGATATCGATGATGCGGTGGGCGTCCGCGTCGACGGCGTCCGCCTGCCACCGCGCGCAATCGATCTCCTTCGAGTGGCGCTGACCGTAATTGAAACTCAAGACGTGAAGGGGGGCGTGCTTCAAATTGTGCGCCACGTGATGGAGCAGTACGGATGAATCGATCCCGCCGCTCACCAGGACCACGGCCCCGGTTGGGGTGTCATTACTCATGGGGCGATAACCCTTGTGGTGGAGTACTTGTCGAACGGCGCAGTCCGAGCGGACCAGCGCGCGCCGTCCACGTTGCCGTTTTTGGTCGGAGGTTTTCAACTTCCTGTTCGCAGCGGCACGTGTTTCCGGTGGATGGATTCCCGCGCCTCCGGCAACAGTTGCAAACTCTTCGTTGACACGACTGAGCAGTGATTGTGGTGCAGGCTTCCAGCCTGCGAACGACTCCCGCGGGTAGCCAGCACCACCATCGGGACCAGTTCTTGCCCGAACCCGACGAGGGGCAGTCGCGGGCTAAGGCGGAACGTGGTAGTATTCGGCAGTTTCGGGTCTTTGGTTCTGGCGGGTTTATGGATACGACTGAAGAGAATTACCGGCAGACGGTTCGGCAGCTTTCGGATCGGGTGGTAGAGGCGCAACGCCCCATTCGCGTGCTCGACGCGATCAAATGGGATCCGGCGGTGCTCGTATCGTTCTTTGAGAAGGACTGCCGGGAATTGCCCGCCGTCGACGCCGCCTACTACACCCAACGCCCGCTCCCCTTCGATCCCGAGGACAAAAAGCAGGAACTCCACGAGATTGAGCGGGACATCCAGCGGCAGTTGGGCCAGTTCAATCCCGTTGGCGTGTTGATGCAACGCATGTGCCGTGAGTACCGCATGGTCGTCCGGATGCTCGAATGCCGGGGCACGCCCGAGTTTTCGGAGTTGTCCCAGAAGCTCTACGGCAGCGCCGGCGACGTGTTTCACGCGGGCGATCCCACGCTGTTCGATCTGGCCACGATGTTGACCGAAGCCCTGGAAAACATCGACCGGAGTGCGCTCTCCCAACAGGAGGATCGCACCATTAGCGGGGAGGACGCGGTAGCCATTCTTCAGCAGCGCATGCGCGATTACTTCCACGACGCGGATCGACGCGTTCGGGTGCGCCTGAGCGACGGCATCGTGGCCGACGCCGCCGCCGGTTCTGACTACATCAAGATCCGTAAAGAGGCCCGGTTCAGCCAGCGGGACCTGCGGCTGCTGGAGATCCACGAAGGCTGGGTACACGTGGGAACAACGCTAAACGGCCTCAACCAGCCAGTTTGCACGTTCCTGAGCAAGGGGCCGCCGTCCTCTACGGTGACCCAGGAAGGCTTGGCCATCATCGCGGAAATCCTGGCCTTTGCATCCCATCCGGCACGTCTCCGGCGGTTGACTAACCGGGTTCGGGCGGTCCACATGGCGGAGTCCGGGGCGAACTTCGTCGAGGTTTTCGAGTTTTACCGCGCCCAGAGCTTCTCCGATATCGAGAGCTATACCAACACGGTCCGCGTTTTCCGCGGAAGCACGCCCGACGGCGCGCCGTTCACCAAAGACATCTGCTACAGCAAAGGATTCGTGCTGGTTTACAACTACCTGCGCCTGGCCGTAACGCGGGGTATTCCGGAACGCATCCCTCTGCTATTTTGCGGTAAGGCCACACTGGAAGATATCCGGACGCTTGCCGGACTTGTGGACGAAGGGTTGGTCGCGGCGCCCAAGTATTTGCCGCCGGTCTTCGCCGACCTGAACGCGCTGGTCAGTTGGATGTGTTACTCGAGTTTCCTCAACCGCCTGAACCTCCAGCGGATCGAGGCGGACTACGCGCAGATCCTTTGATTTCGTGGAAATAGGACCTATAGGACCGATAAGACGTATAGGACATTCTTCTTTCCGCATTGATTTGCGCTTTGATTCCACTGTTTGCTATGCTTCCCCGTTCGTGCCCTACAACCGCCTGGGTACCAAACCGTCAATTGTGAGGAGGTGAATGCATTGAGAACGTACGAAGCGCTCTACATCGTCAAGCCGGATGTGCAGGACGATGAGATCCAGACGATAGCCAAGGATGTGGAATCCCTTGTGACGACCAATGGCGGGACTATCGTGCGCTCGGAAATCTGGGGCAAGAGGAAACTGGCCTACGAGGTAAAGAAACAGACTGAAGGAGTTTATGTACTTCTCCGGTTCGAATCGAATCCGGAATTTGTAGGCAAGCTCGAGAACCATTTTCGACTGTCCGAAAACGTCATCCGCGACCTGGTCGTGTACTTCGATCCGCAAACCTTGCGGCTCGAGGAAGAGCAAAAGCAACGTGTCGAAGCGGAGATCCGCAATAGCGCGGCGAACCGCGACCGCGACGACGATGATGATGACGACGACCGCCGGCCTTCCCGGGGCCGCCGCCGTGATGACGACGACGAAGACGACGAGTAGACCTGAACCGGAAAGGAGACCGACCCCATGTCCGATCTGCGCATGCCGGATCTGAACAAGGTGCTTCTGGCAGGGAGACTGACGCGCGATCCCGAATTGCGGTATTTGCCGTCGGGGATGCCCCTGTGCAAGTTGGGTTTGGCGGTTTCCCGCTTCTATAAGACGAAGGAAGGTGAAAAGAGGGAAGATACTTTTTTCATCAACGTCACGGTTTGGGGAAAAAGCGGCGAGTACTGTAACGAGTACCTTCGCAAGGGCCGGCCCGTTCTCGTGGAAGGGCAGTTGCGCAGCAACGACTACACGGACAAAGAGGGCCAGAAGCGAACCGGTTTCGAGATCAACGCCGAACGGGTCCAGCAATTGGACTGGGAAGACCGCGGTGGATCGCCGAGTTCGCGCCCGCAGCCGCGTGAAATCGAAGAGCCGATGCCGGAAGCGGAAGACGATATCCCCTTCTAGGCATCCGACAGGAGAAAATGGTTATGGCAAGAATGATGGCAAAGGCCAAATCCCGGGCCCGCAAAAAGAAGAAGAAGGCCCTTTCCCGCAACAAGGTTTGCCGGCTGACGGTGGACCGGGTTGTCTATATCGATTACAAAGACGTGGGTATGCTGAAGCACTATGTGACCGAACGCGGCAAGATCATTCCGCGGCGGATTACGGGAGCCACGGCGAGGCACCAGCGAATGTTGACCAGCGCAATCAAGCTGGCCAGACAGATCGCATTGTTGCCGTACGTCGCCGATTAAAGGCGGCGCGCCGGGCACGACCCGGGAACGTGGGGTTATGCTTCAGTTCGCACTGATTTGGGCCGGGCTACTTGTGTTGGGGGTGGCCTTCTATCCCATTTCGGTCGGTATTTATCCCATACCGGCGGCGGTTCTTGCCGCTCGCAATCGCTGGAAATACACCATCGCCGTACTGGCGGCCGCGGGGTTGACTCCTCCGATCGGCGTGGTCCTGCGCTGGGTCGTTCTTCCGGCGCAAGGCGAAGGATCCACCGATGGACCGGGGGCCGGCGCTCTCGCCCTTCTGACGGCGGGCTCGACACTTGAATACGTTGCTTTCGGACTCGCGGGCGTGCTCGCGGGTGTGGGTATCGCCCGCATGTGGTCCTACGGCCGTCTCGTCCACGTTTTGACGGCCTACGTGTTCGTTCTCATGGCCCTGAATTTTCTCACGGCCTGGGACGCATGGGACAGCCAGGTGAACGCAATGGCGGAGAACCTCCGCATGGCGGTCCATCAGCAGGCCGAACAAACCGGAGGCGAGCCGGACCCGGACCAACTGAGCCTTATCACGTGGCTGGAAGAACATGCGGGGTCCCTCGTTTTCGGTGCGAACTACGCCGCCATCTTTGTGGTGTCATGCATGTTCGTATCGCTGACCCGGTTCATCCTTCGGACGCGGTTTGGCGAGGCCGGGCCCCAAGGCACCTTCACGCAGATGCGTCCGCCGGACTGGCTGGTGTGGTTGGCCATTGTATCGGCATTGCTATGCCTGGCCTATCAGCGTTGGCCCTCGCACACATTGAGCGTGGTCGCGTGGAACAGCGCGGTGGGTCTGGCAGCGATTTATTGCGTAAACGGACTTTCGATTTTCTTGTACGCCGTTCACGCGTTTCGACCGAATCTGTTGATATTCGTTTTGATCGTATTTGTGCTAATTAATGTCGGCGCCATGCCGCTTCTCATGTTGATCGGCTTGTTCGATACGTGGGGCGACTACCGCCGGAAAATCGATCTGTTCGTCGCGGCTCGCGAAAAAAAAGACGGACCAAGCGACGACCGAATGGTATAGTACGTAACACTCGTCCAATCAGCCGCCGCACGTTGCGCGGCCACGGGAACGAGAGGAGGACACCGTGAAGGTTATCCTGTGTGAGAACGTGCCCAACCTGGGCGAAATGGGCATGACGGTCAAAGTGGCCGACGGGTATGCCCGGAACTACCTGTTGCCGCGCAAGCTTGCGGTGAGCGCCGATTCGAGCAGCGCCAAGCAAATCGAGCACGAGATGCGCATCATCCGCAAGCGCGAAGAAAAGGTTCGGGCAGAGTTGGCCGGGGTGGCCAAGAAACTCTCGGACGTAACGGTCGAGATTAAGGCCAAGGCCGGTGCGGAAGACAAGATCTTCGGATCTGTCACGACGGCCCAGATCGCTGAAGGGCTTCGGGCACAGGGATTCGCCGTTGACCGTAAAGCCGTAACGCTCGAAGAGCCGATCAAGTCTCTGGGCATCTACACGGCGAACGTCCGGCTTATTCGCGGCATCGATGCGCCGGTCAAGGTCTGGGTGACCAAAGAAGAGACCGAGGAAGACCTCGCCGCCGCGGCCCTGGCTGCCGCTGCCGCCCAGGAAGCGGCCGCAAAGCAGGAAGAGGTTGTCGAGGTACCGACGGAGGAGGAGGGTACGGAGTAACGTGGCCACGCAGCGTAAGGCGCCGCCCAGTTTTGACCGGATGCCGCCGCAGAACATCGACGCGGAGCGGTCAGTTCTTGGCGCCATGCTGCTGAACTCCGAAGCCGTCGGCACCGGGATCGAAGTCCTGCGCGAGAGCGCGGCAGACGTCTTCTATTCGGAAAAGCACCAATATATCTATTCGGCCATCGTTTCGCTGTACCGAAATAACACGCCCATTGACCTCGTCACCCTGGTCGAGCAGCTTACGCGAGACGGCCAGCTCGAAGTGGTCGGTGGGCCGAGTTATATCTCGGACCTGGCGGCGGCGGTCCCCACCTCAGCCAATGTGGAGTACTACGCGAAGATCGTGCTGGACGCTGCCGTATTGCGCCGCGTCATCACGGCATGCACCCGATTGGCGGGAGAAGCCTATTCGCTCCCGCCGGACGTCAATGCGCTGCTGGACGAGGCCGAGCAGTCCATCTTCTCCATTTCCGAGACTCGGCAGCTCAATCCCATCTACAAAGTGGTCGACCTGATCCCCGACGCCATCGACCGCATTGAAAGCATCATCAAGTCTCACACGGGATACACGGGGCTCCCCTCGGGGTACCATCGTCTGGACGAGATGCTCTCGGGTTTCCAGCCGTCGGACATGATCATTCTGGCCGCGCGGCCTTCCGTGGGGAAAACGGCGTTCGCGCTGAACGTCGCGGCGAACGCCGCCATCCGCGAGAAGAAGTCGGTGCTCGTTTTCAGTTTGGAAATGTCCAAGGAGCAGTTGGTGCAGCGCCTGCTGTGCATGGAAGGTCAGATCGATTCCAAGCGCCTGCGCACCGGTTTTCTGGCGAAGTCTGAGTTTCCCAAGTTGCAGGAGGCGGCTGGCAAACTCAACACCGCGCCGGTCTTTATCGATGACACGCCGAATATCAGCATTCTCGAGTTGCGTTCCAAGGCGCGGCGACATGCCGCGCAACACAGCATCGACTTGCTGATCATCGATTACCTTCAACTTATGCGGGCGCCCGGGCGCACCGAGAGCCGCCAGACCGAAATCGCCGAAATATCACGTTCGGTAAAGGGTCTTGCACGTGAACTTCGAGTTCCCGTAATCGCCTTGTCCCAGCTCAGCCGCGAGGCGGAGAAAGACGATACCGGAGCGCCCAAGCTGTCGCATCTTCGCGAATCGGGCGCCATCGAACAGGACGCCGACGTCGTGCTCATGCTGTCCCGTCCCCCGGCGTACAAGCGCGCGGGCGATGACGAGGAAGAAGATCCCGCGCACGAGAAACTGATCCATGTGAATATCGCCAAGCAGCGTAACGGGCCCACCGGCAAGATCGATCTCTACTTTGACCGCAACATCCAGCGCTTCCAGGATCCCGCCGCGGCGAGCGAGGCGCCCTCCTATGCGCCGCCCGGCAGCGTGTCGCCGCCTCCGCACTTTGAATCCGATGAAGTGTATGAAGAAGACGACACGCCGTTCTGAGCTGTGCGCATAAGCCCCTGCAAATGATAAGACGGCAAGCCCCCGGAACCGGAAGAAACACAGGTCAGGGTGCCGGTGTTCTCTGTGCCGATTCGGCTGCGGTAGCATTGGTTATGGCAATGCATTACAATAGACGGTACGCGTCCATCTTCGGGGCGGCCCAGACACGACGCGAGTTTCCCATCGATCGATAAACAACGTGTTTTGGAGAGCAACCATGTTTCGCGGTTCCATCGTTGCGGTAGCAACACCTTTCAAAGAGAATTACGAGATCGACTTCGACGCTTACGGGCGGCTTATCGACTTTCATATTGAGAACGGCACGGACGGGATTGTGCCCTGCGGATGCACGGGTGAAGCCGCCACCTTGCTCCACAAAGAGCAGGAATCCTGTGTGAAGTTTACGGTGGAGCGCGTGGCGGGCCGCGTGCCGGTGATTGCGGGCACGGGTTCCAACAGCACGCTTGAAGCCCTATCGCTGACGAAGTACGCGAAGGAGATCGGCGCCGATGGCGCGCTCCTGATCACGCCTTACTACAACAAGCCGACGCCCGCGGGCCAGATTCTCCACTATACGACCATCGCCAAGCAGGTCGATATCCCTATCGTCTTGTACAACGTGCCCGGCCGTACAGGGACCAAGATGTTGCCGGAGACGATTGCCGAGATGGCGAAGACGCCGAACATCGTCGCCATCAAAGAAGCCTGCGGCAGCGTCGATCAGGTCTGTGACATCCGGAGCCTCTGCGACATCACGGTCATGTCGGGTGACGATTCGCTGACGCTTCCTATGATGGCGGTGGGCGCGACCGGTGTCATTTCCGTCGCGGCCAACGTGGCCCCTGCGAAAGTTGCCGCCATGTGCGCCGCCTTTGACAAGGGCGATCTCGCCGAAGCACAGCGTATCCACTACGAATTGTTGCCCTTGTTCAAGGGACTCTTCTTCGAGACGAATCCGATGCCAGTCAAGGCCGCCCTGGCGAAGATGGGGCTGTGCAACAACGTGTTGCGCATGCCGTTGACGCCGATGCGCCCGGAAATCTTCGCCAAACTCGAGCCGATCCTCAAGCAGGTAGGCGCGATCTAACGACAGCGGCATGTGGAGTGCGAGGGCTTGCCCTCGCTGGACGGAAGTATCCTTGCCTCTACG
>CAZWDH010000220.1:12259-12479 GCA_964632865.1 uncultured Nitrospiraceae bacterium
ATCAACCGCCCGCGTCTGGGGGGGTGGGGGGGGTGCCCCTGGGGGTCGGTTTGTACCCTGCCCCCTCGGCGGGGCCACCCCCCCCCACTCCAAAGGGATCTTTGTACGGGGAGTTGCGAAATGAATATCTGTATGGCGGGCGCATGCGGGCGTATGGGACGCCGCATCCTCGAGTTGGCCGTTGCGGAGGGCCTCGGTATCGGGGGCGCGATAGACGTTC
>CAZWDH010000221.1:0-12409 GCA_964632865.1 uncultured Nitrospiraceae bacterium
ATCCGTGCAGCGATCCATCCTTCCCCAGAAACCGGTGGCAGGGGACGAGCACAGCCACAGGATTCGCACCCAAGGCCGTGCCGACCGCGCGCGCGGTCCCTGCGTTTTTGCCTAAACGCCGGGTCAAATCACCATACGTTTCCGTATGCCCCCACGGCGTTTTGCGCGCAGCCTGCCAGACCTCGCGTTGAAAGGCCGTCGCGCCGTTGAGGTCTAATGGGATCGTGCTGAAATCTTCCTGAACGCCTGCGAAGTACCGCTCCAGCGCCGCGTTCAATTCCCACACACGCCCATCATTCGCGGCCGAGTGCAACACGGACCGGCGCGTACCGCCCTTCTCCGCATGGGGTAGTTCCAGCCATTGCAGTCCCGCCTGGGAAAACCATCCATAGATCGTTCCCCATGGATGATCGAATTGAAAGTTTGCCTGTCCCGTCATCACCGTGCCTCGCAACCGCATTGGTGTGAAGAAGCCTACCACAGGCGCCGAAACTCGAGCCACACGAAAGACTCAGTTCACGCAATGCGTTGGCGCCAGGGACCCCGAATCGCGAGCGTCAGCCCATTGTGTTGGATGTTCACAAAGAGCGTCGTCCCATCCGGAGAGAAGGTGCTTCCCGCCAATTCGGAATCGCTGATCGCGTTGCGGGCGAACTTGTAGATGCCGCCTTCCGGCGTGATCCCAACCAAGTATTGGTTCCAGGAGCCGTCCTCGCACACAATGAGATCGCCCCAGGGCGAAACCGTCAGGTTGTCCGCGTTGTCGATGATGCCGCCGTCGTTTGGTTCGATGAACAACTCCAGCTTGCCCGGTTGTTTGGATTCCTCCGGCAGGCCTTCCACCGGGCTCGGCGTGTACTTCCAGATCTGGCCGCATTTCTCCGCGCCCCCGGAGGTGCAGGCAAAGTAGATCGTGTTGTGGCCGTACCACATCCCCTCGCCGCGCGCAAAACGAGCCGCACCCGCCTCGAACCCACGGTGGCGCAAGTCGTCGTTCGGCGATTCAACGTCGGTGACATCGATCCACCGCACGTCGAGCGGTGCATCCGTTGGCACCAACTGCTGTTCCCAATTCCGCGTGTCGATGCTGTCCCGGTCGCACACGCACAATGCCTGGAGGCGGCCGCCTTTGGCCAGATCCCCTGGCTGGTTGGGCAGATAGCGATAGATCAGGCCGTCGTCCCGGTCTTCAGTCTCGTATACCGCGCCGCTCTGCGGATCAACCGCCACCGCTTCGTGATTGAAGCGCCCCATCTCCTTGAGCGCAATGGGCCGTGCCACCGAAACGTCCGCCCGCGCGGGCACTTCGAAGTTGTAGCCGTGATCCTTCTCCAAGGGGTCTTCCGCTCGCTGCACCGTCTCCTCGCAGGACAACCACGAATCCCACGGCGTCGGACCGCCCGCGCAGTTGCGAATGGTGCCCGCCAAACTTACAAACTGCCGTTCGATCTCGCCGGTATCGGTATTGAATACAACCGTTGTCGTCCCGCCGAGACAGGGCATCTTCCCCGTACCCGCATCGTACAGCAACTCCGTCGCGAGCTTCTCCCGGAGTTCGTATTGCGCGCCGAAGGGCCCCAGTTCCGGGTCGTCCGGGCTGACTTCGTGATTGCGAATCAGGATCGTGCGGCCCTTGGGACCGGGGAAGGTCGCCATCCCGTCGGGTTTGCCAGGCACCAGCAAGCCATCGTCCATGCGGTCGCCGGTGCGAGAGATTACTTGGTACGTGAAGCCATCCTGAAGATCGAGAATGCCTTCGGGATCGCTCGTGAGCGGTCCAAACCCTTCAACAATCTTCGAACTCGACGGTGTCGTCTGCGCGTTGACGGCGAACAAGGTGTGGAGCCCGCCGAAACCGAGAGTGACGGCGCCCGCAGTCTGCAGGAAATGGCGGCGTGAAAGTTTCATGTGACGGCCTTTCGGGTTGATGCTTGCAGCAGCGTGGAAATGCGGAGATGCTGTGCTTTGGAAGATAGGCGGGGACTGTTAGTTCGCGATTAGTAGGGTGTAAGGATTCGCTTCGCCTACCCGCGGTACGCGATCGCGCCGTCGCAGACTGTGGCTCTCACAACTCCGCGCACGGTCATGCCGGTGAACGGCGTGTTGCGGCTGAGAGATTGAAACTCGTTGGGATTGACCACCCATTCCGCCGATGGATCGAAGACCGTGATATCCGCCGCGCCGCCTTCCACGAGCGTTCCCACGGGCAGATCGAGGATACGCGCGCCCGCCACGGACATGAGTTCAACGGCCCGTTCAATCGTGATGACGCCGGTCTCCACGAGACCGGTGATCGTGAGGGCCAGCGAGGTTTCCAGTCCGAGAATCCCAAAGGGCGCAAACTGGAATTCCACCTCCTTTTCCGTGGGTGTGTGCGGCGCATGGTCGGTGGCGATGCAATCAATCGTGCCGTCGGCAATCGCGGCCTTGATGGTCTCCACGTCTTCCGGTTCGCGCAAGGGAGGATTCATCTTAGCGTTGGTGCCGAACCCGACGACCGCTTCGTCGGTCAGTGTCCAGTAATGGGGCGCTGTCTCACAGGTCACCCGAACGCCCTTCGCCTTCGCGCGGCGGATGATCTCCACGCCGCCCGCCGAGGTCACGTGCTGGATATGAATGCGCGCGCCGGTCAATTCCGCAAGGCGGATGTTGCGGTCGATCATGATCTCTTCCATTGCCTTCGGGCAGGCCGGAATCCCAAGCCGCGTGGAGTTGTACCCTTCGTTCATCGCGCCGCCGTCCATCAGCGTCGAATCTTCGCAGTGGGCCATGTACACGAGGTCGCACATGTTCGCGTACTCCAACACGCGCCGCATGACCCAACTGTTCTGGATGTCCTTTCCATCGTCCGTGACGGCGACCGCACCGACCGCCTTGAGTTCGGACATCTCGGTCATCTCGACGCCTTCCATGCCCTTTGTGGCGCAGGCGGCGGGCCAGACCTTGATACAGGCTGTTTCGCGCGCGCGGCGGCTGACGAACTCGATCATCCCCGCATTGTCGATGGTGGGGCGGGTGTTCGCCATCGTGACCACGGAGGTAAAGCCGCCGTGTGCCGCGGCACGGCTTCCGGTGGCGATAGTCTCTTTCGACTCAAAACCCGGCTCCCGGAAGTGCACGTGAATGTCAACGAGTCCCGGGCACACGACGCATCCCGCCGCGTCGATGGTCTCATCGCCCTTGAGTCCCTTGCCGATCTTCGAAACCGTGGTCCCTTCGATCAGGATGTCCATCGGCTCGGAGATGCCCTGGGAAGGTTCGATGAAATGCCCGTTGACGATGGCAAGGCTCATGGGTGTTCTGTGCTCCTCGTGCTACGCGGCGCGGCCGTTGACGAGCAAATGCATGATCGCCATCCGCACGGCGACGCCGTTGGACACCTGTTCCAGAACGACGCTGCGCGGGCCGTCCGCGACTTCCGCCGCCAGTTCGATGTCGCGGTTGATCGGTCCGGGATGCATGACCAGCGCGTGCGCCGGCGCGGCCTTCAGGGATTCGTTGTCGATGCGGAACAAGCGAATGTACTCGCGGATACTCGGGAACAGGCATTTCTGCTGGCGTTCGAGTTGGATGCGCAACGCGTACACCACGTCCGCGCCCGCAATCGCATCGCGCAGCTTGGAGGTGGTCTCCGCGCCCATGCGGCCGATTTCTGGAGGCATGAGCGTGTTTGGGCCGCACAATATCACGCTGGCGCCCAATTTGGTCAGTCCCCACACGTTGCTGCGCGCTACCCGGCTGTGCGAGATGTCGCCGATAATCGCGACGCGAATGCCGTCCAGCGTCGCGCTCGGGTCTTCCCGCTTCCGCCGCACGTGATCCCGGATGGTATATGCATCCAGCAAGGCTTGGGTCGGGTGTTCATGGGCGCCGTCGCCCGCATTGATAATGTGGGAATCATGGTGTTGCGCCAGGATGTGCGCCGCGCCCGCGCAATTGTGGCGGATAACCACCACGTCGCTATGCATGGCCTCGATGTTGTCGAGCGTATCGTGTAGCGTCTCGCCCTTCTTGGAGCTGGACGCCTGCACGTTGATGGTGAGCGAATCGGCGCTCAGCCGTTTCGCCGCAATCTCAAACGAAGTCCTTGTCCGCGTGCTGGGTTCGAAGAACCAGTTTACGATCAAGCGCCCTTGCAATAGGGGGACGCGTTTGATGCCGCTCTCGCGTTTCGACACCGCCACGAATTGCGGCGCCGTGTCCAAAATAGTTTCAATCTCCTGGCGCGACAGATCCTCGAGCCCGGTGAGATCCTTCCGTGTCCACGTTGGGGCCGGTTTGTTTTCCGCGGGCGTCATTCCTGGGACTCCGCGGTTTCACCCGGCCGGCTCTCCAGCAGGACGATGTCTTCGCCATCCGACTCCTGGAGCCGCACGAAGACGTGGTCATCCGGCTGCGTCACCAGCGACCAGCCGAGGTAGTCGGCCTGGATCGGCAACTCGCGCAGGCCACGATCGATGAGGCAGGCAAGCCGGATGTACCGGGGACGCCCGTAATCAATGATCTCATCCATGGCCGCGCGAACCGTACGTCCGGTGGAAAGCACATCATCGACGAGGACGACGGTGGTGCCTTCCACGTCGAAGTCGAAGTGCGTCATATGTCCGAGGGAGGCGGAGCGTTTTCCGCTCCGAACGTCGTCGCGATAAAGCTCGGTGGAGAGGGAGCCGACTCTTGGAGCGATTCCCGTCATGCTCCGGATTTCGCTCACCAGCCGTTCCGCGAGGGGACGGCCCCGGCTCAGGATGCCGAGAAGCACGACGGACGCGAGGTCGTCATTGGCGGCGACGATTTCCTGGGCCATGCGGTGGATAGCCGCGTTCATGGCTTCCCCGTCCAGGACCACGGTGGATTCGCCGAATTCGCTGTTCTCCTGCCCCGTGGTGGTCATCGCCATTCCCCGAAAGGACCGCCGGATAAAAGAAAGGCCTTCTCGCAGATTGGAGAAGGTCCGGCCAGATTCATACCCACACTCGCTCTCGATTCATCTGTCCTAGGCACACCAAGGCCGATTCTAGCAGCCGGGAATGAATCAGTCAAACGTTCGCTTCTTGACTTCGCGGTGATCGCGGGCGCATCCTCGCAGTCGGCGCAATACTACTAACGTCAGCAAACAAGGGGCCTTCACCGATGCGAACCGGATCGAACACCATTCTGGTCATTCTGTTGATTGCCGCAGTCGTAACGCCGGCCTGGGCGGGTTCGGTGTTCACTGGGCCGCTCAACGATCTTGCCACGCTGAAACCGGGGCGAACGATGCGTGCATCGTCGAGCGATCCCAATTGGGCCGTGGGCAATGGCGATGCGCGCCCCATCGAACCCGGCGACACGCTGGTCGTGGCGGAACTGGAAGGCCCTGGGGTCATCAACCACATCTGGAATACCATCGCGTCCCAGGAGCGGGGCTATTCGCGTCTTCTCGTCTTGCGCATGTATTGGGATGGCGAAGAGAATCCTTCGATTGAAGTGCCCATCGGAGATTTTTTCGGCGTCGGACATGGGATGGACGTGCCCTTCGATTCCCTGCCGGTTCGCGTGACCTCGGACGGCCGCGGCCGGAACTGTTACTGGCCCATGCCTTTTCGGAAATCCGCCAAGATAACCGTTACGAACGAAGGGCGGCTTCGCACCGACGCCTTCTACTACTACGTGGACTGGCAGAAGCTCCCCAGCCTGCCGGACGATACCGCCTACCTTCACGCCATGTACCGTCAGGAGTACCCGGCCACCATGGGCCAGCGCTATCTCATCGCCGACATCGAAGGGCGTGGTCACTACGCCGGAACCGTGCTGAACTGCCGGCAGAACATGCCGAACTGGTTCGGCGAGGGCGACGATTTCTTCTACATCGACGGCGAGGAAGAGCCCAGTCTACGTGGCACGGGTACGGAAGACTACTTCTGCGACGGCTGGGGCTTCCGCGTGCAGTCGGGGGCATTTTATGGCGCGCCGGTTTTTGAGGGATTTAAGCGAGGCGACCGCACGTCGGTGTATCGCTGGCACGTGACCGATCCCGTCACGTTCACTGAATCACTTCGCCTGGAGATTGAACACGTGGGGCCGGTCGTCGACGAGACGGACAAGATCACCGCCAACTACGGAGAGCGCCCGGACGACTTCTCGTCTGTGGCGTTCTGGTATCAGCTTGAACCCCACAAACCGTATCCCGCCTTGCCAACCGGATACGACCGCCTCTACTTCGACTACAGCGAGATGATCGAAGCCGAAAGCCTGATCGACGGCGTCGAAGCTCCCGTGGGTCCTGTGCAGAATCAGGAAGGCGGCGCGTGGAGTAAGGGCGGCCAGTTGTTCTGGACCCCCCAGGAAGCCGAACAAAGCATCACGATACCCTTCGAGGTGGACGAAGAGGGGACGTATTCGCCGCTACTGGTGATGACGTACTCGTTCGACTACGGCAGATTCCAATACGAGTTGGACGGCGCCCCGCTGGGAGAACCCGTCGACCAGTACCATAGCGCCGTCGTCACGCGCGAACGGCAAATGCCGCCGAGGAAGTTGGACAAAGGCACGCACACTTTGACGGTCCGAAATTTGGGCAAGAACTCCGAGTCGGCGGGGTATTACTTCGGCCTCGATGGGTTTCTGCTCTTGAAGCGTTAGGCACACCGCTCAGGCGTGATAGACCCAGACTTCCGCGCCGTTCGTCAACGTTACGCGGTGCCGGGCGTACAGGTCCCCTTCGTAGCGATCGATGAGGGCGAGTTCCGCGTCCGTGACTTCCAGAATCCGGCCGGAGACGGTACTCTCAGACTCCGGCACCAGATTCGGAAATACTTCCGTGCCGTCGCGCAAGGTGGTCTTGCGGTACCCCGCCAGTTGCGCTGGAGTGCCCGCAATCTCGCGCCCAATTACAGCCCGTTGCACGTGAACGTGCAGCAGCGTGCCGTACGCAAATAAGGTCTGGGTACTCATGCTGATGAGCCGCTCCGCCCGTTTATCCCACCTATCCATCATAACAGAGAATGCCCGTCTTGGCACTTTCCCCGCGAAACATGCTATATTCCGCTGTTCCCAGTAACGAACACTGCGCAGTACTCTTTTGTCAGGCCGCCCGCCCAACGCGCCAATCCGATTTCCAACCGCGCCGGGGCTGACGCCATCCATCAGGACAAGGCATGAAACCATTTGACGAGGAACTGGTCTCCGGCAGCATCGTCCGCTCCGTGTGGAAGCTGTCGTGGCCCATCGTGCTCATGAATCTCATCAACGGGATTCATGGCATGGTGGACCAGGTGCTCGTGGGCCATTACGTGCAGGAACACGAGGCCAACGCCGCCATCGGTGTGGCGTGGAACCTGTTCTTGCTGATCGTCGTCTCGCTGGCGTCGTTGTTTCACGGCATGGGCGTGCTCATTGCGCAATACGCCGGACGGCGCGACCGCGAAGCCATGGCGGTCGTGCTTTATCAGACCATCCTGTGCACGCTCTACCTCGTCCTGTTCGTTGTAGCGCCGCTGGGGTATCTGTGTTCACCGTTGCTTCTGCGGCTGGTCAACGCGCCGCCCGACGTGCAGCACTACGCCTTGCCCTATTTGCGCATCATGTTCCTGTTCGGCGTGCCGTTATCGATGAACTTCCTGCTCGGCACCGCCATGCAAACCAGCGGCGATCCGAAGACTCCCCTCAAGCTCGTCGTACTCAGCACCATTCTCAACGTCATTTTCAGCGCGGTATTTATCATTGGACTCGGACCCTTCCCCGCGATGGGTCCCGCGGGCGCGGCTCTTGGGACGTGCCTTGCGCCCATCCCAGGGATCCTCATCGCATTCACCCTGATTTTGAAAGGCAGGCTGATTCTTCAATTTCCCAAGGAATGGTCGCTCAAACCGGATTTCGACGTGGTCCGCAGCATCACGCGCATCGGCATTCCCACCGGGATTAATGGGGTCGTGCTGAACATCGGGGGCATCTGGCTCTACCGCTACATCGGTGGTCTGGATCACGGCGGCGCTGCCATGGCTTCCTACACCATTTGCTACGCGCAGCTCTTCTCATTCGTCACTTGGGCATCGCTTGGACTGCGCGGCGCGTCTGCCGCCTTGATGGGGCAGAATATCGGCGCGGGCAAGACCGATCGCGGCCGTCGCGGCGTTCACGTTGCCGCGCTCATGGGGACGACTTGGGCGGTTATCTGGGGCATCGCCGTGTGGAACCTGCCGGAGGTATTCCTGGGCATCTTCAATCTTCAGGACCCGATGGTGGTGACATTCGGCACAGCCCTGTTGCGGTATCTCGCGATCTCGGGCATTTTTCTCTCCGCCGCACTCGCGCTGACCGGCGGCTTGATTGGCGCTGGCGACACGCAAAAGCCCATGTGGATCGCCATCGTCACGCAGATCATCATTCTGTTAGGCGTCTGCCAACTCTACGCAGCCTTCGGCCGGCTCTCCGCGAACGCCATCTGGCAGGCCATCCTCATCAGCCACTTCAGCCGCTACGTCCTGACCCACATTGTCTTTCGCCGCGCAAAATGGAAACCCCTCGTCTTCTGATCCCCGCTTTTTTCACCGCCCCCCCGCAACACCACGAATCCGCAAACCAGAATCGCTATCGGGATCGACAACACTTGGTAACTCCCGTGTTTGTTGCGAGTCCAATTTCGATCCCGATCCCGATCCCGATAGCGATAGCGATTTGGAGAATCGTGTGCGGAGCCAATCGGCCCGATCCTCCCGCGTTCAGGAGAAGTCCTGAACCAAAACAAAAACGGCGCCTGACTCTTCATCAAATCAGGCGCCGTAAACGCATTCAATCCGTAATTCTTAATTCATGCTTCGTAATTCAATCTCACTCTTCTTCCGAGTCCGCATCCGCACCGGCCTCTGCGCCGCCCGCGAGTTCCGCGGCTTCATCCGCGACCTGGTCCTGTTTTTCTTCGGCGATGGCGCGGGCTACCGCGCTTACCTTCGCGCCTTCCGATGGTGTCATGACCTTGACGCCTTGCGTATTGCGGCCGATGGTGCGCATGTCTTTCACCGCCGTCCGGATGATGATGCCGTCCGTGCTGACCACGACGATCTCGTCCTGATCGTCCACCGTCATCATGCCGACCACGTTGCCGTTGCGCTCGGTGGTTTTGATGTTGATGATGCCTTGGCCGCCACGATGCTGGAGCCGGTACTCGCCGACCTTCGTGCGTTTGCCGTAGCCGTTCTCCGTCACGCTGAGCACCGTCATGTCGTCGTCCGCGATGGACACGCCGATCACGCGGTCGCCTTCTGCCATGCGGATGCCGATCACGCCGCGCGCGGTGCGTCCCATGGGCCGCACGTCCTTCTCGGGGAAGCGAATCGACATCCCGAGATACGTGGCGATGAGGATATTGTCCTCACCCGACGTGATGGACACTTCCATGAGCATGTCGTCTTTGTCGAGGTCCATGGCGATGATGCCCGTGGCCCGGGGATTGCTGAAGGCTTTGAGCGCGGTCTTCTTCACGACGCCCTTCTCGGTCACCATGAAGACGAACTTGTTCTCTTCATCGAGATCCCGTACGGGCAAACTGGCCGTAACCACCTCATCGCCGCTCAAATCGAGCACGTTTACAATGGCCCGCCCCTTTGCCGTTCGGCTGGCTTTGGGCAGTTCATGCACCTTGCGCCAGTACACACGGCCTGAGTTCGTGAAGAACAGCAGATACTGGTGGGCGGACGCGATAAAGAGATCTTTGACGAAATCCTCTTCCTTCGTTTCCATGCCGGTGACGCCACGGCCGCCGCGCCGCTGTTTGCGGTAGGCGCTGACAGGCACGCGCTTGATGTACCCCTGGTTGGACACGGTCACGACCATGTCTTCGTCGGCGATGAAGTCTTCCACGCTGAATTCGGACCGCTCGCCCAGAATCTGCGTACGCCGGGCGTCGCCATATTTCTCTTTGACTGCCAGAATTTCCTTGCGCACTTCCGCGAGGATGGTCTTCTCGCTAGACAGGATCAGCCGGAACATCTCAATCTGCTTGAGCAGGTCCGCGTACTCCTTCTCCAACTCTTCGCGTTCGAGACCCGTCAAGCGTCGCAGGCGCATGGCCAGGATGGCATTCGCCTGAATGTCGGTAAAGGCGAACCGTTCCTTCAACCGTTCCCGCGCGATGTCCGCGTCGTCGGATCCGCGAATGATGGCGATGACTTCATCGATATGATCGATGGCCTTCAGCAGGCCTTCGACGATGTGCGCCCGCGCTTCGGCCTGGGCCAGATCGTACTCGGTCCGGCGCCGGACGATTTCCGCGCGGTGCTTGACGTAATACTGCACCACCTCGACCAGCGACAGCACGCGCGGCTGGTTATCCACTAGCGCCAGCATGAGAATGCTGAAGGTATCCTGCAACTGCGTGTGCTTGTAAAGCTGATTCAGGATGACCTGCGGCTCGTCGCCTTTGCGCACCTCGATCACAATACGCATGCCGTCCCGGTCGGACTCGTCGCGCAAGTCGGTGATCCCCTCGATGGCCTTCGAACGGACCAATTCAGCGATGTTTTCGATGACGCGCGACTTGTTGACCTGGTACGGAATCTCCTGAACGATGATCCGATCCTTGCCGCTCGTCTCGTCATGTTCGATCGCCACCTTCGCACGCACGACGATCCGCCCGCGCCCCGTGCGATACGCCTGGGCCAGGCCTTCGGAACCGTAGATAATGCCGCCGGTGGGGAAATCGGGCGCAAGGATGAAGCGCATCAAGTCTTTGGTCTTGGCATCCGGATTGTCGATGTAATGGACGACCGCGTCGCACACCTCGTTGAGATTGTGGGGCGGACAACTCGTCGCCATACCGACGGCAATTCCGTAGGAGCCGTTGACCAGCAGATTCGGAATGGCCGACGGCAACACGACGGGTTCTTGCAGCCGCCCATCGTAATTGTCTTGCGTGTCGACGGTGCTCTTCTGAATGTCGGCCAACATCTCGGAGGTAATGGCCGTCATTCGGGATTCCGTGTATCGCATGGCCGCCGGGCTGTCGCCATCGATGGAACCGAAGTTGCCTTGCCCGTCGATCAGGGGGTACCGCATCGACCAGGGTTGGGCCATGCGAACCAGCGTATCGTACAGTGCCTGATCGCCATGGGGATGGTACTTGGCCATTGTGTCGCCGACCGTCGCGGCCGATTTTCGGTACCCGCGATTGTGCACAAGGCCCAATTCGTGCATGGCAAAAAGAATGCGGCGATGCACCGGCTTGAGCCCGTCCCGCACGTCCGGCAGGGCGCGGCTCACGATTACGCTCATGGAGTAATCCATGAACGAGGTTTTCATCTCCTGTTCAATCGCGATCGGTACGATTCGTTCGGTCGGTGTGTCCATTTCTTCCTCTTGGGTTCGTCAAACTCATTCGCGCGCCAATTTCCGGCGCGGAATAGCGCCGCTAGATGTCGAGGTTGCGAACGTCCAGCGCGTACTTCTCGATAAATTGCTTCCGGGGTTCCACGAGATCGCCCATCAACGTCACGAACATCTGATCCGCGACCACTTCGTCGTCGGCGCTCACTTGGAGTACCGTGCGCCGCGCGGGGTCCATGGTTGTCTCGTGCAACTGGTCGGGATTCATCTCGCCGAGACCCTTGTACCGGGTGACATCGACGCCTTTGCGGGCCACTTCGATGAGCCGGTGCCGCAGATCGAGGATGTTGTCGGTCTCAAAGACGAACTCACCTTTGTCCGTCTCGAACCGGAAGGGCGGTTCTCCCATCGCCGCGATCGGCTCGTCGTGCGTGGCGAGCACCGCAAACTCGTGGCTGTGGAACAGAGCCAGGTCGACTTGGCCCTCTTTGCGCACGACGCGCTTCTTCTCGGTACCGTTGCCATCTCCGTTGTCGATGAGGTCCATTTGCTCCCGGTGCGTGTCGATCGCCTCGAGGTCGCCGAAAAGATCGACCAATTCCGCATCGGTCAACAATCCGGGATCTACCCGCTTCTCCTTGGGGAGCGCCATGCATTTGATGATGGCCTCGCGGTCGGCGCCGTACACGCGCTCGAGCCGGTCGAACAGCCGGTCGCGTTCCAGCGCGGCCTGGACAGCCCGCTGCAATGTCTTCAGCGAAACGGGCGTCGGCTTACTCGATCCGTTTTGGGAAGTCAGCGTGTGGTTGTCGAGGAGCGAATCGAAGAGGTAGCGCTCCATCTCCGCCTCGTTCCGCAGGTATTGCTTCTTCTTGCCCTTCTTCAACAGGAACAGCGGCGGCTGGGCGATGTAGAGGTGCCCGCGCTTGATTAATTCCGGCATCTGGCGGAAGAAAAACGTGAGCAGCAAGGTGCGGATATGCGCCCCGTCCACGTCCGCGTCCGTCATGATGATGACTTTGTGGTACCGGAGATTCTCGATTTTGAAATCATCCTTGCCCACGCCGACGCCGAGCGCCGTGATGATGGATCGGATTTCATTGTTCTTGAG
>CAZWDH010000222.1:0-12147 GCA_964632865.1 uncultured Nitrospiraceae bacterium
GATGCAGGCGAGGACGCCTGCGCTACATTTCAATGTCGATCCCTCATCATCTACGGATAAATCGATTCCGGCGGCGCTCCTTCGAATTTCAGCCAGGTGACGTAGTGGTTGCCGGTTTGGCCGGCGCTGGAGAGGTCGCAGACGCGGAGGGTCGATCCGTCGGCCATGGGGATGGACATGAGGCTCCAGGGCGCGATGGGACCGTCCCACGTTTCGGGCGTAAAGACCAGCGCTTTCCAGTCCACCGGCGGCAGCGCGCCGGGGTCCACGTCGTTGTAACGCGCGTCGTAAGCGTACAAGAGCGGACCGCGGTACACGGAGAGTCTGCCTTCATAAGCTTCCGCGCCGACCCAGTAGCGCGGTGTGAAGTCGAGGGACAATTCGATCCGGTCGCCGGTCTTCCATTCGCGATTCAAGACGAGATAGGCGCCGGGCTTGATCCCGCCGACGGCTTCGCCGTTCACCGTTACCTCTGTGTTCGTCGACCATCCCGGGATGCGCAGGCGCAGCGTGAACGCTTCCGGCTTCTCCGTGACGACGGCGATCTGAACGCGGCCATTGCGCGGATAGTCCGTGTCCTGCGTGAGCGTAACCGTGTTTCCGGACTGCAGCGTCGCGGCGTAGGCGCCGGGTCCGTAAAAGTTCAGCGCGAGTCCTTCCGCGTGCTGCATGAGTGCCCATTGTCCGATCATCCCGAGGGGCCGGTTGGCGTTCACGGCGCAGCAGTTGAGATCGGGTCCCGCCTTGGGGGCTTGCCAGGGCAGTTCGACCCCGAAGACGCGCGTGCCGTCCATGGGCACGTTGTAGGCGCAGGCGCGCCCGCTATACGGGATCGCGCCGAGGGCGCTGTTCAGCGTGCTCCATTCAATCTCATCGGCCACGGTGGAATCGCCGGTCATGCGTAGCATGTCGACCGACATGGCGATCCAGGCCACGGTGCAACAGGTCTCGATCGCACCTTGGTGATAAGGCGTGCCGGTGAAGCCTTCGCCGGAGGTGATGCCACCCGTGTTGTGCCGGTCGCCCGCGAGGCAACTGTGCCAGATATGCTCGAAGGCCTTCCGGTACTGTTCGTCGCCGGTAAGCCAGTACAACTCGGCGAGGGCCTGCCAGTCGTGGATCGCTTCCCAACGGTGTTGCGGGAACTCGATGACGGGACGGCCCGCGAGGGCGGATTCAAGGTAGCGCCCCGCACCGGGTTCGTTCCACGCGTCGTGAACGATGTACTTCGCGAGATCGAGGTACCGCGGCACGCCGGTCTTCTTGTAGAGCAGCACGAGCGCGTGGCACACGGCCATGTTCATCTGGCCGCCCGCGCCGTCGTTCGTCAAGGTGGGCCCGCCCGGACCGAAGGTTTCGAACAGCAGATCGGCGGCCTTTTCGCAGGCATCCAGCGCGGGCTCGTAGCCGGTGTCTTCGTAATAGAGCATCAACCCGAGCATGCAATGGTAATGCCCCCACACGTCCCAGTTGCCGCCGGTGAGTCGCGAGGATTCAGGAAAGGGGCCGAGGTAACCGTTGTCCGCCTGGCACGCGATGAGGTCGGCGACGAAGGTATCGATGCGTTCTTTCAGTGCCGGGTCTTGGGTCAGCCGCCAGGTGAGCTGCGCGCAGGTCAGGTACTTGCCCGCAAACTCGCCCGCCCACGGCACCAGCGGATCGCGCACCGGCGTTTTGTCGCGGTCGCGGAAGACTTGCAGAATCGCGGGGCTCGACTCCGGCGTTTCGAGCAGGTAGCGCTTGATCGCCTTGTCGATGCGCGTGCGGAGGTAACCCTGCAGGTTGTACTGCGCGGCGGGGATCGGATTGAGCGCAGGCGCGACGGCATCCGCAGGCGGTGCCTGGGCAGGCGTGTCCCAGTCGTAGAAGGTCAGGGAGCGGCGCACCCCCGCGGGCGCTTCACCGGCCGCGCCCCTCGCCGTCACCGTCCACCACAGGGCCGTGGGCGCGTCGCTACGGCTCAAGAACATGGAAGTCGCCGTGCCCGCGTCAATCGCGCTGGCGGGTTCCTTCGCATCCGCGCTCGCGTACAACGCGACTTGATACGATTCCGCTGCCGCGGACGGCGACCAGTGCAGCGTCACACCCTCGCGGCTTCGCGTCTGAAACCCGTCGGCGGGACCAAGCAATCGGAAACCTCCGGGCGGCGGATCGGGTTCCCCGTGCGCCTGCGGTGGTCCCAGGACAGTGAAAAGCCCACGTTCGCCCAGCGTACCCGTCTCCGCGCGAATCCACGCGTCCGAGCGGGCGGACGTGGCGATGCGGACCTCATCGATCTCGCCGTGGAACTGCCAGGGATCGAAATGCAGCAGGCCCCGGCCGATGCGGATCTCGTCGACGTTCAAGGCGCCCGGCAAAGCCGTATCGCGCTCCAACACGACCCCGTCTACGGCGATCGTGCGCGTATGATTGGCGGCATCGTAGACCACGGCGGCCGCGTGCCAGGACTCCGTGTCGATGCTTTCCACGTTAAGTTCCGGCGCCCGTTGGCCGTGGCTCGTCGCGTTGGTGTGGACCGTACCGGGAACTTTCAATCCAAAATTAAACCATTCCTCGGGTCCTTCTGAGCGGTTACCCGAGGCGAGCGTCTGCAAATCCGGGCCTGCCTCTACACGGAACCGCATCGTGATGGTGAGGGCGTCGCCGGCTCCTTCCATAGATTCTCCATCGAGACGCAGATAGCCGGGGTCCTGCGAGAACTTCGCGTGGTCCGCGAAACCGACCGAGCCTTCCAGGTGAACGCGGGTTTGGTTTTTGGTGGCGTCGGACTCATCGCCTGCGAGATGGAACACCGCCCGGTAGGCTTCGTCCCATACGAAGCCGCCTCGTTGCGCGGCGGCCTCAGCGTTTCCGTAGTAAAGGTAAAAGTGCTGGCCGGGAGCCCGCGCCGCGATGCGCGGCACCCGGACGTGGATCTCCTGCATCGTCGCGTCCCAGCGAATGATTTCGTAATCCAGCGCATAGCCCCGGGGATCGATGATGCGCAGGTCCTGCCCCTTGTCGGCGGCGTGCTCGTGAATCCCGAGATCAGGATCCAGCCGTAAACTCACCGGGAAATTGGTGAGATCGGTTTCGAGGATGGAGGCATCCAAATCAACGCGAATGCGATGGCCCCATTGAGCGTCCCACCAATCGGTTGCCGCGGCGGCTATCCCGCAGCAAAACGCAAGAATCAGGATCGAAACCGTTGTACGCATGTTCGCTACCCTCACCGTGGTTGCCCCGAAGCGACCGAATGGGGCGGCCCGCTGCCCTACTGCCCGGCATCAACTATAGGCCCGGGCACTATGGGGCGCAAGAAGGAGGGCGGGTTTTCAAACCCACCATGCCCGCTACCGACTGGTCCTCAAGAAAGTGCGGGCTTGGCGGACTCAGGATGACTTTCCTTGAGGAGCGGTTGAGACTCCGCGATACATCTGGCGTCAGTGCGAAGATTGCCACTCCGATTGCAGGTTCCTACGTGGCGGGATGGAAACCCCGCCCTCCTTGCGGGATCGACTATAATTGGGTTCGGGAATTTGCAGAGTCGGTTATTCAGGGGGAATCTACAGTGAGTACGGGTATAGCAATCGCCTCTCCGCGCGACGGGGACGTGTTGAACCGGAACGATGGGACGGAATCGGCATCGGCACTGCGGATCCAGGTGCAAGGCGCGTGCAGCGCGGGTTCGGTTACCGTTAACAATGTGCCCGCGACTTTATCGGGCGGGAAGTTTACGTGCGAGATCGATCTTACGGAGCGGCGAAACACAATCGTCGCGCAGTCCGGTGATGCGTTTTGCGCGATCGATGTTTGGTGGAACCGCGGGAGCCGGCCGCGCTATCGCTTTTCGGTGGATGACAACATCGAGTTTCTCAAAGATCTTGGAATGGAGCCGGGCCGGTATCCATCCCTGTTCGATCACTGGTACCTCGGCTTCTGGCGGGAACTGCACGAAACCTACGGCACGAAGACACACCTCAACATCTACTATCAGACGGACGGATTCGACCTTACCCAGATGCCCGCGAAATGGAAGGCCGAGTGGCAGGCGAACGCGGATTGGCTCCACCTGAGTTTTCATGCCCTGCAGGACAAGCCGGACCGGCCCTACCGCCACGCGAAGTACGCGCAGATCGCCCATGACTACGATCTCGTGTGCGGTCACATCCGTCGCTTCGCGGGCAACGAAGTGTTGAGCACGACGACCACGACGCACTGGGCGGAGTGCCCTGCGGACGCGATCGTTGCCGTGCGCGACCGGGGCATCGAACAACTGGTGGGATTGTTCGAGATCGTGAACGGCGAATGCACAACGGGGTACTACCACGACCTCGCCCAGTGCGCCTATTGCGACAGCCGCGGCGCCTGGTACGACCGTGACACGGGACTATTCTTCATCCGCTGCACGTCGGTCGTCAATCTCTTGGAGGTCGAAGAGGTCGTACCGTTCCTCAACGCACGCACCAGCACGCCGCACACGTCGGAGATGGTCGAACTGCTGATCCACGAGCAATACTTCCGGAAAGAGCTTTCCTACTACCAGCCCACGGTGATGGACAAGGTCCGCACCGCGGTGCAATGGGTCCACGAACGGGGATATGACCCCGTCTTCTGGAGCGACGGGTTTCTCGGCACGCCAGCGACTTGACGGAATGGAGAGTTCCGAGACAGGGGCAGGATGCCCGTGCCACCTCTTTGTCCTTGCAGGTCGAAGGGCTGCCAATCCGCTCCGTGATATGATGGCGTGCATCTGGAGGACGACGCATGCGCAGGATGGACCGCAGGACTTTTCTTCAAACGGCCGCCAGCAGTGCGGCGGTGGCCGCGGCCGGTTGCTTTGGCGGGACGGTACCCGCACCTCGCGCCGCGAAACGGCCCAACATAATCCTCGCGATGACGGACGATCAGGGCTGGGGCGACACGGGGTATAACGGGCATCCGGTTGTCGAGACGCCGACCTTGGACGCCATGGCGGAAACGGGCCTGCGTTTTGAGCGGTTCTACAGCGGCGCGCCGGTTTGCTCCCCCACGCGGGGAAGCTGTCTCACGGGGCGGCATCCGTACCGCTACGGCATCTTCGGCGCGAACAGCGGCGACGGCGAGGATCCTTCGCGTTATCCCTTGCCGCCGCAGGAGATCACGCTCGCGGAGATTCTCGCCACGCAGGGCTACGCCACGGGGCATTTCGGCAAGTGGCACCTCGGCGATTTCAGCGGCCCCATGCGGTCATCGCCCGTCGACAATGGATTCCAGGAATCCTTCTCGACCGTGCGCAAGGTGGCCACGCTTGACCCCGCGGGCTATTTCCTCAACGGCGAACCCTATACGGAACCGCTGGAAGGCGACGATTCCGCCGTCATCATGGATCGCGCGATTCCCTTCATTCGCAATGCGGTTGCGAATGACCAGCCCTTCTTCACAGTCATCTGGTTTCATTCGCCGCACAATCCGGTCATCGCCGCGCCGGAATACCGCGCACGTTATGCGGCCCACCCGGAAGCGCAGCAGCATTTCTGGGGCACCATCACGGCCGCGGACGCGCAGCTCGGACGTTTGCGGGACACGATGCGATCCCTCAACGTCGCGGATGACACCATGCTCTGGTTTTGCAGCGACAACGGGCCCGCCGCGAACGCCCCCTTCGCCGCCGGCACGACGAACGGCCTGCGCGGCCACAAGGGCAATCTTTACGAAGGCGGCGTGCGCGTTCCGGGGCTGCTCGAATGGCCGTCACGCGTGGCACAACCACGCACGATCGGAATGCCCTGCTCTACGTCGGATTACCTTCCGACAATACTCGACGCACTGAATATCCGGCATCCGGACGCGCGTCCGATGGACGGTATCAGTTTGCTTGCCACCATCGATGGCGCGAATCGCGATCGCGCCCATCCCATCGGCTTTGAACACGGTGACACGGCAACCTGGGTCGACGATCGCTACAAGCTTGTCGCGCGGATTGAGAACGACCGGCCTTCCTCGCCGGAGCTGTACGATCTCTTGGTCGACCCAAACGAAACGGCGAATCTTGCAACGGCGGAAGCGGGGCTGGTCGCCGACAAGCTGGAGGAGCTACAGGCGTGGCGGACGTCCTGCGCGCGCAGCCGGTCCGGCAGCGATTACCCGGCAGCGTAGGCCCGGGTCCCGAGGAATATTGCAAGATCGTGGCATTGTTGCCCTTATGGAATCGTCCGAATTAGAGTTTTTCGAGTTTTGTTTGTGGACGCGCAACACGGAAAAGGAGTACAATTAGAAGGAGCATGCGTGTAGACGCGTAATCCGCAGAGTATGTCGCGTATCACATCAAGCGGGCGCTTGATGTGTTGTTTCGATTCGAGAGCGATTTCTGGACGACGATTTGACCGAGGGCACACGGGAAAACGCCCGCATCCCCGGTCTAAAACGCGCGATCTGCCCTCCCCAACGTATGGGGAGAATCTGCGCCTCGCGTCCAGGCGATGTAACTGCGGCAACGGAAAGGAACCAGGAATGGACAAGGATCTTTCGCGTCGGAATTTCATGAAAGCAACGGGCGCTACGGCGGGCATTGCCATCGCGGCGGGATGGTCCCCATTGTCCTATGCACAGAACGAGCGGGTGCGGGTCGCCATGATCGGCACCGGCAGCCAGAACTGCATTCATCTCGAAGACGGTCTGGCGGGCGCGCAGGAAATCGACGTAGTAGCCATCGCCGACTGCCTGAAGCCGAATCTCGCAAAAGGCTGGCATACGGCCGGCGGCAGCGAGGAGTTGAAGAAACACCTCTACCTCGACTACCGCGAGATGTTGGACAAGGAAAAGGACAACATCGACGCGGTCATCATCGCCACGCCGTTCAAGACCCACTACCCCATCGTGATGGACTGTCTCGACGCGGGCAAGTACGTGTTCTGCGAGAAGACAATGGCCCACACCTATGAGTTCGCGCGCAACATCGTGCAGAAGTGCCATGAAACCGGCCTCTTCGTGCAGAACGGCCACCAGCGCCGCTACAACCTCGAGTACAACCACGCCGCCACTGACATGATCGAGAACGGCCGTCTGGGCCGCGTTGGATTTATCGAAGCCCAGTGGCATCGAAACGGCGACTGGCGCCGTCCCCTGCCGCGCCTGAAGAATGGGGACGTTTATCAGCTCAGCGACGCCGAAAAGCAGTTCATCCAGGATTACGAGAAGCACGTCAACTGGCGGATCTACGAAGAGTTTTCCGCAGGCCTCATGAGCGAGTTGGCCACGCACCACATGGAAGTCACGAACTTCCTGCTGGGCACGATGCCGAAGCGCGTCTGGGGCACGGGTGGCATCGATTACTGGCGCGACGGCCGTACCACGTTCGACAATCTCGCCGTCACGTATGAATACGAAATGCGGCAGTCCACCTGCCATGGGTTCGGCCAAATCGACGCCCGCAACGATGAGCAGCGCGAGCGCATGCGCGAACAGAATCGTCCTTACACCTGCCGCGTCACGTGGTCGGGGTCGCTGCAAAGCGCCCATAAGGGCGGCAGCATGCTGGTCATGGGGCACAAGGGAGCGTTCAAACTGCGCGAACGCATCGCCGCGGACCAGGAAGGGTGCGTTTACTATGGCGAGCCGCAACTCATCTGGTTGGATCCCGCGACGGGGCAACCCACCGAGGACAAGACCATTATCGAGGGCATCCGCGCCCGCGGCGAATCGCAGAAGTACACCCAAATCGTCGACCAAGAGCCCATTCCTTTCGAGAACGAATTGGATGGCAGCATCTTCGACAAGACGCCGGACGTGCGGCAGTTCGAGGCTTTCGCCAAACACATCAAGGAAGGCGGCAAGCCGCGCACGAACGAGATGGTTGGTCTCATGGCCTCCATCTGCGACATCGCCGGACACGAAGCGGTCGCGACGGGCGAGGTCGTCGAGATAGACCCAGCCTTGTACGCCTTCGACTTCGAGACCCCGAACCCCTTCGAGTACGAGCGGGTATAAGCAAGAGAACTGAGAAGCCCCGGCGCGGTAGGAACTGCGCCGGGGTTTTTTGTTGTCTCACACCGATCGACCTACTCCGAAAACGGCGCTTGCCCGATCAGTTTCCCAAATCCCAGAAGCCGGTGCAGGTAGCAAATCCGGCCGCCGGGCCGTTCTTCCATCTCCGCCCGCAGGCGCTCACCAAAGGCCTTCTTGAAATCGTCCCGCGGGTATTGCCGTACGACCGCCTCGCGCGTCGCTTCGCCAATCGTCTCCGCATCCATCCCCACCACGTCCATCGCCGCGCCTGCGTGCAACAGATGCGCTTCGGCGCCGCACCGAAGGGGAACGACAATATTCAGGTGCAGCACGATGGCTTCCGCCAACGCATCCTGACGTTCCCGCGACCATGCAGCCTGCCGCGCCAGCGCCCCGGCGCCTTGCACGCTGTCCAGGGAGAAGCACTCGGCGTGCTCGGCGCACCCCCCCGTAAGCCTTCGTCAAACCGAGATCGTGCAACAACGCGGCCACGAACAGGAGTTCGTTGTCGAACGATATGGACTGTGCTTTCGCGAAGATATGCGCCCAAAGGTAGGTGCGGTGACAGTGATTCAAAAGGTATGGCGGTGAGACTTCTTGACAGAGCAGCGCAGCGTGCCTCGCAGCCTGCGTATCGGGCGCCTTCACCACTTCGAGATCGATGTCGACAGGAATGTCCGCCGCTTGAAAACGCCGCAACATGCGTCGCGCCTGCACGCGCAATCCCTGCGCCGTCAACGCGAACCGATCGGCGACCGTTAGCCGGCCCATCGTGCGCAAGGCCCATTCTTGCGATCCCACACCCTTCACGAAATGAGTTTCCTCGACCTGGCCAATCGCTAACCGGCCTTGGCGCCGTGCGCATTTTGCAAAGCCCGCGCGGAAGCGCCGAGCACCACCATCCCCGCGATCCCCGCGAGCGCACACGATCCCAGGAATAGCCGTAGCCGTTCCGGATCCGCTTCCGCCGCGCCCCCGGTGCCCAGCGACATTACAAGCAGCACTGCCGCGAAGGAAAGACGTCCCGCCAGACTTTGCATGGACAAGTAGGTCGCCCGTTGGGCCTGCGGTACGCGCGGCGCAATCGCGGCGTTCATCGGGGCGGTCATCAACGCGCGCGGGCAACTCCGCAAGAGAATGAGCACCACGACAATCGGATGAATCACGACCGCCATGGCCGCCATGATGACCAGTTGCAGTGCTGTACTCGATAACAGTGCGGCCGCCAGCCCCCACCGATCCCGGAGTTTGACGCTGCCAGACGCCGCCCACGAGGCGGCCATCATCGAGAGGGCCGTGACGATTCCGGTTACGAGCGGTGTACTCGATATCGTGACCTCCCACTTGCGCAGGAGGAGATCGAGATAGGGTTGGTAGAAGATGTACGGCATATGGTTGAGCACCGTCATGAGCACGTAAAACGCGAATAGCCACAGCAGCGCCGATTCGCGCAGGTACGAGGCGCAGACGCGCAACTGCCGCGAAATGCCTTCGCCCAGCGAAGCCCGTTTCTCCAGCACGGTCGGTTCCACGAAGCTCAATACGATCGCGATACCCATCAGAGCCGCCAGGAATGAAAGCGCGTACGCATACCGGAGTTCGATGGCGGCAACCGCGCCGCCGCACACGGCCGCGACCGCACCACCAAGGAATGCCCGGTTTACGGCGCGTGCTTCCCAATCCGCGAAGTCTTCCTCACAGTCGAGCCCCACCAGCGTGTCGTACAGGAAGGAAGTATCCGTTCCGGAGTTGAAAGCCAACCCCGTCGCGAGACAGACTTGGGCAAGCGCAAACGCAGCGAAGTGATCCCCGAAGAAGAACAGCCCGTGCGCCACGGCGATGGCAATCGTGGCGATGAGCAACGTGGGACGCCGCCCCATGCTATCCGAAACGTAGCCGGACGGAACCTCCAGGATAACGACCGCCACATAGTAGATAGCTTCCAGCCGCAACACGTCCGCCAACGAAAAACGCGACGAGAAATAGAGGAAGAAAACGGGCAGCCAGAAATGCGCGCTGAAGACAGCCCGAAACCAAGGGTACATACGCGCATTGCGTTCCAGTGACATGCATCTCCTTCCCGTGACTCGATCCGCCGCCGCATGATAGCATGTGTGTTTCGGTAAGGTCTTGGTCTCCTGAGGAGGGATTTTTCAAATGCGCGAAGCCTATATCGTCGAAGCCGTTCGCACTCCCGTGGGCCGTGGCCGGGAAGACGGCGCGCTCCATGGTGTCCATCCCGTCGATTTGCTCGCGATCACACTCAGCGAATGCGTGAAGCGCGCGGGCGTCGAAAAGAAGGACGTGGAGGATATCATCGCCGGGTGTGTTTCACCTATGGACAAACAAGGCGCGAATATCCCGCGGCTGGCTCTACTCAAAGCGGGCTTTCCGGTCGAGGTGCCGGGCGTCCAGATTAACCGCATGTGCGGTTCGAGCCAACAGGCTGTTCACTTCGCGAGCCAGGCCGTCGCGGCCGGCGACATGGATCTTGTTATCGGCGCGGGCATCGAGATGATGGGCGTCGTGCCCATGGGCAGCGATTGGGGCGTATTGGAAAAGGAGTTTTTGTCGAGCTTTCCGTATCCGCTGGAGTCCATGGGAATCTGCGCGGAGAAAATCGCGGAGAAATGGAATCTCTCCCGCCGCGAACTCGACGAGTTCTCCGCGGAAAGCCACAACCGCGCCGCGAACGCGATCGAGAAAGGCTTCTTCAAGTCTCAGATCGTGCCAGTCGAAGTGAGCACGAACGGCACGACCCGCGTGGTCGATACGGACGAGGGCGTACGTCCCAATCCGAATATTGAGAAGATGATGTCGTTGAAGACCGTCTTCAAAGAAGACGGTGTCATCACCGCCGCGAACGCAAGCCAAATCTCCGACGGTTCGGGCGCGCTCCTGATAGCGTCGGGCGAAAAAGCCGACGCCATGGGCCTCAAGAAACGCGCCCGCATCGTGGCGCGGGTTGTCGTCGGCAGTGATCCCGAACTGACGCTGACGGGTCCGATTCCCGCGACGCAGAAGGTGCTCGCTCGGGCCGGACTTACCATCGACGACATGGATGCGATTGAAATCAACGAGGCCTTCGCAAGCGTCGTACTCGCGTGGGCGCGCGAGTTGAAGCCGGACATGGCCAAGGTAAACCCCAACGGCGGCGCCATCGCGCTCGGCCATCCCCTCGGCGCGACGGGGGCCATTCTCATGACCAAACTGCTCCACGAACTCGAGCGCACTGGTGGCCGCTATGGATTGCAGACCATGTGCATCGGCCACGGCATGGCTACCGCGACGATTATCGAACGGGTTTGACAACCTCGAAGAATCGGATAAGCTATCGATATCATGGCGCGCAACAAAAAGATCATCGAACAGATACTGCGCGGTAGTGCGGATGCCGCTATTCGATTTGACGACTTGAGGAAGGTACTGCTCGACAACGACTTTACAGAGACCGTACGCGGCAGTCATCATGTATTCAGGCGCACAGGGTATTCACAGTTGATCAATCTGCAACGCGATGGAAAGCACGGGAAGCCGTATCAAGTTCGCCAAGTGAGAAATGCCATTGTCGAACTTGGGCTCAGCGAGGACGACAATGCATAAGTACGAAATCATCATTTATTGGAGCAAGGAAGACGACGTATTTATTGCGGAGGTGCCAGAGCTTCCCGGATGCATGGCACATGGCGCGTCCTCCGAAGCGGCTCTAGCGAGTGTGACCGAGGCGATGGATCTCTGGATCGACACCGCGCGGGCGCACGGCGATCCCGTTCCGGAACCCAAAGGCAAGCGGTTAATGCTTGCTTAGCCCGGCGCAGTAGAAACTAAACAAGATGTACATCTCCATACGCGACGACATGCTGGTCCAGGCCGGCTTCACCAACTTAGCCGAAGGCGCGAAACAGGTAGGCGTCAATGCCATCGAAGTCGAGCTGGATCAGGACTTCACGGTTTACTCTTTGGATTCGACGCATTCGACACTACGCGCGGACCTGGAGACCGACGAAGGCGTTGCGTCGTACAAGAAGCACCTGGAAGCCCTCGGCATTACGGCCTGCGCGTTTCTTACCGCGCGCGACTTCAGCATGGGCGATCTGGAGTCGAATACGCGCTGGGTCGCGCGCGCCCTGGAAATCGCGGAGCAAATGGGCATGGCGTCCATTCGCATCGATTCCGCCATGA
>CAZWDH010000222.1:12157-12405 GCA_964632865.1 uncultured Nitrospiraceae bacterium
GCGAACGCGATCTCGATTTCTCCACGCGCGTCGATCTTTTTGCCAAAGGTCTCGGCGGCGCACTGGAGCGCACCGCAGGCATGAAGGTCGCCATGGGCATTGAAAACCACGGGTTCCAGGGAAACAACCTCGCATTTCTGTTAAACGTGTTTCGGATCGTAGGTTCAGACCGGCTCGGCTCCACCATGGACACCGGGAACTTCTACTGGCGCGGCTATCCGCTTTCGGAAGTTTACGGCATCCTCCAA
>CAZWDH010000223.1:0-12348 GCA_964632865.1 uncultured Nitrospiraceae bacterium
ATGGGGCCATATCGGCATCTAAACATGCGCCGGCCAAGACGATATGAATGGGAACAGGCAACCGGTTCAAGACAGGAACGTATGAAAGCAGAAATCGTGATGATCGGCACCGAACTGCTCTTGGGGCAGATCGTGGACACCAACGCCGCCCACATCGGCCGCACGCTCGGCGAGAACGGCATCAGCCTCTACCAGAAGACGACCGTGGGTGATAACCGGCAACGGATCGTCAGGGTGCTTGAGTCCGCTCTGGAGCGGGCCGACGTGATTATCACATCCGGCGGATTGGGCCCGACTGAGGATGACCTAACCCGCGAAGCGGTCTCGGATGTATTCGGGCGGAAACTGGAGTTTCGGCAGGAGTTGTTTGATGAACTGGTCGCCCGATTCGCCTCCGTTAAACGTCCCATTACCGAGAACAATAAGAAGCAAGCCACAGCGCCAGAGGGGGCGGAAATAATCCCCAACCCCAACGGCACCGCGCCCGGAATCATCTGCGGTGACAGCCGGGGCGAGGTGATCTGCCTGCCCGGCGTGCCCATCGAGTTGTACGCGATGCTTGAGGAATCGGTCCTCCCCTACCTTCGACGACGTTACGGTCTCAAGGCCGGCCTCTACCACCGCGTATTGAAGGTCTGCGGCGTCGGCGAATCCTGGGTGGACTCCCGCATGGGGGATTTGATGGCAAGCCTCGAAAACCCGACCATCGGCGTCCTCGCCTCTCCGGAATGGGTGCGCATCCGTATCACGGCCCGGGCGGAATCCGAGGAAGAAGCGCGGGAACTGCTCGAACCCGTTGAGCAAGCCGTTCGAGAACGGCTGCCGGGCCTCGTCATGGGCACGGGCGACGATACGCTGGAAGGTGTCGTGGACGGGCTCCTGCACCAGCGAAGTTGGACCCTCGCCGTGGCCGAGACGTTCACGGGCGGAATGATCGCCCAGCGATTGACGGCCGCCGGAGCCCGCGCGTTCGCCGGCGGTATCGTGGAGAGCTCGCCAGATGCGCTGCATATCGCGGTGGAGGAGCGGGCGCGGGACATGGCGATTGCCGCTCGCGACCGCTTCCATGCGGCGTGCGGCCTGGGAATCGCAGCCGACATGGAATCCCGCGCACTCGCCGGGGAGTTCGTTACGCCGGAAGGCTCGCACTCGTGGGCTTCTCACTACCGCGACCTTGATCCTTTGAACCAACTCCGCGCCTCATCGATCTTCATGGAACGCGTACGCCGCGTCTTGGCCGGAGTCGACACCGAACACCAGGACGCGAAGGTCTAGCGGGACCCCGCCCGGTTCACCATCCCGGTCCCGGATCCCCTCCCACGACCCCAAGTCCAGGAATCACACTTGCCAAGGCCCCACGGGGGCGCGATAATGGTTTTGCAAGGTTGCTGGGCAAGCACGATAGCTACGTTCCGTTCCGGGAGGACCACCATGTCCGATTCCTGTTCTGCGCGGCCGGGGGTGAAATCTGGCGGGGGCTGGGCTTCGATTCTGTACACGTTAAGGAAGGCGCGGCAGGCGGGCGGGATCTTCGCGCTGTCGAAGGCGATGCGAAGCAAGAACGCATGCAAGACCTGCGCACTGGGGATGGGCGGGCAACTCGGCGGGATGGTGAACGAGCGCGGGCATTTCCCGGAGGTGTGCAAGAAGTCGATTCAGGCGATGGTGGCAGACATGCAGGGGCGGGTGCGGGAAGATTTCTTCCGCAGCTTCAGTCTCGCGGACTTGCAGGGGTTCACGTCACGGGAGATGGAAAATTCGGGACGGCTTGTGGAACCGGTCGCCGCGGGACCGGGCGACACGCATTATCAACCCCTCTCCTGGGATGACGCGCTGGGGCGAATTGTCGCGAGACTCAAGGCCACCTCGCCGGAGGATACGTTTTTTTACTTCAGCGGCCGCTCGTCGAACGAGGCCGGGTTCCTGCTGCAACTGTTCGCGCGGCAGTATGGCACGAACAACGTCAACAACTGCTCCTACTACTGTCACCAGGCGTCCGGCGTGGGACTCGCCAGCGTGTACGGGTCCGGGACAGCTAGCGTGGTGCTGGACGACGTGGAGCATTGCGACCTGCTTTTTCTCGTGGGCGCAAACCCGGCGTCGAACCATCCGCGCTTGATGAGCACGATCGTGAACATGAAATCGCGCGGCGGAAAGGTCGTGGTCGTCAATCCCGTTCTCGAAGTGGGACTGGTAAATTTCAGTGTGCCGTCGAAGGTGCGGAGTCTGCTCTTCGGTTCGCCGATTGCCGACGAGTACGTGCAACCGCATATTGGAACGGATATTGCCTTCTTCGCGGGGATCGCGAAGGCGCTCATCGAACGGGACGCGGTCGACGAGAAGTATGTTAATGAATACTGCGAGCATTTCGACCGCGTTCGCGAATGGGTCGATGGCCTCGCGTGGGGCGACATCACGGCATCCTGCGGCGTTGATCGCGAAACGATCGATCGGGTCACGGAAATGTACGTGGCGTCGAAAGGGGCCATCTTCGCGTGGGCCATGGGTGTGACGCACCATGAGCACGGCGTACAGAACGTGCAGATGATGGCGAACCTCGCGCTCATGCGCGGCATGCTGGGCAAACCACACGCAGGCCTCCTCCCCATTCGCGGACACAGCAACGTGCAGGGCATCGGATCGATGGGCGTGACGCCTGCGCTGAAGGCGGAAGTCTTGAAGCGTCTAGAGGCGAACTTCGGTTTCACGCCGCCGTCGACTCCGGGCCTCGACACCCTGGGAAGTATGGAACGCGCGGCCGAGGGCAAGATCCGCGTCGCCATTTGCGTGGGCGGCAATCTTTATGGATCGAATCCCGATGCGAACTATGCGCGGGAGGCTTTGGCGAAGGTAGATCTCGTCGTATATCTCAGCACGACACTCAATACCGGACATGCCATGGGACTCGGCAAGGAGACGATTATTCTGCCCGTGCTCGCGCGCGACGAGGAACGGCAGTCCACGACGCAGGAATCCATGTTCAACTACGTGCGACTGAGCGACGGCGGCCCTTCGCGCTATGAAGGCCCGCGGAGCGAGGTGGAGATCGTGGCGACGTTGGCGCAGGGGCTGTTCGATGGAGCGGGTCCTATCGATTGGCGGGCCATGGAGCAACACGACAGCATTCGCGCGGCCATTGCGAAGGTCATTCCGGGATACGAGGCCATCGAACACGTGGCGAGCCACAAGCAGGAATTTCAGATTGCCGGCCGCACCTTTCACAAGCCTGCGTTCAAGACACCCTCGGGCAAAGCGCAGTTTCACGTCGTATCGCTGCCCGCGCCCCGGACGAATGGCGCGATGATGTTGATGACCCTGCGTTCGGAGGGCCAGTTCAACACGGTGGTCTATGAAGAGGAAGACGTCTACCGCGGCCAGGAACGGCGCGATGTAATCATGATGCATCCATCGGATCGCGAGCGGCTGGGACTAAAGGTCAACCAGCCAGTCACCGTGCGGACCAGCGCGGGTGCGTTGAGCAACGTGCTCGTGCGCGAAGTCGATATCCGGCCCGGCAACGTGGCCATGTACTATCCGGAAGCGAACGTGCTCGTGCCCCGTTCCTGCGATCCCGCCTCGCGGACGCCCGCGTTCAAGAGCGTGCCGGTGGAGATCGAAGGGTAGCAAGGAAGGGCTGCCGAAGATTACCAGGAGTTGGGAGTTGCCGGGGACGTAAAGGACAAAAGCGACATAAGGGACCGCAGAGACATCAGGGACAACAGCGACAGCAAAGGTATTTGGAATCGCAATGACTCCGAGGACACCAGAGTGATGGCGATTGTATGTTGAATCAACTGGTCAATTGTTCCTGCTGTCCCTGTTGTCCTTGCTGTCCCTCGATCGTCTACCTGATATCCGGAAACGCGTCCCGGTAGAGCGTTACCGTGGGCGGGCCGTCGTCTGGAATCAGCACGGAGACGATGTCGAAGCGGTAGTAGGTATTGGGGTCGTCCTGGGCATCGATATAGCGGTGCGCGGCGTGACGGATGCGGCGCTGTTTGTCGGGAGTGACGTTCGCTTCGGGATCCGCGATGTGGTCCGAGACGCGGGTCTTCACTTCGACGAAGGCAACGGTATCGCCTTCGCGCGCGATGATGTCGATCTCGTAGCGGCCGAGTTGGACGTTGCGATCCAGGATGCGAAACCCGGAGCGTTTGAGGTGCCGCACTGCAAGGTCTTCCCCGCGCTCGCCGAGAGGCGTGGGTTTGCGCCGCGACCAGGGCCACTTCACGCGGACGCGCTCTCCGCGGCGGCCTCCAATTCCTCCGCGGGCGGGAAGAGGCGAATCTCTTCGAAGGCATGATGTTGATGCGCGCGGATCCGTCCCATGCGGCACATTTCGAGGATGGCGAGGAAGCAACAGACCAGTTCCATGCGGCTGCGGCATTCCTTGAAGATGTCCGTCCAGGCGATGCTGCCCTCGGTGGCGAGGCGGCCTTCGATGTATTCGATCTTCTCGTCGACGGACGCGCCTTCGCCTTCAATGGTGTGAAAGAGGTCTTCGGTGAAGTAGCGCAGGACCCCGCGAAAGGCCTGGATGAGATCGTGCAGCGTCACTTCGAGAAGCTCTTCTTCCTCCTCGGCGGGTTTCTCAAAAACGGGTTTGACTTCCCGTGCGAACCAGCGCTGCCGCTCTTCTTCGAGGAATTGGAGACGCTCGGTTACTTCGCGGAACTTGCGGTATTCGAGGAGTTTCTCGACCAGTTCCAGGCGCGGATCTTCTTCGTCGAGGTCTTCCTCTTCCTCCGTCTCCATGTCGGCGGGCAAGAGCATGCGGGACTTGATTTGAATCAGTGTTGCGGCCATGACGAGAAAGTCGCCGGTGACCTCAAGGCTTTCCTCGCGCATGAGTTCGAGGAATCGAAGGTATTGCTCCGTGATCTTGAGGACGGGAATGTCGAGGATGTCGATCTCTTGCGAACGGATGAGGTAGAGGAGAACTTCCAGCGGACCTTCGAACTTGTCGAGGTGCAAGCGGAGTACTTCGTCGGTCGCCTCATCGACGATGAAGTCGGCCTCCGAAGCGCCCTCCGAATTGGCTGCGTTCTCGTTGCTTAGTTTGTCAATCATTGCGTTCCCGGAATTGGTTTAGTTCTGGCCCGCTGCACCCGCGGGACAGACGACTCGGAACTCGAACTCTATGGCATCGCCGTGCACGGCGGCAAGTGCGGTGATCGTGTCGACGTTCTCCGCGGAAGCCATCCAGGACGCCGCAGCGGTCTCGAAGGTCTCCTGCGTGAAGCCGCGAAGACCGTCGATCTCCGTCAGTAACCGGCCGGACTCGACGATGGATTTCACCAAGGGCCCGGGCCGAATCTGGATGTACAGGTTCCCGGACTGCGGAAGATCCTGCGAGATTGCCTCGTTCGACATGATCTTCCGCATCGATTCCTGGCTGCTGCCCACGAACATCATGTTCCGGTTCACGGCGATTGCCGGCTCCAGCGAAGGTCCGCCAAGCATGGGAACGTAGGCAAGGCCCGTCTCCGTGTCGAAGCGCGGATAGGGATCCCAGGGCTGGATTTCCTCGGGCGGCGCGGGTATCGATTCGAGTGTCTGCTTCACCGCGCCCGTGTCCCCATCGACCGTGCCGACCAGGATGGGCATCGGAACGATTTCGTTGGCGTCGATGCCGGTCATGGCGATTCGAAGGCCGGGACCTTTGTCGCCGATGAGTTTCGTGAGGAACGATGCAACGCCCATGGGTTGGCCGGGGGCGCCCGCCGTCCAGGATTCCCATTGCGTATCGCTGAACAGTGTCGCACCGGTAACGTCACCGAGGGCGGCCCAAACTTCTTTCACGGGTTTGCCGAAATTCGCGGAAACCGAAAGCAACCCTACCGGCGGGGTGCGCAGCGTAGTGGGGCTGGCGCCGGCCAACAGCGAACGCATTTCGGCCACCGCTTCGGGACGCAGTACACCGCGGCATTTCGCGTGAGCGGAATCGGCGTCGACGCGAAGCGCGAAGGCGACCGACTCAAAGTACCGGCCCAAGGAGTGGTCGGGCGTCAAGGCGACGGTGCCGCGGATGTCTTCGCCGCCGGAACGGGCCAATTCGTCGAACTGGGATTGGTCCAGTTGATCGCCTTCGGCCAACGTGAGCGCGCGGATGAGAGCGTCGCGCGAGGTGCTGATCAACAGAATGCGGCCGCGCACGGCGTAGTAATGGCCGCGGTCCGGGATTGCGCGCAACTCGAGCCCCCCGGCGTAGTCGTCTTCCACCGAAGCGGAGAAGCCGTGGAAGCGTTCAAGCAAGGTGCCAATACGCGTCATCCGGCTGAGCAATACGAGGTCATTGGTTGCCCCCACCTCGTTTCCGGTCACGATCGCGCGATTGTAGAAGAGATTGTTCAGGACCCATTGCGGCATACCGAAGTTGGAGAGCGCGAGATCTGGATCCGTGATGGGCGTCCAACTTTCGGGGACTGCGCGCCACACGCGCGACTGAAACAGGCGGTCGCGAGCGGTGAGGGGGTCGTCCACGATGACGGTGAGCCGTTGTCCGGCGGGGATGCACTCGGCGAAGCGATAGGTGTCCCGCGTCATCCACCAAAGTACGGCGAGGAGAAGGAGAACGCCGGGCACGAATACGCGCGTGAACAGGCCCCGGCGCCGGAACCGCCGTGGACGCGAGCGGAGCGAGCCGGCCTGTCCGGTGTAGTTGCGCACCACGTCGCTCATGGCGCGGCTCCCACAACGAGGGAGATCGTGGTGTAACGCGCCTCGGCGTCGGGCGTCGTGAAGGTCGCCACATGGATGGCGCGGGCCTTGGGTTCGAAGACGACGCTGTATCGGGTCATTTCATTGCGGATGGCGGCCTGACCTTCCCGGCCCGGTTCGCGGTCGTTGAGGAACGACCGCATCTCCGCCTCTGATACGATTCGCTCCGTGGAGACGAGTTCGGACACGCGCGCGTAGCGGATTGCGGCGTCGCCTTCGGCGGCACTGGATGTGGGATCGACGCCAAGCAGCACGCCATCGACGGCTTCGCGCGTCACGACGCTCGCACCCAGTTCCAGCACTCTCGCGTCCGCGCCCGTAGGCCCTGCGACGAGGATATGGTATCCGCGCGTTGCGGCGCTTGTTTTGATGGCTTCGATGGCGGATTGGGGGTCGGCGGAGCTCCGAAGGACTTCCGCGAGGACTATCTCAATCGGCGGCACCTCGATAGAGGGTTCGCCTCGGTTTTCGACGCGTTCGACGGCGATCACGACGCCGGCATCATTCATGCCAGTGAAGGTTCCCACACTCCATGGGAAGCCGACCGTAACATAGCGCCGGCCTTCTGAGGGGCGCGTGTCGACGATTATGGGCGATTCCTGATCCGGCCAGTCGAAATTGCGGGCAACGACGCAATCGTCGGCGCCCGCTTTGTCGCCGGTCACGGCGACCATCGAACAGAACGGAGAGCGGTACATCTCGTCCGTGCTCGCGCGGGCGGCGTAGGTGGCGGCGCACTGCGTCAACCAGACGGCATCGAAGGGCAGTTGCGCGCCGTCGGCCATGCCGGAGATTTCGTCCAACCAGCCGGGCGCGAGCCCCGCGAGCATGGGCCGGGCGCCGATGGCCAGCCGCGTCAACGCGAGCGGGGTCTGGTCGACGAAGGGCGGGGCGAGCGACCAGAGACCGCTGGCGGGAATCCATTCGCCCGTGCGGCAGGGTGAGACGACGTAATCCTGATAGGCGCGTTCGAGGTCTTCTCGAAACGCGACGCCGCGTTGGTAGCCGCGGGTGTAGGCGTCGCCTTCGAGGCGAATCGATGTCACGGTGTCGAGTGCGGTCACTTCCGCAGTGCCGGGAACCGACGGTGATTCGCCGGGGCTTCCTTTGGTCATCAACTTGCCGAATTCGGTGTAGAACCACCGGTCAATGTGCGGCCCGTACATGTTCATGGCCGACTCGTAATCGAGTGTGCCGTAGAGTTCGGTGGGAACGAAGTACAGGAGATGATCGTTTGCAAGGCCGACGCTGAATTGGTTCGCGTATCCGCGGCTCCGGGCCTGGCGTCTCATCTCGATCCCGAGTTCGACGCAAGGTTCGCCGGGGAAAAAGGTCAAGAGGAGATTGTCGATCTCAAGTGTTTGCAGATAGGTTTGATCCGGCATGAGCGAGGCAGCGATGGAAGGCGGCAGCGCGGGCGTTGCATAGGCGACGTGCAGTTCAGCCTCGCTGCACGAGATTTCTTCTGCGACCTCCATGGTAATGGCGGCCAGTGCCTTCCCGATGGCCTCGGTGTGGGTCCAGCCGGACAATCCGTTGGAGTTCGCGGGACGCTGGTTGCCTTCAGCACCGTTTAGGAACATGGCGACGCAACCGGGCTCGGCAAGCCGTTCAACTTCGTCGTAGTAGTAGCCGGGATAGTCGGCGGAAATGGCGAACATGTCGGGGCCGCTAACGGTCGTGGGATGCGCGGCGAAGTTGGTGATGATGGCGATCGCGTTGCCGTCCGCATCTTCGACACGAATGACGCCGACTTGCTCGTCGATGGGTCCGTCAGGGACTCGGCGGTTCTCGGTGAGTCCGTCGTGGGTGGCGGAGTCATACCCGATGGTGGCGCGTTTACGGCTGGTATATGCCGCGTGCATGGCGTCGACGAAGCGTTGGGCCGTCGTTTCCAGGATCTCCGGCATATAGCGCCCGCTGATGGAACGGGCGAGCAGTCCGCGGCACATGGCGCCCTGGGCGCTGTGGGTATGGGTGGCGGTGAGGATGATGTGTTCCTTGGGTACGTAGTCCGGCGCCAAATCGAGCACGCGGTCCCGCAATTCCTTGTTGATAATGCAGAGGTCGGCGTTGAGGAGGAAGATGCCCGTGTCGCCGTCGTTTGCGTAGAGACAGCGTACCCACACGGGATCGTGTTCGCTGACGGCGCCGCGGCCGAGGCGGTCGAAGTAGCCGTTGAGGGGGGTACCTGCTGGCGGGGTAATCTCGACCTTCGCGGCACCGGCCTCGAAGGCAGCGGCCTGGAAGGCGGCGAGCAGCGCCGCAGCGAGCATGAAGGTAAGGCGCATCAACGGATCACTTCCCGTGGAACTGGGGCGGACGCTTTTCGAGGAAGGCCGCGATCCCCTCGCGGGCGTCGGCGCTGGCCGCGGCTTCCGAGAACGCCTCCAGTTCGAGCGACTTGCCGGATTCCGGATGGGAAGCGCGCTCGTGCACCGCCCGGAGAATCGCGCGAACGGCTACGGGCGGTTTGCCTGCCAGCGATTGCGCGAGTTCGCGCGCTGCGCCGGCGAGTTCCTCTGACGGCACGATCTTGCACACGAGACCGGCCTCCAGAGCTTCCTGGGCATTGACCATGCGGCCGCACAACAGCCATTCGAGTGCGCGAGATTCGCCGATCAAACGAGGGAGACGATGGCATCCTCCCCATCCCGGCACGATACCGAGGTTGATTTCGGGCTGCCCGAAGATAGCGGATTCCGCGGCGATGCGGATGTGACAGGCCAGGGCCAGTTCGCAGCCGCCGCCCAGGGCAAACCCGTTGACGGCCGCGATGACGGGTATCGTGCTGGATTCGATGCGGTCCATGACGCTGAGACCGATGGCGAGGGGCGCTCCGGGAGCGAATGGCGCATCCAGAGAACCCTGGAGAGACGGAATATCCGCGCCGCCGCTGAAGAACTTGCCGTCTCCGCCAGTAATGACGACGGCGCGAATCACGTCCTTTGCTTCAGAAGCGTCTAGAGCGGCGGCAATCTCTGTCAGGAGTTCTGAAGAGAGCGCGTTCACTTTGGGACGATCCAAGGTAATGGTCGCTATGTTTTCGTGGAAATGGAGTTGGAGATGCGTAAAGTCCATGATACGAAACCCTTCACAGCGCGTGCGGGCGCAGTGTACCACAGGGAAGGTTGGAAATGACAGAATTGTGGAGGCAGCGGTAAGGCAACTCTCAGAAATGACAGGGCTTTGAACCGTATATGGGGGAAGACAAGTTCGTTACTCGCCAATATCGAACAGGCGAACCGGCGGCGCCAGCTTAGAGAGGGTGGAAGTCTCCGCGATGGTTGGTTCGCGAACGATTCGAATGGGGCCTTCGGCCTCGCCATCGAACCATTGGGCCATCAGTTCGAGGCCTTCCATGGCCGCCTCCCACACGGGGAGCCAGACGTGATGGGTGGCTTCGAGGAGATAGGCAGCGCCGTGGGTGTACGTCCACGCCACAATCTCGACATCGTGGCCGGGCACGCGACCCGCCAAGCGACATCCTTCCCGAATGCAGGCGGCGTTTTCCGAACCGCTCGAATCGATGACGGCGGTGACGGTGGGATCGGAGAGGAGGGCCTGTATGGTTGCGACGAGATGATCGGGTGTGAAGGCGACCTTTCTAAGGAGACCGAGATCCGGTTCGATTCCCGCTGATTCAAGGCCTTTGATATATCCCCGCCGCCGTTCCGTGCCCGGCTGGTAGCCGGAAAAGCCTTTTAGAACGCCGATCCGAGTATGGCCTCGTGCCACGAGCACTTGGACGGACTTTTCCATGGCGAGTTCGTAGTCCACCGTCGCACAACTGCAATCAGGCACGGTATCCGACCGGCCGAGGGCAAGATAGGGCATACTGGAAGCGTGGATGCGGGTAATTGTCGTATCGTCCGGCCGCAAGGGTCCGCAGAGTATACATCCAGCAAAGCGGCCTTCAAACAGGCCTCGAGCGTAATCTCCGGGCGATTTCCCGTAGTAGGGATTCAGGTCGAAACAGATGTATCGCCCTCGGGATCCGAAGAGCCGGTACAAATGGGAAAAGAGGCGAATGAAGAACTCTTCGTGTACGGGGACTTCTTCCATCGGTGCCGGGATGGTGCAGCCGATGCAATCGCGGGTTTGGCTGCGCATGCTTCGGGCACCGATATGGGGGTGGTAGCCAACAGTCTCAATGAACTGGGACACACGGCTGCGCGTCGAGTCGCGCACGCCGGGTTCTCCGTTGACGACGCGGCTTACGGTCTTGGTCGAGACGCCGACCTCGCGCGCGATTGCCTGCATCGTCCAATTTGTGGAGAAATACGACGGGTCCTCGTCCACTTCCAGGTGTTTCGTCATAGTATGTCCTGCCATTCCGTACGCGGCGCAGTAACGGTCAGCCCAGGGGGAACGACTACCCGTGCCACTGCGTGAGCCCAATATCCAACACGATGAAGGTTTGCAACGGGCTCCGTTTCGGTCTATAGGTTGTATTACCCGAAAAAGACAACGATGTCAAGGGCGGCGGGCGGTCGTGTCCGGAACTGAGATTCTTGAAAAGCCTCCCTGCCCTTGATCTTTGTATTCAAAATAGCATCTTGTCTATGTCGTTCATTTTTCGCGTTTTCTGACCGTTTACGTACCAGGGAGTGCGGGTGGCGCCAAACGCCCGGAAATGGCATTGACAGAATCCACAAAGCTTGATACATTAAATGGTGACAACGATGTCGCCCGGCGACGAAAAAGGAGGAGGATTGGGACGAACACGGGTCGGGTTCCCGGTGCAATTCTACATATCATAGGCTTGGTAGATATGGGTGAATGCGTTGTCGTGTATTTTGCTGAGGCTGCGGCAAATGATCGCGCCAAAGTGAGCGTAGTGCATGGGAGTCATAATTCTTAACAGGAAAGGGGAATTGAATGTCATGAGGAACAAAAGGGGTTTTACGCTGATTGAATTGCTGGTGGTCATCGCGATTATCGGCATCCTGGCGGCGATTCTGCTGCCGGCGCTGGCACGTGCGCGGGAAGCTGCGCGGCGCGCGAGTTGTCAAAACAACCTGAAACAAATGGGTATTGTCTTCAAGATGTACGCAGGCGAGAGCCAGGGCGAACTCTACCCGCGGATCATGCAGGTATCGGTGCTTCCGGGCGTAGACTGCGATCCGGTGCCGGGCGTACCGAACGCGCAGTTGCCGGCAGGCGGCGATGCGGCGACGGCGTATTCGTTCTACACGCCTTCGGTGATGCCGGAGTATCTGGCGGACGCGAACGTCTTGACTTGCCCGTCTGATCCGGATCCGGGCCTGATGAACAATCCGGCGTCGGGCGAGCAGTGGTTGACGGTGCCGTGCGACGAGTTCGGGCTGGACAACTATGGCGACAAAGCCGGCGGTATGGCAGCGGCTGACGAGAGCTATTTCTATCTCGGCTACATGATCGACCAGGCCGGTGAAGAGAATATCGATTTGACGCCGTATGGCGCGCCTGGGTTCTCGGCGCCCGCTCAGATCTTGGGCCTGCTTCTGGCCATGGGGGCCTTGGAAGATCTGGGCATGACGACCGTTGCCGCTCAGGAAGAGTTCCTTGATAACTCGGTAAATGTGGCCGACTTGGGCCCTGTGATCAACGCCGCTGCGCGCGAGCGCATCGAGCGCTACGTCAGCG
>CAZWDH010000224.1:0-12168 GCA_964632865.1 uncultured Nitrospiraceae bacterium
GCGACTAGGTCGCATTCTCCTGCCCGAACATTCCCTATTTTCCCATCGTATACTTCGGGATTCTGAAAGCGGGCGCGGTGTTCGTGCCCTTGAACGTGTTGCTGCGCGAGCGCGAGGTGGCGTATCACCTCTCCGATTCCGACAGCGTGGCGTTCATCTGCTTTGAAGGCCGGGAAGAGCTTCCGATCGGCAAGATCGGATACGCCGGATTCAAGGAAGCCCAGTCCTGCGACCGATTCTGGATCATTCCGACGATTCCCGGCGGCGACTCACCCATCGAGGGGGTGCCCACGCTGGCGGATCTCATGCACGACCAACCCACAACCTGCGACACGGTCCAGTGCCGCGCCGACGATACTTGCATCATCATCTACACCTCCGGCACGACGGGCCGTCCCAAGGGCGCGGAGCTGACGCATTCCAACATCCTGATGAACTGCATGTCCACGCGGCGGCTCATTAAGGGCGGGCCGGACGACGTCGCGCTGGCTGTGCTGCCATTGTTTCATTCCTTCGGTTTGACGGGATTGCTGAACTCGGCGGTGTTGAACGGGAGCCGACTCGTGCTCGTGCCACGCTTTGAACCGGCGGAGGTTCTTCGCGCGTTCCAGGAGGAAAATGTCACCTTGTTCGCAGGCGTGCCGACCATGTATTGGGAACTCCTGCATTTCGCCGATCTCGACAAGTATGACCTGAAAAAGATCGCGGAGAACTGGCGCCTCGGCGTTTCCGGAGGAGCCGCGATGCCCGTCGATCTGATGAAGCAATTCCAGGAGAGGTTCCAAATTCGTATTCTCGAAGGGTACGGATTGTCCGAGACGTCGCCGACGGCGTCCTTCAGCCGCGAGGACATGCCCCAGAAGGTTGGTTCAATCGGAGTGCCCATCTGGGGCGTGGAAATGATGATCGTCGACCCCGACATGAACGAAGTGCCGAGAGGCGAGACCGGCGAAATCGTCATTCGCGGCCACAACGTGATGAAGGGGTACTACAAGCACGACGAGGCCAACGAGGAAGCCTTTCGCGGCGGATGGTTCCACACCGGCGACATTGGATATCAGGATGACGACGGTTACTTCTTCATCGTGGACCGCATCAAGGATATGATCATTCGCGGCGGATTCAACGTGTATCCGCGCGAGATCGAAGAAGTACTGATGATGCACCCCGACATTACGCTGGCAGCCGTGATCGGGGTGCCGAATGAAGAGCACGGCGAAGAGATCAAGGCCTTCGTGATTCCCCGGAAAGGTTCAGCCCTGACGGTCGATGAGGTCATCTCCTTCAGCAAGAAGGAGATGGCGGGGTACAAGTATCCGCGCATGGTGGAACTGTGCGAAAACCTTCCCATAGGGCCCACCGGAAAAGTGCTGAAGACAGAACTGCGGAAAAAGCAGAACACGGTCGCGAACGTGTGACGACCGGCGATACTTTGCAAGGAGCGTGAGAAACACATGCTGAACGTGGCTACTCTCTTGGAAAACAGCGCCCGGGAACATCCGGACAAGCTGGCGATCGTATTCGGCGGGCACATTCGTTTGACCTATCGCCAGGTGGACGAGATGGCGAATCAGGTTGCGAACGGCTTGAAGGCTTCAGGCGTTCGCAAGGGCGACAAGATTGCGGTGACCTGTCCGAACGTTCCCTACTTTCCGATTCTGTCGTACGGAATCATGAAAGCGGGCGCGGTGCTGGTGCCACTGAACGTGCTGCTGAAACGGCGGGAGGTCGCCTACCATCTCTCTGACTCCGAAGCCGTGGGTTACATTTGTTTCCAAGGCACGGACCAATTGCCCATCGCGGAAGAAGGCTACGCCGGGTTCCAAGACGCCAAGACCTGCGATCATTTCTGGATCATTCCGACGATTCCGGGCTCCGATTCCCCTATCCAGGGCGTGCCCACCCTCATGGACCTCATGCATAATCAGCCCCATACCTGCGATCCGGCCGCGACGCGCCCCGACGACACCTGCGTCATCATCTACACCTCGGGCACCACGGGCCGTCCGAAAGGCGCGGAACTGACCCACTCCAACATCACCATCAACGCGATGGTCACGCGCGAAATGTGCGGGAGCACGCCGGACGAAGTGATGCTGGTCGTGCTGCCCCTGTTTCACTCGTTCGGCTTCACGTGCCTGATGCAGACTGGCATCCTCGCCGCAGCCACGCTCGTGCTGCTGCCGCGGTTCGAGCCGGCCGCCGTGTTTGCCGCGCTCCAGGACGAAAACGTGACGCTGTTTGCCGGCGTGCCCACGATGTATTGGGACCTGCTGAACTTCCCCGATGCCCAACGCTACGATTTGGACAAGATTGCAAAGACCCTTCGGCTGTGCACGTCGGGCGGTGCGGCCATGCCGGTGGAAGTCATGAAGAAGTTTGAGGAGAAGTTCCACGTTCCCATCCTGGAGGGGTATGGGCTTTCCGAGACCTCACCGGTCGCGAGTTTCAACCAACTACCCAAACCACGCAAGCCGGGTTCCATCGGATTCCCCGTGTGGGGCGTGGAAATGATGGTGGTCGACCACGATATGAACGAGTTGCCCGTGGGCGAAACGGGGGAGATCGTAATCCGCGGGCACAACATCATGAAGGGGTACTACAAGCGGGACGAGGCGAATGACGAGGCGTTCCGGGGTGGATGGTTCCATTCCGGCGATCTCGGGTACAAGGACGAAGACGGGTACTTCTTTATCGTCGACCGGTCCAAGGACATGATCATTCGCGGTGGATTCAACGTGTATCCGCGCGAGGTTGAAGAAGTGCTGATGACGCATCCCGACATCTCCCTCGCCGCTGTCATCGGAATCCCTCACGAGGAGTACGGGGAGGAGATCATGGCTTACGTCATCCCCGAACTTGGATCTACGATCTCGCCGGAAGATATTATTGCGTGGAGCAAGAAGGAGATGGCGGGGTACAAGTACCCGCGCACGGTGCAGATCGTGCAAACCCTGCCCATGGGACCGACGGGGAAGATTCTCAAGACCGAACTCCGGAAGATGGCTACGGAGCCCGCCGCGAAGTAACAAGCCATCCTGGGGGGAGACAGCATGGCCGGCATACCTTCGTATCGCGAGCGGATGGCGTGGTTTCACGAAGCCCGATTCGGGATGTTCATCCATTGGGGGCTCTATTCACTGCTGGGTCGCGGCGAATGGGTCATGCTCGAAGAGCGCATCCCCGCGGCGGAGTACGCCAAGCTCGCCGGGGAGTTCGCACCCAAGAAGTTCGACGCCTTCGCCTGGGCGGATCTGGCGGTGCAGGCGGGCGCGAAGTACGCCATACTGACGACGCGGCATCACGATGGTTTCTGCCTGTATGACAGCGAGGTGTCCGACTTCACCTCGGTGAGGACCGCAGCGAAGCGCGATTTCGTGGCGGAATACGTGGACGCCTTTCGCCGCGCCGGTCTCAAGATCGGGTTCTACTATTCCCTGCTGGACTGGCGGTTCCCCGGGTATTGGCATCCGCGGAAGTACAAGGAAAGCGCGGACGCCATGGTCGAGCAGTACCACGCCCAGGTGCGCGAACTCATGTCGAACTACGGGCGAATCGACGTCTTGTGGTACGACGGCCACTGGATCGAAGGCGTGAAGAACGTGGGCCGGTTCTGGCGCGCGCGTGAAATCAACGCGTGGGTGCGGGAGAAGCAGCCGCACATCCTCATCAACAACCGCTCCGGTGTGGACGAAGATCTCGACACGCCGGAGCAGCACGTCACCGCGTCGAAACCCGGCCGCGGGTGGGAATCGTGCATGACCATGGGCGATTCCTGCGGATGGGGCTACATCCGCAACAACCCCAACATGAAGACCGAGACCCAGATCTTGCAGCACCTGGTCACCGCAGCCGCGGGCGAAGGCAACTTTCTCTTGAACGTGGGCCCGAAGCCGGACGGCACCATTCGCAAGGCGGAGCGCCGCAGGATGCGGGCCATCGGAAAATGGCTGCGCGGCAACGGCGAGGCAATTTATGGGTCGCAGCGGTGCGCGCTCAAGAACGGCATGCTCGGGTTGTGGACCGCGAAGGGCAAGACGGCCTACCTCTGCGTGTTCCGCTGGCCGGGGCGTGAAGCGGTCGTTCCCTTGGTCGGGTCCAAAGTGCGATCCGCGACCCTGTTGAACACGGGCGAACCCGTGGAGCACCGCGTTGAAGAAAACGGCCGGCTCGTATTGAGCGGGTTGCCCAAGAAACCGCCGCACCTCTCCGTCTCCGTGATCAAAGTGGAGTTTGCGACCAAGCCGAAATGCCTGAAAGAAATTGAGAGATCCGCGTGGCTCGAGGGAAAGGCGACTTAGACTACAGCAAGTCGAGGAACTTGTGGTTGGCCTTGGGGAAGGCGTAGTCGGTGAATCGGGCGCGGGCTACCCACTTCGTCGTGGTGTGTTCGGCGGGCGTGGGAGTCCCCGATATCCAATCGCAGCGGTAGACGTTCATCGTCATTTTGAAGTGCGAGTACGCGTGATTCACGACCGCGATCAGTCCGCCTGGTTTAACGGTCACAGCGAACCCTTCACGCAAGATTCGTTTCAAGGCCACTTGATGCGTTTCGCCGGGCAGTACTGGTCCGCCTGGGAATTCCCACATACCTCCGAGCAGCCCCTTTTCGGGACGCTTCGCCAATAGGTACCGGCCATTCTTCGGAACGACGCCGACGACATACTCATGATGGGGCGTGGCCGCCTTCTTCTTTCGCACCGGCCGGAGTTCTTGAATGCCCTTCGCCAACGCGTCGCATCGGCGGCGAACCGGACATTCCGCGCATCGGGGAGCGCGCGGAGTGCATACGCGGGCGCCGAGTTCCATCATGGCCTGATTGAAGTCACCGGGGGATTTCTGCGGAACGAGCGTCTCCGCGATTTCCCAGAGCCGATCCCGCGTTCGCGTATCATCGGTCGACTCCGTAATGTCGAAAATTCGCGACAACACGCGGATGACATTGCCGTCCAGCACCGCGACGGGTTCATCGAAGGCAATACTTGCGATGGCGCCTGCCGTGTAGCGGCCGACACCGGGGAGGGCCCGCCAGGCTTCGGCGGTTGCGGGAAAGGTCCCGCCCATCTCGTGGGCGACGATCTTTGCCGCGCGATGCAGGTTTCGAGCCCGGCTGTAGTACCCGAGACCTTCCCACAGTTTCAGGATCTGCGCGTCTTTGGCAGCGGCAAGCGCCTGTACGGTAGGGAATGCGGCAATGAAGCGTTCAAAGTAAGGCGTGCCCTGATCGACGCGCGTCTGTTGCAACATGATCTCCGACAACCAGACGGCGTAGGGGTCCCTGGTGCGGCGCCACGGCAAATCGCGCGCTTCCCGCCGGTACCATGCAAGCAAGCCGCGCCGGATTGCGGCCCGTTTCTTTTTTGCCGATTCGATGGGCGTCAATTCGATCCGGCTCTACTCGTTCAGGTACGCGGCGACTTCGCGCAGCACATCCGCGCGATTGACCCAGGGCTTGTAGATCGCGCGCATAGTGAGCGAATACGTCTCGCCGACCTTCCAATCCGGAATCACCAATTGGAAATCCCAGGCGGGGTTCGTGTCGTCGTCTGCCTCCGTCTTCCCACCACCGCTGGGCGAATGGGCGAATCGGAGATAAGGGCTCGGTTTGAACACGTAGATCAACACCATGTCGCGAACCCGGCCATAGTAAAAGGGGACCGAGTATCGCAGCGGCGACAGGGAATTGAAGAGCGTATCCGCCTTGGGTGGATAGTTCAGATCCGACTGGTCCGTGATTGGAAGGACGGAGCTGTTCAACCCGTGAACTTGCGTGCAGAACTGCACCCAGGACGGTTCTTCCAGCGTGGATTCACCTTGCAGGAAGTAGATACTTTTGTCCAGGGGCTCGTTGATGTACGAGGCCCAGAATACCCCCATGAATCCGCCCTCAAACGCCGGCTTACGCGGGATGCAGCGAAACGCCATGTCGATGTAATAGGGGTCCTTGACCTCGAAGGTGGTCCAACTCTCCACTCCGTAAAAAGGCGTCGGCGGTTGATAGAGTTCCGCGGTCCGATCGTCAATCCTGCGGAACTCCATGGGCACGCGCCGAGGCTCGAAGAAGACGTTCATGTCTTCGCTGCGGGGACGCGCGTCGAAGTAGTGTTCCAGGTTCAACCCCGCATAGCGCACAACGTATGGCGACACCGGCTCATTCGGCGATCGCATGCGGAATACGCCGTTGTACCCTTCGCGATGCTCGCCGTCCGCGGCATTGTTGCCGATCGTGCAGATCAGCTCTGATGCGCGGAACTCGGCAAAGTCCATGGAAGGGCTCGCCTCCTTGGTTGTTGCGCATCCCACTACCACTACGACGGCACACACGGCCATGGCAACGCGGGCTAGGGAGGCGCGTGTCGGCCGCGCTACCATTGCGCGGGGACAGCCATCTGCTCGTCCGGCGTGGGCAGGGGTTTGATTCGGATGTTGCGGTACATCACAGAATCGTTGTGTTCCGTCAACACGATGAACCCGCGGGGCAGCCGGACTTTCAACTCGTCGTGCTCGTACAGGTTTCGATCCTGCACCACCGTGCCGTTGAGCACATACCTTAACTGTGAGCCATTCAGCGTCACTTCCGAAACGTTCCATTCGCCTAATGGCTTGACGGCGTTGACCGATGGCGCCTCCACATCATAGATGGAGCCCGTGCTGTTCTTGTCCGGTTCTTTCCCATAGTCGCCGAGCATCTGATACTCCATGCCGATTCGCGACGCGCGAGCGGAACGCGGGGCGCGCAGATGCACACCGTTGTTGCCGCCTTTGGGCAACGTCCATTCCCAGCGCAGGACGAAATTGCCGTACCGATCGATCGTGCGAAGCCCGCGCGATCCGCCAGAGACGCGCTCGAGTATACCGTCGTGGATCTGCCAGGCCGTCTGGCTGTCTCCGAGGACGGTCCAGCCATTAAGGGTTTTTCCGTCGAACAGCGCGATCCAGCCCTCTGCCGCTTCGGCGGGCGTCAGAACGGAATTATCGGGTGTCCAGGAATAGTTCTCCGCGGGAAGCACGTTCGCGAGGTCGAGGAGTTCGTAATACTCGTCGTATTGGGGAAGAATGAAGTGGGCCTGCTCGACAAGCGCGGGCGGCAGTGCGCCGAGCAGCAGCGTCGGCCTATCCGAGACGGCCTCAGGATCGGCTACGATCTGAACGTCGCCGCCTTCTGGAGACACGAGCATGAGCCCCGGCGCCCTCCGATGAATCTCCCGAGCGAGTCGCGCGGAGTCGGGTCCCTCGAGTAGATAGACCAAATCCTGGTCTTTGCGGAACTCCTTGGCGATCGTCTTTGCGGCCTGGATTCGCGCCTTCTCCGTCTTGGGGGCATAGGGACCGAACAGGCGGACCACGCCGACCATGCTCCGGCCCGAACCGATATCGCGGATCTGTCGCACCGCGTCGGCCGCCTCCTTCGAAATGCTTCTTCCGTCTTCGCTGACGCCGTAGAGGTCGAAGCAGGGCGCCGGGGCGCCGACGTCGGCGGCCCGGTTCATGCCCCGGTACACGTCTGCGACCGGGGCGCCCGGTTTGGCGAGATCGGGAACGTAAATCGACCGAATCGTATACTCGCTGGAGCCTCGCTTTACGACGCCATTGTCAACTCGGAATTCGTTATCCGCGGAGGCGGTCGCCGCCAGTACGATGAGCGCCGCCAACGTGCGCGAAATCTGTAAAATGCTTCCGGAATTCACTGTCTCACTCCTCGCGGTTGGTTCGGTCAAAAATTACGCGAGAAGCACTGTAGCAAATTCACCTTGCAAGCCGCTAACCGCCTGCGGATCGTTGAACGCATGCGCCCGCTGGCGTATCATTCGGAGGTCTGGGCTACGAACTACGGATCGAGGTAAATATGAAATGGATGATTCCCGTGCTGGCGCTGATTGCGTCCGCCGCCGTGATGGGTCAGGAGAGCCCCTCCGAGGCTTCCCCGGAGAATGAGGCTTCGGATACGGATGAGGTCTATACCCGGGATACGCTGCTGGGGGGTTCGAATGCGATCCTGGACTCCATGGAAGCCGTCGAAAACTTCCTGGCAACGCAGACCGATTCCGCGGAAGAGCTGTCGGGCGAACCCGTGACGCTCACCGCGCGGCGATGCGTGGAGCTGGCGTTGTCGCAAAACGCGCAAGTCGCGGTTGCCCAAGACGATGTGGTGGCGGCGCAATCAAAGATTGGTCAGGCCCAGTCGCAGATGAAACCGCAATTGAAGGCCTCCATGACGTTCACCCACACGGAACTGAATACCAAGGATTTCTCGTCTGGGTCGGGCGGGCTTAGTGGCGGTCTCGGCGGGGGTCTCGGTGGCGGTCTCCTTGGCGGAAGCTTGCTCGGTGGCGGCCTTCTGGGGGGCAGTCTGCTCGGCGGTGGCGGCGGGATCACCGATAGTCTCGGCCTGGAACCTGAAGACGATTTCAGGACGGATAGGGTCGAATTGAATCAGGTCCTCTATGCGGGCGGTCAGATTCGCGCGGCCATCAATGCGGCGAAATACCTCGCGGAATCGCAGGAGTGGCAGAAGGCCGCGACGCTGGCGCAGCTCGAGTATCAGGCCAAACAGGCCTTCTACGATGCCGCCGCCAGCGAAGCGCTCGTAAGCGTGGCCGAAGCCAGTGTGAAATCCTTCGAGCGCAACCTGTCCGACGCGCAGGAGATGTTCGACGTCGGCATGGTCAGCAGCTTTGAGGTGTTGCGCTCGCAAACGGAATTGGGAAGCCGCCAGGCAAGCCTTGTCGAGGCACGAAACATCCAGCGCCTGGCCCATGCGAATCTGCGCCGGATCATCGCGGTGCCCCAAGACACGCCACTTGTACTCGAGCCCAAGCTGGACTACCTGCCCTATACGCCGGACATCGACGAACTGGTCAACCACGCCGAAGAACACCGCCCGGAGATTCAATCGCTGAAAAACGGCATCGAGGCCGCAAAAGCGGATGTTGAACGGGTCCGCGGCCAGTACAAGCCCCAGGCTGGCGCGAATATCCAGTGGCAGAACGTGGACAACGGCGGATTCTCGCAGCCGGACGGCTGGACCTTCAGCGTCGCCGGCCAGTGGGACATCTATCAGGGCGGCAAGCGTAAGCATGAGCTTGTGGAATCCAAGGCGCGGTTGCAGAGTCTCGAAGATCAGTTGCGCGATTTGGAGGCCCTGATCGAATTGGACATCACACAGGCCTACATTCAGATCAAAGACTCCATGGCGCGTATCGTGAGCGAGAACGGCACGCGCGAACTCGCCCAGGAAGGTCTGCGCCTGTCCGAATTGCGGTTCCAGGAGGGCGTCGGGACCCAGTCCGAAACCCTCGATGCGGAACTGGCATTGACGAATGCGGAGCGTTCGCTTGTGCAAGCGCTGCGCGATCTCGCCGTCGCCAATGCTACCCTGGAACGGGCGATAGGCAAGAGCTGGGAAGATATCGCGCCGGAGACTGCCGAGCCGGCGGAACCGGCAGAGAGTAGCGCCGAACCGGGTCAGTAAGTCTCCCGCAGGTGATTTGCGAATCGTCGATTTGTAAGGCGGGGCGGTTGTTCAGCCCCGTCACACCTTGCGCCCTCCTCACTCGGCGTTGTTGAGGCGTCGAATAATATTGGCTTTTTGTATTTTTCGACTTCCGCCTCGGTTCGGTCTGTTCAGAGACCAGTACCCCTTCCCGTTAATCCTTCCTTAAATAGCTGTTATTCCTTCATTTATCCAATTTGATTCACCCGAGAGACTCAGTCCCGTGTCGATTCGACGCCCGACTACAGTTTGACTTCGGGGCGATCTTGGGATAAAATGAGTGTAGATTCAAAAATGAATTTCAATTCATTTTCGTGAGGAACTCTCATGACGATGTTCAGCAAAGAGGCGCAAGTGCGGACCAGGAAACGACGTCAACGCGTCGATGCGGCGATCCTGGATGCGGCCGAACAGGTGTTCACGCAAAAGGGATATCAGCAGACGACGATGGACGTCGTGGCGCGAGAAGCCGGCATCTCCGTAGGGACACTGTACAACCTGTTCAAGAGCAAGGAGGACGTCTACGGACAGATCGCGCAGCGCGTCGGGGAGGTTGTGATTCGGCGTCTTGAACCTTTGGCGCGCGCGAGCGACCCGGAAGCCGCCGTACTCGACCTCATTCGGCTACGTTTGCATAACTACACGAACGACCGTCTATTCTTTCAGCCTTTCTGCTTCCCGGCCTATCTGGGAGTGCAACCGGAACCGTCGCGTCTTGGCCCTGAAGTGAACCGGCTTCATGAGCACTACGTGGATCTTGTCGAGCGAATATTCCGCCGGTGCCTCGCGAAAGTGGGGCAGCCGGGCACCCCTGATATCAAGATGGCGGTCTGCCTGGAAGGGATGTTGAATGTATTCATGGGGTACTGGTCCGAGCCGTTGCAGTCCGACAACCTCGCCAAAGTAGCGCGTCACATGAAGACCGTGCTGCTTCGCGGGGTAGCCCCGGCGATCGACACTTCCGAAAGCGACGCGGAAGTGGCTACCTCTCGGGCGCTCTACATCAGCCGCTACGACTTGGAACGGTTGACGGAACTGATCGAGGTCGTGCGTGACTTTGGGAAAAAGGAGAACCAGAAGTACGCCGACAATCTCGACGACGTATTGAAGCATGCGCGCGTAACGAGTCCGCGAGAAGTGCCGCCGGACGTCGTCACGATGAATTCCAAGGTGCGCGTGGTCAACCGGATTACGGGCACGGAGCATGTGTATGTGTTGGTGTTTCCGCGAAGCGCCGAATCGGCGCCCGAGAACATTTCCATCCTGAATCCGCTTGGGACCGCGTTACTCGGGCGGCGGCTGGGGGACGTGTTCACGGTGGGGGGCGAAGAGACGGCCCCTGTTTATGAGATTACGCAGATGCTGTATCAGCCGGAGGCTTCAGGCGATTACCATTTGTAAATTGGGTCTGGCCGGGCAGCGCAAAACGAAAGAGGGTGGCGTGATGGAAAAGCAAATCGTCATTACAGCGCTTGACAGGCACCGTATTCTGGATTGCCTGTACGTTCTAAACGAGTTCCCGGAGAAACGGAGTTTACCGCACATTCAGCGCCTTGAGGACGAGGTCAAGAACGCCACGGTAATCCTGGACCCCATTTACATGCCGACAGACGTCATTACGATGCGGTCCCGGGCGAGGTTGAGAAATTCTGAAACCCAGGAGGCAGTGGAATGGACGCTGGTGTACCCCGCGGAAGGCGACATGGCGTGCGGCAGAGTATCCATACTTTCCCCGATTGGCACGGCCATGATTGGCTGCAAGGTCGGTGACTCCTTCGAAGCGAATATGACAGGCGGGCGGGATACGTTGGTTGTCGAGGCGATAACGTATCAGCCCGAGGCGATGGGTGAGCAATATGTGTAGACGCACCTATTCGCGAGGACTTCGGCTATCCCGATTTCAGCACGCGTAATCCGGGGACAGCGTGAACGAAGAGTTGGTTCCCGGCCGCCGGTGACGCGCGGAGCGTGTTGACGTACGCTGGGACTTGCAGCAAAACCGACCGCGGCGTAGTTGCACGTTGTGGAGAATTAGACTCCCTGACCACAATCCGCGTCAGACAATTCCGTGGAACGGCGCGACTCGCGCACGCGATGGCGTCGCCACGTCAAATGGAGAAACCCCATGAGCACAAAGAATGCCGTGATAAGCGAATTTGACCAGGCCCGCCTGCAGGAGGTGATTGACTCGATTCGGGCGCAAAGCAGCGACAACCGTCCGTGGTCGATGGGCGACAAGCTTCAGGAAAGATTGACCACGTCGAAGGCGCTGGACCCCAAAGATATCCCCGCGGATATCGTAACGATGAACTCCATCGTGCGGGTAAGAGATCTCGAGACAGACAAGGTCGGGGTGTACAACCTGGTATTCCCTTCGGACAGCAAGCCTCTCGAGGGGCGAATCTCCGTGCTTTCCTCCCTTGGCATCGCGCTGTTTGGTTCTCGTATCGGCGCTGTGGTCGAATGGGAGACACCGAAGGCCCACAAGAATCTGGAGATTGTGGGAATCATCTATCAGCCGGAAGCGGCGCAGCACTGGACGCTTTAAAGGCGCTGCTTGGACCAAATGATGACGGACTTTGCCTTCGTGCGTTCGGTGCCCGGTTTGCGTTTCTCGATGGGCATACGAATTGGATTGGTATTGGCCGCGCGATTCGCGGCATGAGAGGTTTTAA
>CAZWDH010000225.1:0-1276 GCA_964632865.1 uncultured Nitrospiraceae bacterium
GGGTCGTATGCACGCCCACGGCGACACCACCGGAGCCGGCGTGACAGTAATACCGCGTAAGTGCGCGCTGCCGCCGCTCGTCGAGTCTTCCAGCACGGGTCAATGCCAGGGGATGGGCCGGGATCACCAAGCCCGAACGAATCCGCCGCAGGACGGTAGGGGCCAGTTTTGGATAGGTCGCCATGATCAGAATTTTCCGTCCCGGGTTTCGTAGTGTGTCGGTTTACCAAGAGTGGAACCGCCGCGTTTCAGCCACTCCGCGACCCACTGAATCAGCGTATCGAGGTCGACGTCCGGCGAGCCGAACAGCTCGTGACAGCGCGACGCATTACTGAGGAGAGCAGTCGCTGATTCCGTACCGGAGAACTTTACCGGCAGATCCAGGCACTCGCCCAAGTTCGTCGCCAGGTCGCGGATGGATACGGTTTCGGTTCCTGTAACGTTGAGTATTGCCGGAGGCGTTGCAGCCAGTTGCAGGCACCGAAGCGCCACGGAGTTGGCGTAGCGCTGCCAGATCACGTTCACGTATCCCGTGGTCAAGTCGACTGGTTCTCCATTGAGGATCCGGGTTGTCACATCGACGATGATTCCGTAGCGCAACTCGACAGCGTAGTTGAGCCGGTAGTGAACAACACGCGCGCCTTTCTCGTTCGACACATAGTCGAACATGCGCTCTCGTCCCAAGCAGGACATGGCGTATTCGCCCACGGGATCCGGACGCGTGGCTTCCGTGACGCCGCCGGATTCGACGGAGACAAAGGGGTACACATTGCCGGACGAAAACGCCACGATGCGGGATCCGGCATAGCGTTCCCCGACCCGGCCCGCAGCCAGCACGTTGGTGGCCCAGGTGTTCCATTCGGCGCCGGTAGAACCGAATTTCCGGCCCACCATGTAGATCACGTTTTCCGCTTCGGGCAGATTGTTCACCGCATCCGCATCCAAGAGATCGGCCTGGTGAGTTTCCACATCCGCAGCATGCAAGGCATCACGGAGTCCAGGTTGGGAGAACGTAGAGACACCGATCACGCGCCGTCTCGTCCCCGACTCCTGCGTTGCGCGCACGGCCATTCGCGCGAGGGTGGGTCCCATCTTGCCGCCCACGCCAAGGACGACAATGTCGCCGCTCAGTTCGCGAAAATACTCGACGAGACCGTGATCCGGCCGGCTGAGAGTTTCTTCCAAGGCCTCGTTGGTATCGATGATTGCGTGCATGAAAACTCCGAAATTGCAGGCCGCTCAAACCTCGATTCTGCCATACTCACCCGTGGGGCGC
>CAZWDH010000225.1:1286-4809 GCA_964632865.1 uncultured Nitrospiraceae bacterium
ATCGATGATCGCGTGCATTGCAACTCCGAATCGCAGACCGCTTAAACCCTGATTCTGCCATACCTACCTGCGGGGCGCAATGAGTGGAAGGAAATCGGAAGTGTCGTGGGGCTGCCGAATTCTTAGCCGGCGAGCAACTCCCGAACCGTCTCCATGACGACGGTGGATTGGAAGGGTTTCGCCACGAAGCGAATGTTTTCGTGGTTCAACAGGCTGGGGTCAAGCGCTTCGCTGCCGTAACCGCTCGAAACAATGCAGCGGAGACCGGGATTGATCTCGGTAAGACGTTCCAAGGCCCTTGCGCCGCCCATGCCGGGCATGACGATGTCGAGGATTACGACCGCGATTTCATCCTTGCGTTGCTCGTAAATCTCGATGGCTTCTTCGCCGGTGCTGGCTTCGATAACGTCGTAGCCCGCCATCCCCAAGATGTCCTGTAGCAGCGTGCGCAACAGCTTCTCATCGTCGACGACCAGGATTAGCGCGTCCCCATTGCGTTCGTCATTGGAAGGTGTGGCCGCTACCGGTTCAACCGGGGTCTCCTTACCTGCGGACGGAAGGTAGACCTCGATGCGTGTGCCCTTGCCCTCTTCCGACTGGACCCGGAGTCCGCCGCCGTGGGCCTGGATGATGCCGTATACCACCGATAAGCCCATTCCGATGGCTTTCCCCTGCTGCTTCGTCGAAAAGAAGGGATCGAACATCCGGCGCACCACGTCAGGTGGCATGCCAACGCCCGTGTCTTCCACGGTAAGCCGAACGAAGGAACCGCGCGTCGGCACGTGTACCTTTTCGGCCAACGCATCATCCACTTCCACATTCGCGGTCGAAAGCTTGATTTCTCCAGCGCGGCCCGCCATGGCGTCGCGGGAATTGAGGCATAGATTCATGACGATCTGATGGATCTGCGTGCGGTCCGCCTCGACAAGTTCAAGCGCGGGAGTTGCGTCGAAGCCAATCCGCACGTTCGGATCAAGCGTATGGGACAGGAGATTTACGGTTTCGCCGACGATCACGTTCAACGAAAGCGTTTCCGTATTTCTTGCTCCCGCCTGCGCGAAGGTCAGGAGCTGGTTCGTCAACTCCGATGCGCGCAAGGCGGAATCTTCGATGGCCACCATGCGGCGGTAATGGGGTGATTCTGGCGGGAGCTCTTGTCGCACCAGCGTCGCGTAGCCCAATACGCCGGCCATGATGTTGTTGAAGTCGTGGGCGATTCCGCCAGCCAAGCGGCCTATGCTATCCATCTTCTGCACTTCAAGGAGCTTTGCCTGAAGCGCTTCGCGCTCGGTGACGTCGACGACAACGCCGGCCGCCGCGATGACCATGCCGGTCTCGTCAGACACGGGTGCTACCGCGCCGTTGCACACCCGCGTTTCACCATCTGTGCGATGGATGACGATGTTGCGGAACTCGGCGTGTTTGCCGTGGTTCAGTACGCGATCCTGAATCCCTTCCAGAACCGTATCCGCGTTCAGCAGGATTCTCGGCAACGCGGACGCGAGGGTTGCGTTCTGAATTTCGTCATCCGTCAGCCCGGTAATCGCTTGCATACGGGAGTTGAACTCAAGCAGTTCGCCCCGTCGATCGACGATGAAGAGCCCCACATCCGCGGCCTGCAACGCGCGCGACAGCAGATTGCGCGAAGCGAGCAACTCCTGCTCCGTGCGCTTTCGTTCCTCAATGCTGCGGACGATGACGCACGCGCCCACGGATTCGCCTTGCTCATTGGTGACGGGGGAGAAACTAGCGCCAGCGGCAAAGCGGCTACCATCCTTTCGTTGCGCGACCACTTCCAGTTCATGTTGGGGGCCCTCACTGGCTACGTGCTCGACGAGATCCTCGCCGACCCCATCAATCCCGCCGATGAGCAGATCGCGAAAGGAGCGTTGTTTCGCCTCCTCGGTCGTGTATCCGAAGTACCGCTGCGCGCCCGCATTCCAAACCTGAATCGAGCCGTCGCTGCTCACGGCGAAGACGGCATCGGTGGACAACTCCACCAGGCGCGCCAGGTACTGTCTCGATTCGAACAACTTCTTGAACCGGAGTTTCTCGGCCTCCGCGCGCTCATTCATCTTCGCCAGTTCGTACATGACGAACAACATGGTGATCAGAATGCAGATGTATCCGAAGGCCTCGCTGGCGCGTTCGGCAATTTCTTGTCCGAACCCATTTGCCCCCATAAATGGCACATTCTCGAGCGCCGCGAACTGTTCGGTGAAGTCAAGGAAGCGGGCGAGAATGAGGAACACCGATCCTGCGATGAAGGAACGCGTAATGTAACGACGCTGGGTGAGGCGCATGACGATGAGGCTCGCGCCGATTACCAGCCCCGCCGTTCCAAACAACTCGAAAAAGTCGCCCACGAGATTGTTGCCGGCGAATATGTTGGGGTAGAACGAGATGCCGAAAACGGCCACGCCCAAGGCGATTAGCGCCTTGGCCGCTTTCGTAACCACCACCTGTCGGTTGCGGGATTCACCCATTGTGAACCTGCCTTATCGGACCGGTGCGCCGGATTCGCATCCCCCCGGCGCACTGGCATACAAAGTCGTCGCAGAACAAATGCACCGGCACCCTCGCTCCGTTCCCCTTTTCATTCCAGCGATCGCAGCGATCATCCCCTTCGACCACGTCGCATCGCTTGAATGCCCGCCCGAGTGTTGGGACGACTTCAGGCGCGAAAAACAGTCTTGCTACAGCCGTTGATGGGCCCCAGAGATTACAAGTCGACGCTATACTAAGGATTCTGTGCGTGGCATGCAAAATGCCCCGCTGGCGCTCAAGATCGAGGCGGCGGGTGCGGCTGTCATCGTAGCCCCCCCTGTACAACTTCTGCCGAACTACGGAATAAACCAGGCTCCGCTTGTGTACGAAACAAGAAATCGGCAGTGCCGTGTTTTCGAAGCTCCAAACAAGGGAAGGAGTCCCACGTATGCGACTACTGATGTCTTTTCTCCCCATGCCGGCCATTGCGACCGTGCTCCTGTCGATTCCGGCCTTCGCGGCGGACACCTATGAGATAGACCCGGTTCACGCGGCGTATATCTTCAAGGTCAGCCACCTTGGCGTCAGCTACAGCTATGGACGATTCAATGAATCTTCGGGGACTTTCACGCTGGATGCGGACAACCCCGAGAACAACCGAATCGCGATCGAAGTCAAGACCGACAGCATCGACACGGACAACGAAGCCCGCGACAAACATCTCAAGAGCGAAGATTTCTTCGACACCGCCAAGTTCCCGACCATGACTTTCCAGAGCACGTCCTTCAAGAAGATTGACGACAATCATTTTGAAGTTACCGGCGACCTCACCATCCATGGCGTAACCAATACCGTAACCGTCCCGGCGGAACTGGTGGGTATCGGCGAAGGCAGGAACGATGAAGTCCGCGCCGGACTTGAAGCGGTTTTCACAATTGACCGGACGGACTACGGCATGGACAAGATGGTCGGTCCTGTGGGCGCGGAGGTCGAACTGACCATCAGCGTGGAAGGTGTTCGGCAGTAGGACCACCAC
>CAZWDH010000225.1:4819-12124 GCA_964632865.1 uncultured Nitrospiraceae bacterium
GCGGCACGAGGGGAGGTGGCGCATCGCCGGGCGGCAGCGACGGTTGCAGCGGAACCGTTGGCGCCGCCGGCGATTCCGTGCCTTGGAGTAATTGTTGCTCCATCTGCTCTTCCATACGGCGTGCTTCTTCTTCTTCTGCACGGCTTATGGGTGGACGCGTGCCTTTCAGGAATGCCTCTTGGAATCCCCCCGCCCAACTGCCGCTGGTCTGCCGCTCGACGGAGTGGAATTCGACCATAGGCGTACCGTTGGAGTTCTTGGGAACTTCAAACTCTTTCACCGGCAGGCCCTCATGCGTTTTGGTCATGAATTCAGTCCATACGGGACAAGCGCGACGTCCGCCCGTGTACTCATTGCCGCGTCCGAGCGATCGGTTGTCGCGATACCCGATCCAGACCACACAGGTGTAGTACGGGGTGAACCCGCAGAACCACACGTCGCGCGCGTCGTTGGTGGTGCCGGTCTTACCGGCCCGCGGACGGTTCAGGTCGGCGGAGCGTGCGCCGGTTCCCCAGGTGGCGACGCCTTCGAGCAGATACGTCATCACGTATGCCAAATCGGGGTCGAATGCCCGCCGTTCCATCTCCCGCAGGTCCTGGGGCCTAACCGCGTACACGGGAATTCCGTCGCGATCTTTAATCTCCTCCACGAACACCGCAGGGTGGTAAACACCCCCGTTGGCGAAGGTCGCATAGGCGAGGCACTGCTCCAGGACGGTCACCTGGTGGGTGCCGAGGCCCAAGGTCAGGCCCACGGTGTCATCAATGGGGATTTCGAATCCGGCCTTCTCAATCGTGGCCCGAACCATGGGCATGCCGATTCGCTCGACGAGCCGGACGCTGACCGTATTGATGGATTGCTGCAGGGCGTAGCGCAACGTAACGGGGCCTTTGTACTTGCCGTCAAAGTTCTTGGGATTCCAGGTGCGGCCGAGGGCGTCGTACCGCACAAAAGGTTCGTCCATGATGATGCTGGCCGCGGTGAGGTTGTTCTTGCGGCCCTCGTCCAGCGCGGCCGCCCAAACGAAGGGTTTTACACTGGACCCGGGTTGACGGCGGGCCTGGGTCACCGTGTTGTATTTCTCCTTGTTCCAATCGCGGCCGCCCACAAGGGCGCGCACGTAGCCCTCCCGGCCAGGACGGTTGTCGATACACACCAAGGCACCTGAGACGGGTTCAAACTCGTCGAGACGTCCCTGTGATTCGAGCGACTTCCGCTTCTTCTCGTCGAAGGACTCCAATTCCTTGAACAACGCTTCTTCCGCGGCGCGTTGCAGTCGCATGTCCAGGGTTGTCGTGATCTCGAGTCCCTGTTCCAGGAGCATTTCCTTCGTGAAGAGGTTGGCCTGCACGGCGCGCTGGCGCATTTCTTCCACAAAATAGGGGGCCAGGAAGCGGTTTGGACCCAAGACGCCTTCGCCCCGCGCCAGGCGGGCTTCGCGTTCCTCTTTGGTCATGATTTGTTCGGCGACATCCTCCGCGATGGCGGCGTCGTACTCTTCCTGCGAGATGAAACTGTTCTCCAGCATCTGGCCGAGCACCACGTTGCGCACTGCGGTGGCGCGGTCAGGATACCGGTCGGGCCGCCGGTTATTGGGAGAGCGGAGAATACCGGCCAATACGGCACTTTGGCCCAGGGTAAGGTCCCGGCATGACTTGCCGAAGTACTGCTGCGACGCGGCTTCCACGCCGTAAGCGCTCCCGCCGAGAAAGCTCTTGTTGAGGAACAGCTCGAGGATTTCGTCTTTCGTGAATTCGCGCTCGACTTGCAGCGCCACGATGGCCTCTTGGAGCTTGCGCGCCAAGGTCTGCTCGCGCGAGACCCCGGTCACGGTTTCCACATCGCGCACCAACTGCTGGGTAATCGTGCTGCCGCCGCGAATTCGGCCCGTGCGGAGGATGAACAAGGCCGCATTCAGGATGGCGTCGGGCCGTACGCCTTTATGCTGGTAAAACTTATCGTCTTCCGTCGCGATGAAGGCCTTCTGGAGGTGCAGAGGGATTTCGCTCAGATTGACCAGTTGCCGATACTCGATGTTGTATTCGCCCAGCAACTCGCCCCGGTAGCCGTCTTCCGAAGAATAAATCTTGCTCCCCACCTTGGGCCGGTACGTATCCAGTTCGACGACTTGGGTTTTGGCGTCTTCGAGATACCAGACGAACAGCCCGAGCGCCGCGCCCCAGGCCGCCGCCACCACCATCATGGCCAGGAAAAACACAAACCCACAGCCCCGGGACTGCATGCGCCGGAGGGGGGATGGATCTTTCTTTTCGGTTTCACTCATAGGTCGGATCGTACCATGCGGCAACGGCTTGAACAATGACTCTCTCTACAATCCCGGCGACGGTGAAACAGTTCCCCGGCAGGCGAGGTGGTTCCCCCTACCCGCTTCGCCACGGGCTGAATGATCACGTAGTCGAATCGGGATAGACGGCGAACACTTCGCGTGACACAAGGCGACTGTGCTGCTGAATCTCGACGTGCGCCGCGTCGGTGTCATCGCGAAAGGCCACGGCCTGGTGCTTGTTCTGGCTGAATCGCCCGCCCTCGAGACTTCAGAAGCTGTGAAGATCTCCGTCGATAGGCAAATGGGTTGCGTACGGGAATCCGAGCGGCCTTGCCGTCACGTCGCCAGGATATGCGCAACCCGCAGGATCTTGGGATCAAACTGGGTCCGGCATTCCCAGGCTTCTTCGAGGGGGCGCAACACTACATTGTTCGCGCTGACGCCGACCATCTTGCCGGATTGATCTTCCATGAGCGCTTCCACGGCGCGGACGCCGAGGCGGCTGGCAAGGACCCGGTCGAAGGCGGTGGGGCGGCCGCCGCGCTGCAAATGGCCGATCACCGCGACGCGGGAATCCGTGAATTCGGATGACTCCGCGACCTTTCGCGCGATCTCGAAGGCGTTGCCTGCTTCGTCGCCTTCCGCCACGACGACCATGGCGGACACTTTCCCCGCGGTCGCGCCTTTGCGAAGGTGGGCGGTCAAGGCGTCGATATCGGTGGGCGTCTCGGGCACGAGGATATCTTCCGCGCCTCCGGCAATCCCGCTGAGCATGGCAAGATAACCGCTGTGCCGCCCCATGACTTCGATAAAAAACAACCGGTCGTGGGATTGCGCCGTATCGCGAATGCGATCGATGGCTTCCATGGCGGTGTTAAGCGCCGTATCGAAGCCGATGGTGTAGTCGGTGCCGCCGATGTCGTTGTCGATGGTTCCCGGTAGTCCGATACAGCGGATGCCGTGCTCTTGATTCAGCGCAAGCGCGCCCCGGTACGACCCATCACCGCCGATGATGGCGAGCCCCTCGATCCCGTGAGCCTTCAAGGTCTCCGCCGCGCGTTTGCGTCCCTCGGGCTCGTAGAACTCCTTGCATCGGGCCGTGTGAATGATCGTGCCGCCCTGATTGATGATTCCGCTCACGGAACGGGCGTTCATCGGGCGGACGTCATTCTCCACCAGGCCTTGGTATCCGCGTTCAATGCCGAACACTTCCAGGCCGTGGTACACGGCGGTCCGCACGACGGCGCGCACGGCCGCGTTCATGCCGGGGGAGTCGCCCCCGCTGGTCAACACTCCAATGCGTTTCATGAGTTTGTCTTTCCTATCAGGTCACACGGACCAACACGGACGGGCACGGACACGAACCAATGGCTCGATTGGATTCCGGGGTGGAAATGCCGTATCGGTCCCGGTCCCCCTATTGTTCCGCGGCCTCCGGTTCCGGTTCGGCACGGGCCGCGAACTCGAGCGAGCGCGCCCGCCACTCGGCAAGTGACGCGACCCCGACTGCCTCGATTTCGCGCCCTTCTTCGGCCAAGCTCTTCGCTTCCGCCATGAGGCGGCTGATTTCGGAGGATAGCCAATCCGCCCGTTCCCGTCCATCGTCCGCGCCTCCGGCGCCGGTCAAGTATTGGGACTGGTACTCCCCGGATCGCGCGAGCGTCTCCTGGAGAAGTTCGATGAACGGTTCGCCGGATTCTTGCTCAAGCGTGCAGAGCGATCGGACCAAGCGCGCTAACGACGCGATGGCCGGTACAGCGGTTTCCCGCGGAATCTCGCCGTCGTGCCACTGCTGTTCGAGGATAGGAAACAGACGGAGCAACCCAAAGAACGTGAGTCGATCCGTGCGGCCTGTTTCGGAATCGGTCACCGTCTTGACCAAATTGAGGGCTTCTTCGGGCAGGATTCCGCCAAACGCGTCGTCGTTCACGAAGGCCCGCGCTTCGCTCCGGGAAGTGTCGCGCGCGGCCAATGCGATTACATCTCCCGAACGGCCATTGAGGTAGAGGGGCTCCCGCGTAAGCGTCAGCCGAACCGCGCCATCTTCGACGCTCGGTTCCGGCAACAGATTGTTGCAATCGTCAAACAGCGAAACCGTTTCTGTTGCCCCGACCGGCATCAAGATTTCTTCGGATTCGTCCCCGGTCCACGCTACGACCCGCCATCCGCTTCCCGTCCGGAAGACCACGGCGCGGGCATCGCCGGCCAGAGGAATTCGGCCCAAGTACCGTGCCCCGTCGAGATGACGGACTAGCGCGCTCGTTTCGACGAACGAGCCGCCAAACGACGTTCCACGATACAATGCGGTCGAATCCAGCTCGCAGTGTGATACGCCCGCGGCGATAGCTTCGACGACTGACGTGACGATGGATGGGCCAGAGCCTCCATCGGTCGCGGCGCTGTCGGCCTGCATCGCGTGGATCGGAAATCCTTCAAGGCCGGCTTCTTCGGCGGCCCGCCGCAAGGAAGCAATCGCGTCATTCCGGCCGGCCAGAAACGGTGTCGCAACGGCGGTAATTTGCCGTGCGCTACTACTTTCCAGATATGCGCGCAACTCCTCGTCTGTGCCGGCGGCTATCACGATGGGCGCGCGACACCCCCCGCGGTGAATTCCCGCGACCGCCGATTCGAAGGCGGTCACGTCGGCTCCCGTGTCGAGGACCCATTCGACAACGCGATCGCCAACGGCCTCCGCGACGGATTCAAGGTCCGATTCCCCAATCCCCTCGGAATCGCTCATTAGTGAAATGGCAAAGCCCGCTTTGGCGGCCCGGCTGGCGATTTCCGCTGCGTCAGGGAGGTCCGTCTGGAATTGCAGGTTACGCACCGGGATCCCCGGAAAGGCAAGCAGAGACTCGCGGGTTGGCGCATCGACCTGGACGCAAAGTGGCGCCCGGTAGGAACGCTCGGGCCGTTCGATCCGGCAGAATACATGTGCCGATTCCTGCGGCGCACCGCCCGCGTCCAGAATGACACGGGTTTCATAACGGCCCTTCTCGAGTGGCGCCCCTTGCACGGGAAACCAGAAGGTGCCGTTCGCGCGAAGGTCCGCCGCCGGCACTTCCACGCGCGTCACCTCCCCGCCGTCGCCCGTAAACTCCAGATGCCCCGTGACCGGCGTGTCGGCTTCGGATTTCAACTCCACGATGAGGGGATCGTCCGTGTAGACAAACGGTACGGGCTGGTCTGGCGCCAGGGTAACCTGTACGGCGCCTGAGACGAACGCGGCAAAGAGCGCAATGACCTCGATCATAGCCCCACCAGGAAGGGGTTGGTGCGGCGCTCGACGCCGATGCTGGTCTCAGGTCCGTGCCCGTTGTAGACGATGGTGTCGTCGGGCAAGGTCAGCAGTTGCGTGCGAATGGATTCCAGAAGCTGGGCGTGATTGCCGCCCGGAAGGTCGGTCCGCCCAATGGACCCGGCAAACAACACATCACCCGAAACGACGAACCCGTCGCCCACGAGCACGAGGTGCCCGGGCGAGTGTCCTGGCGCGAGTCGAACGTCCATCTTCACAGAACCCACCTCCACGGTATCCCCGGCATTCAGAAACCGATCCGGCTCCGGCGAGGGCGGAAACGGCACGCCGAACATCATCCCCTGCCGTTCCAGTGAACGCAACAACGGCAACTCGGCTTCGTGGCAGACCAACTCCGCGCCCGTATGCTCGAGTACTGCCGCGTTCCCGCCGCAATGATCGCAGTGGCAGTGCGTATTGACCACCGTCTTCACGGTGTATCCGTCAATGGCGTCTAGAAGTTCCGGCGTCATATCGCCGGGGTCGACGATGAGGGCCGCGTCGCCCTCGCGGAGCACGTAGCAGTTCGTCACAAAGGGCGTCATGGGCAGTGCAATGATGTCCACGTAGCGTCTCCTGGTCAACGTTCCGAAGCGAATGAGTCCGGTCCCTGGCTGCCCCATGGAGCACGCCGGGTGTTGGACCGGGACTGAAAACGGGACGCGCTGCACCACGCGCAAGTCCCTAAAAACAAGTTAGTTCGCGATCCTACGGGCAAGGGCGGCCGGAGTCAACCCGGGGCAGAACGCGAGTCGCCGGAATAAGGGGTTGCCAGAATCCCGGAAACCTTGTAGAGTGAAGATGATCGGGGGCGTCGTCGGATTCGTGGATTCCGGCGAGCTAGAGAGGAATTCGCCGGGAATTCAGGATTTTGCGAGACGACGCAGAAGGTTGGAGGCTGCCGCCTACGGATCGAGGCCGCATACGATCATGCTTTTTCGGTGCGGGTGTGCTTTGTCTTTATCCATCATAGTCTGGTAGCCTGTGGACTGGGTATTGGGTGTGAAGCGCAGTGGTTGCGTTTCAGGAATCATCAAGGAGTTATCGTAATGAAGAGTTCAAAGGGGTTTACACTGATCGAACTGTTGGTGGTGATCGCCATCATCGGCATCCTGGCGGCGATCCTGCTGCCAGCGCTGGCACGGGCGCGCGAGGCTGCGCGGCGCGCAAGCTGCCAGAACAATCTGAAGCAGCTCGGGCTCACACTGAAGATGTACGCCAATGAATCGCAAGGCGAACTGTTCCCTCCCGCGGCGTATCTGGATGAGGCAAATAACTCGGACGGCATTGCGGATTGTGAAGAGTTCGCAATGACGTTGATTCCTCACGGTCCTTCGGTTTATCCCGAATATATTGCGGACTTGGCCGTGTTCGTTTGCCCATCCGACCAGGACGGTGCGGATCGCTTTACGGGCGGGCGCTGGAACGTGGACGGGGAGCCGGACAATCCGGTCAACCCCTGCCGTTTGGACGACCTCTCGTACATCTACAGCCCTTGGGCCTTCTCTCCGGCGGACTACATGCTGGACGCGGCGGATGACAACAAAGACTATCAGCCGGGCGTCAACGCGTCGATCGCGTTCATTACCGAATACCTGACGATTGACGGCACCATCGACGCTTTGAATGGCGCGGGCTTTAGCCAAGCCACCTTGGACCAGGCGGCTGGTCTCGTCGACGATCCGATCGAGTTCACCCACGAAGTCCGCGGCGATGTTGC
>CAZWDH010000226.1:0-5494 GCA_964632865.1 uncultured Nitrospiraceae bacterium
TGGACACAGCTAGCCTTCTGCAAAGGAGCATAGAACGTGCCACGATAGTGAGCGGGGAAGGGTTTTTTAACGCGTTTTAAAATAATAACTTACGGGGTTGAGGTCGCGAAGGTTGTTGGTGGCAAGGCACGACCGGGCAAGATTTGAGCAGAAGTGCTCAGGGCACAAGTGCAAAAATGCTCGATCGGCACTAGATCGTGATGCCGTGGAAACTCGGCGTGAAATCCGGGAACACCGCACTGAGATCGGAGTTGGTCAATCGATTCTGGACGATCTCGGCGAGGATGTCGCGGTAGTCGATGGTAACCTCCAGATCCTGGCCCTGGAAGAGATTCCCCGGCGCCAGCCCGGGCCAGTTGCTCAAGACCTGTCCGCCCGCAATGTGGTTGCCCATCACGAGCATCACGTTGCCGTGGCCGTGATCAGTGCCCTTGTTCGCATTTTCCTTCACGACGCGGCCGAACTCGGACATGACGGTGAGGGTGAAATTGATTCCGCTGCCCGCCGTGAGGTCCGCGTGGAACGCGGCAAGCGTCGACGCGAGGGTTTGCATAAGGTTCGCCATGTAGCCTTCGCGCGGTTCCTGCGCATCGTGCGTATCCCAACCGCCGAGATCGACGGTGATGGCCTCGACACCGATCTCGGCTTTGATCAGCGCCGCAGCCGACTTCATGGAGTTGCCAAACTCGCCGGTGGGATAGACCGCGCCGTTGCCGGGAACGTAGTTGTCGAAGTCGATGGCCTTCAGCAATTCGATGGTCATCAACGTGTTCTCCGCCACGGCGCGCAGCGCGACCGGCCCCCTGGCGTAGGATTTCTCCAGCGTCGCGAGGCGCTCCGCCTCGGTCCCCGGCAATCCGTCGACACCAAACTCCGATGGATCGGGAATGGGAAGGGCAAGCGGACTTCCCGCCAACGAGCGTTGCAGCGCGGAACTCATGCTGATGGCGCGCAAAACGGTGTTGGGATTCGTGGGCGCGGTCCCCAAGAGATGTCGTGCAATCCACCCCGTGAACAATCCCGGATCGCGCGGCTTGCCCAGTTCCATGAAATTCTGGGCATCGAAGTGAGAGCGTGATTCGTCTTGCTGCCCGCAGGCATGCACGATTAGCAGGTGGCCTGCGAGGTAGGCGTCGATTAATGGCGTCATCGCGGGCGGCAATCCGAAGAAGCCATCCAGGTCGGACGCCGCAAAGGGATCGCCGCTGTCGGGCCGCGGGATATTCAAGGTCGGGCGCGCCGTGTAGTAGTCGTCATCGGCAAAGGGCACGCACAGCGACAGACCATCGCAGCCGCCGCGCAGGAAGATCGTGATGAGCACGTCGCGCGACGTGTTCTCGCTCTGCGCATAGGCTACACGCGGCAACCACGCAGGCGCGCTCATAAGAGCCGCCGCTGCGGCGCTGCTCGTGCCAAGAAACTGCCGCCGGTTGAGCGATCGATACTCGGTGCATCCACAAGTGCTCATGATGAGGGTCCTCCTGTCGGAACAAAGTGGACAGAAAAAATAGGCGGAAAAATAGGGACAGTCACCATTTAACTACTGAACGCCCGCAAGAATTTTCGGTCGCTCTACAGTTAAATGGTGACTGTCCCCATTTTTCCTTAACGCCATTGGAACCCCGAGACGGACATGCTCAGGCCCAAGGTTTCCATGCGCCGGAACTCGGAGTTCGGAAAGGCCTCGAGGTATTGCCCGAGGAACTTCCGATCCTTCTTCGACATCTTGTTCCCATAGATCACCCGCTGCACTTCATCGAGAAAATCGTCGACCGTTTGCGCCGCCATGAACGAATCGAGGTCCATCGTCACTTGGCCGGTCTGCAGAAACAGCAACGCGCCGTAGCGCCAACGCGGGAGCATCAGTCCCGACCAATAATTGTCGGAATCCGGATAGCCATTGGGCGCGGGCCAGTCGAAGGGGTGTTGTCCCATGAGGTAGAGCGCGATGCGGACGCCGAGGTAGTTGTTGATGTCCGTGTCGATTCCGCGAAGCGACGACATGACGAGGTCGTAGGGCCGCTTCAGCTTGGGCGGCGCGTCCTGCATCCAGGTGCGATTCAGCGCCGCCCGCACCATGGCCTTGATGTCGCCGTTGGTCGCGAGGTACGCGTTCGCGATATCCGTAATCATGCCTTCCGGCGGATTCTCGCCCCAGAAGTATTTCGCCATCTTCTTCCCCAGGAACCGCGCGGTTAACGGCGCGACGTTCGGATCGCTCGTAAGAATGTCCAGCACGATCTCGCCGTCCTGTTTTCCGCCGCCCGCTGGAATCGCATTCCCGAGAACCGTCTTGGGACCGTTGTCGTGAAGGAGCCCGTAATACTGGAAGGTCCCCAAGTTCTGGCTGAAGATATTGAGGTTGATGGACCATCCGGTGAAGCACCTCGCGACTTCTTTCACATCCTGCTGGGTGAAATTGTCCACGCCGATGGTGTGGAGTTCCTGCAATTCGCGCGCGTAGTTTTCATTGGGTGCGTCCTTCACGCTTGCCGCGTTGTCGAGATAGGCCAGCATGGCGGGACTGTGCGCACTCGCGGAAAGCAGGTCGCGGAAATTCCCGAGGGCGTGCTTGCGAATGACCTCGCGATCGTCGACGGGCTTGACGAAGTTTTGGCCTTCCTTCTGGATGTGGATGTTGAAGTGGTTTGTCCAGAACTCGACCATCTTCTCGTAGAGCTGCCGTTTGCTGTACGCCGAACGCAATATGGTTGCCGCCACCAGGTCGTCGACTGCGTCGTTCTTGCCCGATGTGAACCGGTCGAAGATCTGCTTCGCCGTCATGTTTAGCGTCGGGAACTGGCCCAGCTTCGCGTTGACCGCATTGTCTGGGATGTTGGTGTAGTCGAGTTGATACTCCAGGTACCCCTCGTACCCCATCTGCGCGACGCGCGCGAGTTCCTCAAGATTGCGTCCGTAGGTGGCGCGGTCCACCAGCATGCGCTCGGCCTTGGACGGATTGGGATCGCTTGGGGGCGGCTCGTTGTCGTCGTCATCGCCCGGATCGGTGGGACAGCCGGATGCGCCCAGCGCCGAGCCCACCAGGAGACCGGCCGTTAACCAATCCCGCCGCGTTGTCTTCGGCGATTCTTCCTCGCCCGGATCGTCTGATCGACTCGCTTGCGTGTGTTCCGTTTGCAGCATTGCTCTGTCCTCCGGTCTACCTGCTTCCCGTGAGGGCCGAGGTTTCACAACCGCCGTTCACATCGTATAACCCCGCAGCCTGAGACAAGTGCCGCGACCGAAAGGTTACATCCTTTCGGGAAGTCGGCATCGAATCGCAAACCGCCCTTGCATGATTCGACCGATTCGTACCTTGCGCGATTTCGCAAAGAGACAGAAAGGTACTTATGGGCTTATCTGGCGGGGGTTTGGGACCTGTGGACATGCAATGGCTCCGTGCGTTGATCCTGGTGGACAGGATTTCCCCAGCACGGTTCCGCCGGGTATCGATGGTCAGATCGGTACCCGCCTATCAATACAATCCGTTTAACGAGGTGTTACGAAAGAGTACGAGAAGCTGTGTAAGTACCTTGTTTTCCACGCTCATGGAAAAGGCAATGGCCAGCGAGCATTCGCTGGCCATTGACGGATTTGGAAATGGTCCTTAGCGCCGCGGTGCAAAATCGACGACAAGCGCCTCCTCGAGATAGGGACCCACAAACTTTACAAACTTCTTGTGTTCGGGGTGGGGGAGGTAGATATCCCGGCCCTCCGGGTCCGCAAAGGTTACAATGAACGCGTTGGTGAAGCCCTTGCTCAAATTCTCCGTGCTTTCGTCCGTGCCCGCTTCGATGTCCTTGATGACGTCAATGCGATTCTTCAGATCCAGGAAGGCGTCTTCGATCGCCTGAACCTGTTCCGGCGTGGTTCCTTCCTTATATTTGAAGAGAACCACGTGACGAAACACATTCCCGTCCATTGAATCGCCCTCGTTGCTACCATCGACAACATTGCCCTTGATCGAAATGCACCCAGCTGCGAGTAACAGTGCCAGCCCGGGGATCAATACACGCTTCAGCATAAGGCCTCCTTCCGCAATAACGATACCCCAACGGTAACGGGGGAGAGCCTATGCCAGCGTGTTCATAAAATCAACTTCTCATGGTTCCGGATCGTCCTCCGTCGCCTCCGGCTCATGAGAGATCTCTTCAGCGGCTTTTTCGACGGGCTCGGCGCTCGCCGGCTCAGTGGGGGGATCCTCCGGAGATGACCATGGGCTTCCCATAATCCGCTCCAGTTCTGCCGCGGCGACGCGGAGGTCGCGGGCGGCACTGAGTTGTTCGAGCTGGAAGTCGAGCAGGGTCTGCACGCTTTCCAGAACGTCCAGAAAATCGGCGTCTACGCTGCCGCTGGCGTAGGTCGTCTGAACCGCCTCGTAGGTTTGCTGCGCCTGCGGAATGAGCGTCGTTTCGAAGAGGTTGTACCGGCGGCGTCCATCCTGCATCTCGAAGAGGGCCATCTTCGCGGCCGATTCCAGGGCAATTACCCTTCGGTACTTTTCGTGTTCCGCCGCCGACTCCATATGCTTCGCCTCGGCAATGGCGGCATCGATACGCTTCCGCCAGATCGGAATGTTCATGTTGACCGAGAACATCACCTCGTCCTGGCGCTTGGCATTGTCGAAAGCACTTTCAACTTCCACCAGCCGGTTGACGCTCATGAGACCGCTCAAGGTATCCGGCCGGATCTGGCGGTTGACGCTTCGCGCGCCGGTCACCAACGTGCCGATCTGCTGCAAATAGGGATCGTTTGGATTCGGCGCTTCGGGCAGATCCACGCGAACCGGGGTGGTCCACGTCCGGAACGAATCGAGCATCTCCAGGAACGGACCCGTTCGCGAAGGGTTGCGCGGGTCCTTCTTGTCCATATACTCCAGCGATAATGTGAAATTCGGGTAGCGCGTCTTCCTGGCCAGTTCAACGTCTTTCGACATGCTGTCGATCAATCGGTCAGACTCGGCCAGTGCCGGATTCGCCACGCGGAGCCGCGCGAGCACGATTGGCGCGGGGGGCGCTTCCGGCGGGAGTGGGATCGACTGTGGCCACGGCGGATCTTCTGCCGCTTCCCTGCCGATGGCCGCATTGAGCTGGGCCGCCAGCGCCGGGCGATATTGCATGAGCCCGTCGTAGCGGTCCTGCAACTTCGACTGCTCGATTTGAATGCGAAGCAGATCCTCCTGGCGGCTCATGCCAAGACCGAATCGCGAGTTCACAATGTCCTCGGTATACGTCAGGATCTCGACTTGCGATTCGGTAACGCGAATGCTCTCGGCGAGGAAGGCGTAATCGAAGTAGGCTTTCTTCACCTCCGCGAACACCTCGTTCCGCGCCGCGTATAAGCGTTCCAGGGCCGCGTCCGCCTCCAACCGCGCCTTGTCGCCGCGGGTCTTGAGCGTGCCAAACCATGGGAACGATTGGGCCAGCATGGCGCGATACCGGTTGTCGTCCGACTGGAGGAAGTACGTGAACCCAAACATGGGGTCTTCCAGCGA
>CAZWDH010000226.1:5504-12010 GCA_964632865.1 uncultured Nitrospiraceae bacterium
CGCCTGGGGCACGCGTTCCAGCGCCGCCAGCCATTCTTCGTGCAGCGCCTTCAACATGGGATGGTGATCACCGGCTTCAAGCAGGTACTCGCGGAGTTCGTCGTTGGCCGCGTAGAACTCCGGTGGCGTTACCTCGGCCGCTAACGATGTGGACGCGCCGACAACCAGAACAAAAGTCGCAGCACTCGCTATCCGCGCAAAGAAGCGATGCGTTTCTTGATTCACGTTCATGCTCAATTCTCCCGCTTACCATACCGCGGTACGCGCGGCAATCGAATTCGATCGAACAATCCCCGCGGAAGCTCCGCGCCTTCCGGCGGATTCATGCGAAACTTCATTTCCTTCATCCAGCAATACACCACGGGCGTCATGAACAGCGTGATGATCTCGATGGTCATGCCGCCGAACGAAGGCAAGGCCATGGGTACCATGATGTCGGAACCCCGTCCCGTCGACGTCATAACGGGCATCAAGGCCAGAATGGTCGTCGCCGTCGTCATGAGACAGGGCCGGATTCGGCGTTTCCCCGCTTCAACGGTAGCATTTCGGATATCGTCAATAGACTTGATCTCGCCTTTCTCGAAGCTCTGGTCCAGGTATGTCGCAATCACGACATTGTCGTCCGACGCCACTCCGAAAAGCGCGAGGAACCCAACCCAAATGGCCACGCTCAGATTGATGGGATGCACCTGGAAGAGTTCGCGCAGGTGAATGCCCATAATCGTCACATCGAGAAACCAGGGTTGCCCGTACAGCCAAAGCAGCACGAAGCCTCCCGACCAGGCGACGAGGATGCTCGAAAACACGAGCAAGGTCGTTGCATACGAGGAGAACTGGAGGTAGAGGATCAAGAATATGAGGAACAACGAAATAGGCAGTACCAATGACAGCGTCTTCTGGGCGCGGAGCTGGTTCTCGTAATTCCCGGCGAAGGTGTAACTCACCCCCGCGGGAAGGGACCACTCGCCATTCGCCAGCTTGCCGTCGAGGTACGTCTTCGCGCTCTCGACCACGTCGACCTCCGCGAATCCGGGCTTCTTGTCGAACAACACATAGCTGACGAGGAAAGTGTCTTCGCTCTTGATCGTCATGGGACCGCGCACATACTGGATGTCGGCCAACTGGCCCAACGGGATTTGGGCGCCGTCCATTGACGGCACCAGGATACGCTCCAGGCTTTCCAGTTGGTCGCGCAATTCGCGCTTGTAGCGCACGCGCACGGGGTAGCGTTCGCGCCCCTCCACGGTCGTGGTAATCGAGGTCCCGCCGATGGCGACTTCGATTACATCCTGCACATCGCGAATGGTAAGGCCGTACCGCGCAATGGCATTGCGGTCGATGTCGATCTCGAGATACGGGTTGCCCACCACCCGGTCCGCAATCACGGCGGCGGGTTCCACACCGGGCACTTCTTTCAGCAACTGCTCGATCTCGAGGCCCACTTCTTCGATGGTTTCCAGGTCCGGACCCTTCACCTTGACGCCCATGGGCGCGCGCATGCCGCTTTGCAGCATCACGATGCGCGCCGCGATAGGTTGCAGGCGCGGCGCCGAAGTCGTTCCCGGGATCTCCGCGGCTTTGACGATCTCGTCCCAGATGTCGTCCGCCGTGCGGATGTGTTCCCGCCACTGCCGATAGGCCTTTCCGTTGGCGTCGGGTATCAGTTCGCCGTTCTCATCCCGGATGAACTCGTCGGTTTCCTCGTCGTACGTAAAGGTGAGCCGCCGGCCGGATTCGTCGGTCTTGTATTCCGACTTATAGTTGACCACCGTCTCGATCATGCTGATCGGCGCTGGATCTAAAGGGCTCTCCGCGCGGCCGAGTTTGCCCACGACCATGTCCACTTCGGGAATGGACGATATCGCCCGATCCTGCAACTGGATGATCTCGAGCGCTTCTCCGATGCTCGCGTGCGGCATGGTCGTCGGCATGTACAAGTAGGACCCCTCGTCCAACGGCGGCATGAACTCTTTCCCGAATCCTGGGAACTTGTGATACGCCCAGGACCACAGCCGATTCTGCTGCACGGCCTCCTTGCCAATGCCAATCGCCTCCGCCGCGCGCGGGACGAACCCGAATACGGTTCCGAATCCCAGCCACGCGCTGGCGCCGGCGAGCAGGATGATAACTGGCATCGCCATGTAAACGACCTTGTGTCGTAGGAAGAAACGCAGCAACGGTTCGTAGACCAACTGGAACAGCAGGAAGAATCCCAGCAGTCCGCCAACCAGTATGGTCACAAAGGTGAGATTCAGCGCCATACCACGAGACGGACCCAGGGGAAGCCAGTCGTTGGTGAGCAATACTACCACCAGCACCACCGCCACCAGGTTTGCCGCCCATGGTCCCAGCCTGCGGACGTTCTGCGGCAGACGGCCTTCGAACAAGTGATACAGACCCATGCCGATAAGGATGAGTCCCGCCCACCAAGCGACCATGAAGAACACCACGACGCCTGCCAGCGTCAACAGCATCAACGTGGCGCGCTTGAGCCAATCCGATTTAAACTTTCCCGCAAGGAGGATATGGGCAAGCGCGGGAATGATCGTCAAGGCGACGATAACCGATGCAATCAACGCGAACGTTTTGGTGAAGGCGAGCGGTCTGAAGAGCTTGCCTTCCGCGCCGATCATCGTAAAGACGGGTAGGAAGCTGATGACCGTCGTCGAGATGGCCGTAATCACCGCTTTCCCGACTTCGCTGGCCGCGCGGTAAACCACGTGGAGCCGATCCTCCTCCGGGTCCGCCTCGTCGAGGTGCTTCAGCACGTTCTCGCAGATGATGATCCCCATGTCGACCACCGTGCCGATAGCGATCGCAATACCCGAGAGTGCCACAATGTTGGCATCGACGCCGAAGGTCTTCATGGCGATGAAGGTGGTCAACACCGTGAGCGGCAGCACGAGGCTGATGAGGATCGAACTGCGCAGGTGGACCACCATGATGATGATCACGATGACCGTGATGAGAATCTGCTGAACGATTGCTTCGTTGAGCGTGCCGAGTGTTTCGTAGATTAATCCGGTGCGGTCGTAGAACGGTACGATGGTCACCTGGCTCAACGTGGCCCACTCAGGCCACTCGTCGCGGGGTGTCTGCCGCAGCCATGAAACCCAGCTATCCTGGTCGATCCCGGGTCCACCCGTCTCCATCAACCCCTGCGACCGCGCGAATTGCGACACCTCTTCGGCACTTACCTTGTGGTAGTCCACGACCGCCCGGACCGGCAGCCCCGCGGCGATCTCGCCGATCCTCGCTTTGACGTTCTTGATTGCCTGCAGTGGGTTGTACCCGTACCGGACCACCACCACACCGCCCACGACCTCCGCGCCTTCCTTGTCCAGCACGCCGCGCCGCATCTCGGGTCCGAGCGCGACCGTCGCGATGTCCTTCACGTAGATGGGCACGTTTTCGTTCACGCGGACGACCGTGTTCTCGATATCCGCGATATGTTCGATGAAGCCGAGACCGCGAATGATGTACTCGACCTTGTTGATCTCGATCGTCCGCGCCCCCACGTCGACGTTGGACATGCGGACCGCATTGAAGACGTCCTCCAGCGTGACCTTGTACGCGCGCATGGCGTCGGGGTCGACGTCGATCTGGTACTCCTGCACGTAGCCGCCGACGGACGCCACCTCGCTGACGCCCCCCGCGCCGAGCAGGGCGTAGCGCACCTGCCAGTCCTGGATGCTGCGCAGTTCATGGAGGTCCCAGCCGGGTGTTGGATTGCCGTCGGGATCGCGGCCTTCGAGGGTGTACCAATACACTTGGCCCAACGCGGTCGCATCCGGGCCGAGCGCTGGTTGCACGCCTTCCGGCAGACTCCCTCCAGGAAGACTATTGAGTTTCTCCAGAACCCGGCTCCGGGACCAGTAGAATTCGACGCCCTCGTCGAAGATGATGAATATGGACGAAAACCCGAAGTACGAATAGCTGCGGATCGTCTTCACGCCGGGGATGCCCAGCAACGCCGTCGTCAGCGGGTAGGTAACTTGATCTTCGATATCCTGCGGCGAACGGCCTTCCCATTCCGTAAAGACAATCTGCTGATTCTCGCCGATGTCCGGAATGGCATCCACCGCGACAGGGTTCCTCGGCAGCATGCCGATGTCCCAGTCGAACGGCGCAACGATAACGCCCCAAAGCACAACGAAGGCGGTCAACAACGCAACCACAAGTTTGTGCCGCAGGCAGAACCAGATCACCTTATCGACGATGGACTCAGGTTTGGGCTCGGTTACGGATCTTTCGCTATTCATGGGCCGAACCCTCATGGGCGGCGTGATCGTGCGCGTCTGGTGCGGCTTCGCTGGAACTGCCGATGCGGCCGGTCACCTCGCCGCAGTTCAACATCTCGCTTCCGAAGTACGGATTCAGCACCTCGTCCGAATTGGCTTGCAGCCAATCCGCGCCTTCGAACTCGAACGCCATCGGGCAGTGCACCACGTACGCGTTCTCTCCCTCCGGCATTCCGTATGTGCGAAGAACGGTGGTTAGCGCTTTGGAGAACGGTTCGAATGCAGCGCGAAACGCTTCCATGTTCGTGCTGGTCGAGAGTTGCTCGACAGCCGACTCCAGGGCGACGGCATCCGTTCCGGTCCACTGCGTGAGCAACGGTTCCGGTAGTGCTTCGGACTCAATCGCGGCCAGAGCCGATGCGGCGTTCTTCGCGGCGGCGGTTGCCGCATCTAGATCGTCTCCGGCCAGCGCATTCTGCGCCGCGAAATACGCGTCCATCACCTCAACCAACTGATTCCGGAATTCTGCCGGAGCTACGGGCTCGTCTGCGTCTGTATGCCCTGCGGGCAACGCGAGCCGTTGCCGCAGTTGCGTCATCGTATCGGCCAGGTGATGCAAGGCATCAGACCGGTCGTCGGGCGAGGTCGCGTCGCGTAGCGCGATGATGTCGTTCTTCAGACGCATGGAGCATTCCATCCAGATCGAATGGGCCTTGGGCGGAAACAGCGTCATGTCCACGTTCGCCACGGATTCTTCCAGGGCGATGAGCGCGGATTCCGTCACGTCCTGTTCGGCGGCGTCGACGCTTTCCCGCACCGCCACATAGGCCCCGTTCACGGCATCGAGTTGCTCCACCAGGATGAACGGCAGCGGCGCGCCTTCCTCCGCATGAACTACCGCGCCGCCGTCCGGCGTCATCATGCTGGGTTTCGCGTGTATCTGTAGCGCGCTGTCGATCTTGAAGTTGCCGTTCGTCACGACCAACTCGCCTTCGGAAAGGCCCGACCGTACGATGTAGTAGTCTCCGGCACGGGCGCCGAGCATGACCTCGCGGCCTTCGTACGTCGGCTTCTCGGTTTCGGGAACCTCGACGTACACGACCGCGCGCTTGCCGGTCAGCAGCGCCGCGCTCGCGGGAATGACGAGGGGCATGTCGTCCGCATCGGTTTCCGCGGGCACGTACCCAAGCTTCTCCGCGGGGACCAGGGCCATGCCGCAGATGTCGCAGGAGCCTGGGCCTTCTTTGACGATCTCGGGATGCATGGGGGAGATCCACTTGCCGGCCAGGCCAGGATCCATGACGCGACCGCCGGTGGCGATGTTCGAACGGACTGTCGCGCGCACGAACATTTCCGGCTTCAACCGGCCGTCAGGATTCGGCACGTTGACGCGGACCTTCACCGTGCGCGTCATCTCGTCGAGGATCGGATCGATAAACGCGATGACACCGGAGAATACTTCTCCCGGATAGGCTTCCGTCGTGAATTCCACGGTCTGCCCGTAGTGAAGCCATGGGAGATCCGACTCATAAGCGTCCAGCATGACCCATACCTCACTCAGGTCGGCGATGGTATAGATCTCGGTGCCGGTTTCGACATACATGCCTTCCTGTCCCATGCGCTCGATGACCGTACCGCCCATGGGCGCGTAAATCGTGATGTGATCCGAAACGGTGCCCTGGCTCTCCGCTTCGGCGATCTGGTCGTCCGTCAGGCCCCAACGCCGCAGCTTGTTCCGCGCGGCTTCCAGTGTGGTGCGTGCGGTCTGCTTGAGCACTTCCGGCGCGTCCTGACGCATGTTCGCCACGGCCGCGGCCGAACGCCGAAGTTCCTCTTGTGCGGTGAGGATCTCCGGGCTGTACAGGTAGACCATGTGGTCGCCTTTCTCGACGCGGATACCTGTGTAATCGACGTACAACCGATCCAATCGACCCGGTACCCACGCCGTGATGTAGCCCAGTTTCGTTTCGTCATAGTCGATCTTGCCGACCATGCGAACGTCTTTCGTGACGAACCGCCGCTCGACCGGGCTTGTGGCGACTTGCATGAGTTTGGCCGCGGCCTCGCTCGTGGTGAAGGTTCGCATGGCCATGCCGTCGCCGGCGTCGTCCCCGGCGCTGACCGGGATCAGGTCCATTGCGCAGATGGGGCACAGTCCAAACTCGGGCAGGCGAATCTGCGGGTGCATGGAACAGGTCCAGACCTGCGCCTCATTCGACTCCGGGGCGGCATCCTCGGAACCCGCCGGCGATGCGGGTGCCGTAG
>CAZWDH010000227.1:0-11956 GCA_964632865.1 uncultured Nitrospiraceae bacterium
CGGCGGCGCCGCGGTTTTAGCCCTCGAACACGACGCACCCCTTCCCCCCCGCGTTCTGTTGAAAACGAGCAACTCGGAATATCCAGCGGAAGAAGCTTTTCTTACCTCGTATGTCGCTGTGGAACCCGACGCGGCACAACGAATGGTCGATGACGGGGTGCGGCTGGTCGGAGTCGACTACCTTTCTGTAGCGCCGTACAAACAGCCTGGACAGGACACTCACCATATCTTGCTTCAGGCAAACGTGTTTATCGTGGAAGGCCTTCGCCTTCAGCACATTCCCGCGGGCACGCACGCGTTCGTCGTGTTACCGCTTCCATTGATCGATGCTGACGGTTCCCCCTGTCGCGCCTTCATTGGTGTAAAGGAGTAGCATGCACGGACTACGAGACATGCGCGAAGTGTTGGCGGTCGTGCTCGCCGGAGGGGTCGGCGAGCGCTTGTATCCGCTCACCAAGGATCGCGCCAAACCCGCGGTGCATTTCGGTGGCATTTACCGGCTCGTCGATTTCACCTTATCGAATTGCATCAATTCGCAGTGCCGCAAGATCATGGTTCTCGTTCAGTATAAGTCCTTGTCGCTGTCCCGCCACATTCGTACCGGTTGGAACATCTTGAGTCCTGAGTTGGACGAGTACGTCGAGGTGATCCCGGCGCAGAAACGGGTGGGTGAGGACTGGTATCAGGGCACCGCGGACGCCATCTATCAGAACCTGTATTCCATCGAACGCGTGGACCCTAAGTACGTGCTGGTCTTATCGGGGGACCACATCTACAAGATGGATTACGGGCCGATGATCTCATTTCACCAGCAAAACAAAGCGGACATGACGGTCGCGGCCATCGAGATGCCCATCGCACAGGCCAGCCGCTTCGGCGTGCTGGCCGTAGACTACGACGCCCGGGTCATCGGATTTGAGGAGAAGCCCGCCAACCCCAGCGCGATGCCGGATCGGCCCAGCACGGCCCTGGCCTCTATGGGCGTATATGTTTTCAGTACCGATGCGCTGAAACGAGCCTGTCTGGATGACGCCAAACAGGTATCCTCCCACGATTTCGGTAAGGACGTCATCCCAAAAATGATCGGGACGCACCGCGTGTTCGCCTACATGTTCCGCGACGAAAACAAGAAAGAAGCCCAGTACTGGCGCGACGTGGGTACCTTGGATTCGTATTGGGAAGCCAACATGGATCTGGTGGATGTGGATCCATTCTTTAACCTTTATGACCGAAAGTGGCCGATTCGCACGCGCACGCTCGATCTACCGCCAGCCAAGTTCGTTTTCGCCAACGAAGGCGTGCGATACGGCGCCGCCCTGGACTCCATCGTGAGCCCGGGATGCGTCGTCAGCGGTGGCCTTGTGAAACGAAGCGTGTTGTCCCCGGACGTGCGCGTCAACAGCTACTCGCACGTCGAAGAGAGCATCCTGCTCCCCGGTTGCAACATCGGACGAAACTCGCGGATTCGCCGCGCCATTATCGAGAAGAACGTGAGTATCCCCGAGAACACCGTAATCGGATATGATGCGCGTGAGGACGCCAAGCGATTTCACGTCACCGCCAACGGGATCGTAGTCGTTGATTCAATGGAGCCGGCGGAAAGGCACTTTGACGTGGTACCGCCGGTGCCCGCTCCGGTGGGATAATTCATTAAAGTGGCGTTTTTCGGGCCGAACTTTCACAGGAGATGAGCCATGTGGTTTGTGGTAGGACTTTTGGCAATGGCTGCTTCCGCCGACGCAACCATTCGTGCAGACGCCGACGCTATCGTGGCGTCTCAACTTTCGGACGGCGCCATCGTGCATGCCCGCGCCGGCGACGAGATATCCATCGTGCCGTATGCGGGCAATCAAGCCGCGGCGGGGCTGTACGAGGCCTTTCGGATAACCGGTGACCAGCGGTACTTGAGCGCGGCGAACGCGTGGGTGGACTGGTGCCTGGAACGCGTGGACGTGCAAGGGCGAATTCCGGAGTACCGTGGAACGGCGTCGGATTATCGCCCAGTCGAACCGCCGGAATGGGACGTGCCCACAGCGGCTTCGTTTCTTCAATGCGCGAACATGCGGCGAATCCTCACGGAGGATCGCTTCTTCCTCCTTCGCGAACAAAGCAAATTATGGAAGGTGTACGAACACATCGCCGGCGCGGTGCAACCGGACGGTTTGCTCTATGCAAACGCCGACGCCCCCTACAAACTGACCTTCCACAACGCCGAAGCGTACGAGGGTCTCTGGCAGGCCCGCCAGATCGCGCGGAGCTTGCGCGATTACAGTTGGAACACAGAAATCTACTATGCCCGGCGCGGCATCGAGCAGGCCTTCAAACGCATGCGGGAAGAAGACGGGCTATATGCCTGGGGCAAGTCCCGGTCGAATACCGTCGAATGGCCCGAAGGCGCGAACGCTTTCAACACGGCAGGCTTGGCCAATCTGGCCGCCGTGGCGTGCGGACCCGCGAGCGAGCGGGAAGCAAAGCAGACCCTGCGCGAGATTGAGGCGAAGTATCCCGAACTCGTGGCTTGCACACCGGCGCAGCTCTACTGGTGGGCCGCAGCGGCATTCCGCGTCGATGATGCGCGCTTGGCGGATGCCGCGGCGGCAGCGCTCCACGAGCAAACCATCGGCCATTCGCCGGCAGACCTGGGATACCGAATCCGCGCAACGGTTCTTGCCGAGCACGGCGAACGGCGCCGTTTCGGCGTCCCCATGGGATCGAGCTACATTTCGTTTCAGCGCTCGGCATTTCGCTAGGGGACCGTCGAAAGTCCGAGGGATGCTCGTTCATTGACTTTGCCGCGCCAAGCTTCCTAGCATACGGGATTGGCACAATTCACAAATGGAGCATGTGCGGTGAAGACTTGGGTGAAAATTCTTCTTGCGGTCGTCGTGTTCGCAGTTGTGGCGGTTGTGGCCGCCGTGTTGGTTGCGGACAGCAAATATCATTTCTTGCGAGACGCACCCCGCGTCTCCCACGAAATGCTGGCACAACCTGACACGAGCATCCGCGTCGTTGCGGAGCCGCCGCTGGCCAAGGGTATTATCAAATCCGTATTGCGGGAGAATGCCCCGTCCGATTGGGTCATGGAGCGCGCCCTGCCCTACGAAGTCGCGCTTCTCATCACCCCCCACCTCGATACCGCGACGATTGACATCGACCTGTTTTGCAACGATCGCCGGCTCGGGCCTGCCATCGTGGAAGCGTCATCCCAACTCGCTATCTCGGGCTCCTACCCCTTCATCACGTGGGAGTCGGACCGGTTCACGACCACCGAACGCGGCAGCCTGGTCTGGCACGTCACGACGGAACTCGAACAGAAAGTCATCGACAGCGTACGCACTCATTGGACGGTCGATACCCAGCTGAGCCGGCCTCGCGTCGAGGGCGGTCATCTCCTGGAAGCGGTCATCGACAACCGGGATGGCGCGCTCTTTGCCCTAATCGCGACCCTTCATGCGAAGGGTCAGATCGTATTGCCGGTGTCGCTCATGGATGTCGCGAATAGCCTGATGACCGTCGCGGACGTACGGGTCGTTGCCGATCTCACGGACCCGGAAACCATGGCCATTACGATGATCGTGAATTGCGTACCCGATGCGGAGCCTGGAGAAATCACCGCGACAAGCTTTCTCATCGGCGGGCTACTGAGTCAGCTATCGTTGGGTCTTGAAGACGCGTACAAAGTGACGTTCGAAGGGACGAAAACAACGGAAGGGTCCACCATCATCTCAAACTATACGCTGACCCCACTATCCCGCTTGTTGCCCTAGCAGCCTGTGGCAAAAGTCCTGTAGCGCCCGGTTTCCATGCCGGGCGAGACTCGAAGCCATGGATTTCCAACGAATTTCACGCCCGCCGTGGAAGGCGGGACGCTACAGATCGCCGTTTTGGGCGTTTGCAAGGAGCTGCTAGCCGAACCAGCCAGGACTACATGCGCTCCAGGGCTTCGATACCGAGCAGCGCGAGTGCGTTTTGCAGGACGCGACGGGTTGCGGCACAGATTTGCGCGCGCGCGATGCGGTGCGCGTCGCTGGGGGCATCGATGACCGGGCACTCGTGGTAGAACGTGGTAAACAGGCGCGCCGTTTCCAGCGCGAATTGCGCGATGGGCGCCACGCTCCGTTGGTTCACGCCAAGCGCTACCGTGTCGGGAAAGGACGCAAGCTTCGTAAGCAGCGCCCATTCCGAGCTGGTTTCTACCGGGAACTGTTCACCGGGCGACTCGGGTACCGGGCTGCCCAGCTTCCGCAGGATCGATGAAATCCGGGCACACGAATACTGCACATAAGGCCCGGTATCCCCGGTGAACGACAGGCTTGTATCCCAATCGAATATCACATTCTTGTTCGAGCCCACGCGTAGAATCGCGAAGCGGATTGCCGCAACCGCGACCTGAGCGGCAATCGCCTTACGCTCCTCGGCTGGCAGGTCTTTGCATTGTTCTTCGACCTTCTCCGCCGCGCGCGCGGTGGCCTCATCCAGGAACTCGGACAGCAGTACAACCTTCCCCTGCCGGGTCGACATCTTGCCCTCCTTGAGCAGGATGTACGAGTAGTAAATGGGTTCGGGCGCCCCCTTTCCCGCCGCGGAAAGGATCAGCGCGATCTGTTGCATGTACAAACGGTGATCTTCCCCAAGTACGATGAGGTTCAGATCCGCGCCCCGGTCCATCTTGGCGATGGTGTAGGCGATGTCGCGGTAGCCGTACATGGAACTGCCGTTGGAACGGAGGAGCGCCACGTACCGGCCTTCGTCGTAGGGATGCCCGATCCTCGACAAATCGGCGGTCAGACGGCCTTCTTCATCGGTGAATACCGCGTCCTTTCTCGCTAAGGCGTCCAGGATTTCCTCCAGGCGCGGATCCTTGACGAAATCGGACTCGCGATCGAACTGATCGTACGTGATGCCGAGCCGCGCCAACACGGACAACTGCCCCTGCAAGCAAAGCTCGGTGACGGCGTGAAACCGTTCGCGCACCGCGGGATCGCCTTGCTCGATGCGCGCCAGCAGTTCGAAGCCTTGCGCGGCAAAATCCGGCTCCGCCTCGGCGCGGGCGTTGGCTTCGGTGTAGACGCGCAACATGTCGTCAAATGTCAACGTCTCGGGATGTTCGCACGACAACACGAGCAACGCGATCTGACGGCCGATGTCATTCACGTAATAATGCGTCTCGACGTCGAACTGCTCGAAGCGGAGCAGACGGACGAGGCTGTCGCCAATCATGGCGTTCCGGGCGCGTCCTACGTGAGGGCTCGCATTGGGATTGATGCTCGTGTGCTCGACCAGGGCCCTGCGGCCCGCGCCGGTTCCATTGCTGCCGTATTGGGGGCCGGACGAAAGCACTTCGCCGACAATCCGACGCGCGAAGCTGTCTCGATTCAGTCGGAAATTAACATAGGGTCCGGCAGTGAAAGCTTCCGCCACTTCGGGTCCGAAAGGGATTTCGCTTGCCAGACGCGCCGCGAGTTGGGGCGGCGGCAGTTTCAGTTTGCGCGCTGCCTCAAAGGTTCGCAGCGCCAAGTCTCCCATCTCGAGATTCGGGGGCGGCGCAAAAGTAAGATCTTCAGGCGCGAGCGCCGGGAACGCCGCTAGAATCGGCTCGGCCAGTGATTGGAAGGGATCCACAGAATTCAGTTACTCCTTGTGCGGTGACCAGACTGCGAAGACATCGCCAACGCAGCGTTCATGCGACGTTGAAAACGGGATGACGTAGGGAGTGGACGATTACCCGGTCGAGCCCCCAGTGGCGGTTGCGGCCTCCGCGGCGCCAGCGGGCAGTTCCTGCGACTCCTGATTCTCTTTCATCTTGAGACGATCGATATCGGAAATGTGGCGGTCATTCACGATCGCGAGATGATAACCAAAGCTGGTTTGTATGACCGGGCTTAGTTCACCGATTGGGGCCTGCCACGCGAACTCTTCCATCTCTTTCACCAGCTCGCCTTTGTGCATGTATCCCAAATCGCCGCCCCGCGAAGCGCTCCCAGGGTCGTTGGAGTACTCCTCCGCGATCGCCCCGAAATCTTCCCCATTTACAATGCGCTCGCGCAGTTCTTGAATCAGTTCGCGCGCCCGCGCCCGGTCCGCCGGGTCGCTCTGGTTGACCGCGATCAGGATATGCTTGAGCCTAACAACGGACTGATTCGGGTTGATTCGTCCGGCCCACCAAATCGCAACGAGCATAATGACGAAAAGGCCAATGACAATTCCCCAGATAACTTTCGTTCGATCCTTGGGTTCTGGCAGATCGTCCAACTCATCCATCCAACAAATCTCCTACCATGCCGAAATACATCATATAGAACGAGATAATAACATAGCCCACAACACCGGCCACCAGGAGCAGAATCAAGACGCCGAGCACGCGCGTCGCGATCGCCACGGCATGCTGCGCTTCTTCGAGGTGGTACTCGGAAACTTTGCGAAATGCCTGTTCGAGTTGCCCGGACTGTTCGCCGATAACCACCATTTCGCGCGCCGTCGGCGTGAGGAAGCGGGTCGCTGCGAACGCTTCCTCCAGAGAATGGCCTTCACGCACAAGCGGGACGGCTTTCAGCAAATCCTTCTCCATATACGGGTTCGCCGTGATAGCCGCGGAGTTGATAATGCAATGGTCCACTCGCATGCCAGCACCAAGCAGCAGCGACATGCTGCGGAAGAATCGCGCCAGTCCGAAACGCCGCGTAACCGGCGATAAGGGCCACACGTGGGTGGTAAAAAGCCCCCACACATAGCCGAACAGCCCCATGCGTGAGAGCACCACGCAACCGGCGAAGATTACCGCAAACACGAGCGTGGCCTTGGCCTGAAATATGGCGTACTCGTAAAAGAACTGCATGAGATCGAAACCGCCCCGGCCATCATTCTTGAAGAGGGTGCTCAGGCGACCGATCAACATGAGGGCGAACATGCCGATGTACCAGGCCGCCGCCAGCTGAATGCCCGGCAGAATCATGGAGCGCACGATCTGGCGTTGCATCTCCAGCCGGTCTTCGTAGTACTGGGCCAGGTCCCGCAACATGACATCCAGTTTGCCGCCGGTCTCGCCGGTGGCGAGCAACTCCACGAAGAACGGCGGCAAATACCGGCGCTGCGCACGAACGGCGTCGCCCAGGGTGCCGCCGTTCTTGATGGAATCGCCCATCTCCTCCATGACCTGCCGGATTCGCTTGTCACCGTTTTGCCGGCCTACGATCTCGAGTCCGCGCAGGATTGGGATCCCCGCGTCGTAAGAGGTCGCGAGTTGGCGGCACAGCGGCACCACCTTCTTCAAGGAGATTTGGGATGAAAATAAGCCCATGCTTACCCTGTTCCTTGTGGCAGCCGAACCGGGCAGCGCGGGCGATTTCGCCCGGAAGACCCGGTTTCCGAGCAGTTTACCAAACGCTTACGTGAGATCGCCAATCTCAACCCGCAACGAGGCTTTCCCATACACTCTGAATCGCTAGCAAAACCTGGTGCCAAAGGGACCCGAAGACGATTCCCGCGACGAAAAGCAGAAAAAACGCGAGAATCAAGTAACTCGTGAGCCCGATGCCGATCGTATGCGCCGGGTACTTCGCCTCGTTGTACAGATACTCCGCAGCTTTGTAGAACAACTCCTCGTCGTTGCCCGAGATTTCGCCGGTCCGCACCATCTCTCGCACCATCTCGGGCAGTGCCAAGGTCGCCCCCAGCGCTTCTTCAAGGGTATGACCCTGTTGGACCAACGGTACCGCCGTGCGAAGCGCTTCTTTCAGTTTCGGGTGCGTGGTAACGGCGGCCGACCGCTCGATGCTCTGGCGGACTCCCATGCCGGCACCGAGCATGATCCCCATGCAACGGCAAAATCGGGCCAAAGCGAAACGCTGCCAAAACCCGGCGATTGGCCACATGCGGGAAAACACGGGATCGGTGATTCGACGGAGCAAACCCGCCCGGGCCAGGATCCAAATGACAAGGAACAGGGACCCGTAATGACGAATCAATCGCCACAGGAACTTGGCGGTGTAAACCTCGAGGGTGTCGGGCGAGAATACGAATCCCCGAACAAACGGAATGATGACGACCCCGGTGAGAAGCAGCATCAAAGGATACATCGCGCCCCGGATGTAAAGCCGCAGCAGGTTCAGGATTTCGTCGTAATGCCGGGTCAAATCATCGAGAACGACGTCCAACTTGCCCGACCGTTCGCCGGCGACGACGGTTTCGATAAAGAGGTCGGGAAGATACTTTGATTGGGTGCGCAAGGCTTCGCCGAGCGTGTCACCGGTCCGCAGCGAGTCGATGACGGGCAGGAAGATTGCGCGGTAGGGCTTCGCATGGGGCCCGTCTACCAGCAATTGCAGCGTGCGCACGATGGGGACTCCTCCCTTCGTGAGCGACGACAACCGGTAACAGAGGTGCGCCATGCGCTTCGTCGACAGCTTTGGTGAGAAAAGCCCCATGGACCCCCTGGCATCAAGTGGAGCCGTCACTATCGGCGTGTGCTACCATGTGCGCCGCCGAACCGGAATGACCAGAGTGTAGCAGATCGATCGATTCACGCCCACCGGCGGTTCGGCCTGTCGAAGCACAACCCGAAGAAGAGGTTAGCATTGGCGCTGGAACCCCACTATCGGATGGTCCTTCCCTCGGACCTGCCACCGATCCCGCGAAATCCCGTTCACATCGTGCTGGACAATATTCGTAGCGCCTTTAACGTGGGATCGATCTTCCGGACGGCCGACGCGGGTGCGGTCGCGCACATCCACCTGTGCGGGATGACCGCCTACCCGCCAAACCTGAAGCTGGCGAAAACCGCCTTAGGCGCCACGGATTATGTGCCCTGGACTTACCGTCGGCGAACCGAAGAGGCACTCGATTGGCTCGATTCGGAGGGAATTCCGTGTTACGCCGCGGAAGCCACAGAGAGCGCGGTTTCCCATTTGACCGTCGAGTGGCCACAACCTGTCGGGATTGTGTTCGGGAACGAAGTTACCGGCGTGTCCCCGGAAATTCTGAGCCGATGCGCAAAGACGGTCTGCATACCGATGGGCGGCTACAAAAATACCCTGAACGTGGCCACGGCCTTCGGCATCGTCTTGTATGAGGTGCTGCGCCAGTGGAAATCGTTCTGAGATGAAATCCGGCAGAGAGTGAATAAACACCTGTGCGTGCGGTGTTTTCGTTCCAGCACGTCCAGCCAAGAACTGACAGGTTGGACGGGACGGCAGTACGCGCGGTATAGTAACTGTTTGCAAGGCAGTAAAACTGGTGAGTAGCGGACCCCTGCACGGAGATTCTGTGCAAAACCGTTGGAGGAAGGTGCAAAATGAATACAAAACGTTTCGGCCTGTTGGCACTGGCATTGGTATTGGTCGCGGGTTCCGGCGCCGCGTTCGCCGCAGATGAAGTGAAGGGAGACCCCTATCCACTCGATCACTGCGTCATGACGGGCAAGCAAATTGCCGAAGACGCCGAGCCGGTCGTGGTGGTTCACGAAGGCCGCGAGATCAAGTTCTGCTGCAATGGATGCAAAGGCAAGTTCGAAGCGGATCCCGCGGCAGTGCTTTCCAAGCTCGACGGCGAAATCGTCGAGCAGCAGAAAGACAAGTATCCCCTGAGCACCTGCGTCGTCAGTGGTAAGGAAATTGCCGAGGGCGAAGGCAACGACTACGTTTACAACAATCGGTACGTCAAGCTCTGCTGTGCCGGCTGCGAGTCCAAGGTGGAAGGCGACCCGGCGAAGTACATTGGCGAAGTAGACGCGGCAGTCATCAAGGCGCAAGAGGGGTCGTATGCCTCGAAGACCTGCCCGGTGTCGGGTGAAGAACTGGGCAGCATGGGCGAGCCGGTGAAGCTGGTGGTCGCAAACCAGTTGGTGGAGCTTTGCTGCAAGGGCTGCACGAAGAAGGTCAAGTCCAACCCGGCGAAGTATTTGTCCATGGTGTCCGGCGAATAGCCTCGGGCGACCAATTTCGGTTCAGTTAGTATCCGCGCGGGGATCGGCATAAGCCGGTCCTCGCGCGGTGTTTTCATGTGCGCCGATTGTGCGTACACTGTTGGTCCGGGGACGATCGGCCATCAGATCTGGGAGGAGATATGGGTACGGGCGAACAGGCAAACGTACCGGACGAGAAAGCACTGGTGAAAGTTGTGGATCGGTCCCGGGATCTCGCGACGAGAGTCGCCCAAGACCCGGGGCAGACGGAGAAACTCATCCGGTCTGCGGAGCGCAAGGCGGCCCGCAACGAGAACGCGATTCGCCAAGTCTACCAGTACGTCGTATCGTTCTCCCGGCTGCTGCGAGCGTACGCCCGGCGGGAATACACCGTGGTGCCTTGGGGGTCAATCATCCTCATCACCATCGCCTTGATCTACTTCGTGTCGCCGATCGATCTGATTCCCGATTTTGTTCTTGGCGGGTTCATTGACGATATTGCGTTGATCGCGTCGATCGTCAAGCAAGTGCAATCGGACCTCGACGCGTTCCGCGCGTGGGAAACCCGCGACCTCTCCGAGGAAGCCTAGCTCTCAATCCTCGTCTTCGCCCGAATCTTCGGCCACGCCGGGCCAGGCATCGTGCCCCACTTCTTCCCGTCGTGCCAATTCCGGATAAGGGGTGTCGTACCCCTTCACAGAGTGCCAGACGATCCGGTTGAACGTGCCTTCGTCGGCCATGTCAATGTCATCCAGGGGCATTTGCAGCGACAACTCCGCGTGGTACCGCTGCAGGCCGGAAAGCGCCGTCTTCTCCGGATTCATTTCGTCCAGCGGGATTATGTTAGGCAAATGCGTATACGGCGTGAGGTCGGGTTCGTCCGTGAAACAATCCACCATCGGCGTCGCGGCCATATCGAGCTGATTCATGGGCGGTAGACCGAGGATCAATTCCATTGTGCGCAACATGCTGCTCTGGTTGTAATGGGTGCTGATGACTTCGCCGCGCTTGGTGTACGGGCTGATGCAGAACGCCACGGTCCGCCGGCCATCGACATGATCGAGGCCCGCCTGGGGATCGTCCTGCACCACGAAGATGGCCGTCTCCGGCCAGAACTTGCTATGCGAGATTGCCTCGACGATTCGTCCCAACGCGAGGTCGTTGTCGGCCACGGTGGCCCGTGGTGTGGGGTATCCGGGCCGTGTGCCTACGGTGTGGTCGTTCGGCAACAGCATGATCATGAAGTTCGGCAGTTCGCCTTGCGCCTCGAAGTCCTCGAGTTCCTTGATGAACTCTTGGGCACGATACACATCCTGCATCTTTCCCGGGAATCCTATGAAGGTCGGGCACAGATACGGCTCGAGGGTGTGCAGTTCCGTCGTCGCCCGAATGCTGACGTTTCTCGTGCCGTTCAGATAGTCGCTGTAGATGTCCGCCCAGGTGGCGTCGCTGGGTTCGATGACCGCCTTCACAAACTCCCCATAGACGCGGAACGATAGCCCCGCCCGGAGTACATAGTCCCAGATGAATCCCGAGGACGCGTAGGCCAGCGCGTCATCGCCGTCATACGGATAGCTGCGCGAGAAGTCGCCGAAGCTCTTCTCCAGATAGTCCGTCACGTAACCTTCATTGGTCCACTGGTGCCCGTCGGCGCTCAACACGCCGTTGCAGTAGAAGTTGTCGAGAAGCACAAACTCCTCCGCGAGGGCGTGATGGTTGGGCGTCACGTCCCGGCCGAAATGGCATAGTGCGGGATCACCGTTCCCCTGCGGCAGGTCTCCAAAGACCTGGTCGTAAGTCCGGTTTTCCTTGATGATGTAAAGAACGTGTTTGAACGGGGATACCTCGCCGGGCCGCGTGGGCACGGGAGTCACACGCGTCTCCACCCGCTCAAGATTCATCACCTCGTGCATGCGTGGCAGCCGCATATTCGTGGCGACCTCGATGGTGTATGCCTCGAGCGTGTCCGCATCCGGCACTTCCACAAAAGACACAGACCCCAGGTGATCGTGGGAGTTGTAGCCGGTCCAGCCGCTGCCGAACATGTCGGCCTTCATC
>CAZWDH010000228.1:0-11828 GCA_964632865.1 uncultured Nitrospiraceae bacterium
TGCGGGATTGGGTTACGCTCGACAAATATTGGCCACGTTTGCACCCTTGGTTCATAGGCGGCGGCAAGGTCTTTGCCACGACGGATGTGGGTGGAGGATCGCTCATCGCAATCGATATTTCGACCGGCGCCGCCGAGGAGGTCACGAAAATACACGAGTTCTACGAGCGCGCGGGCAAGTTGTACGAGCTGCTCCAGGAGGGAGACGCGGCGACCGTTCGTTTGTATGACTTCGAGCGACGCGCCCATCGCAATCTTATGCCCGTTCCATGGAATTCCGATGTTCGCGAGGCCCAGATTTCGCCCGATGGCCGATACATGGCGTACTCCATGCCCCCGCGAGAACGAACCAGTGACGGCAACTTTATGGTTCGCCCCTCGATTCTCCACGTAGCTGACTTCGAGAACAAGACTGTTGACCTACTTGGAGAAACGGTTAAGATCATCAGACCCATGGTCTCCCTCTCAAGTGATTCGGTTGTAAGTATTCCTCTCATTTGGTTGAACAATTCCGAAATACTTGTCGTGCGTTCACAAGAGAATGCGTCGCAGGCCGTGGACGATATGGCCCGCTTCCTGACGTTAGTCGATATTCACACCGGCACGATGACCGACCTTCTTCAGGTTCCGGGCAACTACATGAATCGCGTGCGGCTCTGGCCTGGGGAATGGGACGAACGTCTCATACTCAACGTTACGAGCCTTGGTCAGTTCGCGATCGATGCTGATACCAAGACGTTGACAGAATACGACGGCATTGGCGGTAGTTTCCGTTTGACCCGGAAGGAAAGTGGTCGAAAGCTCTTTGATGGATCGCGCCAGGTCGCGGAGATGGAGGGCAACGGCGATCATCTCGTAGCACCCGACGGGCGTCGCGTCGTCTGGGTCGACGAGCGTCGATACGCCGCAGTTGGCGCGGACGGTTCCTATGAACCCATGACGCTTTACTTCTACGACACCGGCGATCGGGAAGTCCGAGAGCTGGCCAAGGGCGTGTTCGAACTGCCTTATCCCGGTTGGCGGTGTTGGTTGCGCGAAGAGGACATGACGGCCACAGAAACGCCGCCGATTTCCGAGGAGGGATGGACTCCCTTCGAGTATCGTCCCTGGCCCGTGGAGCGGCCCAAAGCGCCCGACACGCGGCTGGACATTCGTAATTCGCTCGCGCTCGATGTGACCACCGACGCCGAATCGTACTGGTTGCACGAACCCGTTGCGATCGCCATCACATTGACCAACATCGGCAACGAAGCGCTGACCGTGCTGCGGCCCGTCGTTTTCGATGAGCGAGTATTGGAGACCAGAGTGGACGGCCAGGGCTGGAGCGGCTTGGTGGATCAGATTCAGAGCTACCTTCCTGAACCGGAAGAGATCGTGTTGAACCCCGGCGAATCGGTCAGCTCTTCGGGCATGCTCGAGTGCGCGACAGAGGGCGGGTATACCGTCGAGGTCGAGTACCGGGGCTATCGCGAGACGACGGGGCGGAGCTGGCGCGGACGTGTCGAGTCGGAGCCGGTATCCTTTGAAATCCTGCGCTCCGCGGATGACGCGCTTCTCTTCGAAGAAAAGGTCGCACGGATTGTGGACAAGGCCGTCACCGAATTCGAATCCGATCCCGCGTGGGACGGTGCGAATTATACGCTGGAGGACTTGCAGGAGATGGGACCGGATATCGCGCCGTATCTCGTTCCGTTCATTTCCTCACAACCGGACGCACGATTCCGAAGCCTGCTCATGCGGCCCTTGGTCAATGTCGCGTCCTCCGACGCGTTGCCCTACTTCGCTGATGTCGTGCAGTTCGGATCGCCGAAGGAACAGTCCAGGGCCATCGAAGGGCTGCATCGCATCTACAAGCGCTATGCAGGGTGCGAACGTGACGACATCGCCCAAAGCGCGATCATCCATCTGGTCACGGCAATTCACACGCCGGACGACGATGCGCGGTTTACCCTGGTGCGGCTCCTCAGCCAGGTAAAGGATGGTCGCGTTCGCGAGACTCTCGAACGGGTCGTCGACGATCCAAATGAGCGGATTCGCCACGCAGTCGCGCGCTACTTGGTCGCATACGAGGGCACCAGCGTCGCCGATTGGCTTTCCGATGCCTCGACCCAACCCACGGCGATCACCTTCGCGGCGGCCAAGACCGTCGTGCAGCAACTCGAACGAACCTGGCGCCTCGACCACGGCGAACTTCCCGAGGGCAATTGGACCCAAGTCTCCGGCGACGCCGCCGCCTTGGCCCAATACCGCGCCACCATCCAATCCTGGGAACGTTGGGCCCGCGAAAACCCGCGAAGCGCGGAGCAGTTCCTCCCCCAGTAGGTCGGGAATGATTCCCGACCAGTCCCATTCTCGACCCACCGCGCGCGAGTGGCGTGACTGCAAGCCTGCTACCGAATCGAGTAATCACTGGACGTTCTGAGCAAATTCGCACTGCACCGCAGACTTATTGCTCATCCGTAGCCATTGCCCACGGTAGTTTTAGAGAACTCCCTGGACGGGAATCAATCCCGTCCTACGTGGAGCAGTGCGCATATGGCCTATCTATACGGGGCTGACGTGTGGTAGAGTTTGTGGGTTTTGTTGTGGAGTGTTTTTTCCCGTGAGTACCGGGTCTAATCATATCGACGAATCGCGCTGGGCCGGCCTTTCCGAAGTGCTTCGGCTGGCCATGCCGGCGATTCTTGCGTCCATCTCATGGACGGTCATGCAGTTCATCGACACGGCCATGGTCGGCCAGCTCGGCCAAGTGCCGTTGGCAGCGGTCGGGTCGGCGGGCCTGTGGTCCTTCGTGATGAACACCTTCGCCGTCGGCGTGGTGGGATGCGTGGCGACTTTCGTAGGGCAAAGCCTCGGACGGGGCCGCCTGCATGATTGCGGACGCTACGCGTGGCAGGGGATCTATCTCTCCCTCGCGACGGGCGTGCTCGCGCTCGCGTTCTGGCCATTGGCCGATCCCATCTTCCACCTCATGCCTCACTCGCCCGACGTCACGCGCCAGGAAATTCTCTATTTCCGCGTGCGACTTTTCGGGTACGTGTTTATTGCGTGGCAAACGGCCCTCGCGTCGTTCTTCCAGGCCGTCAACCGGCCCATGATTCCCATGGTTTCCGCCTTCGCCGCAAATCTTGCGAACATCGTGCTCGACTACGGCCTCATCTTTGGCAAGTTCGGCCTTCCGCGCATGGAGATCGCGGGGGCCGCCTTGGCGACGGTTATTGCGCTCGGTTTCCAGGTGGCGATCCTGCAATGGATTTTTGTCAGCAAGCCCATGGAGCAATTGTATGCGACACGCAGCGGATTCGCTTTCAATTGGCATAAAGCATCCGAGCTCTTCGCCGTCGGTTGGCCTGCGGGCATCTCGTTTTTACTCGACGTGACGAACTGGGGCATCTTCACCAGCTTCATCGTGGGCTACTTCGGCGACAGCGTGCTCGCTGCACACACGGCGGCCATCGCCATCATGCACATCTCATTTGTGCCCGCCATGGGACTCAACCAAGCCATTGCGCCCATTGTCGGCCAATGGATCGGCCGCGAGAACATCCCGATTGCGAAGGCGCGCGCGTACACCGGCACCAAGCTCGGCATCGCCTATATGTTCGGCATGGGTGTGATCTTCGCCTTCCTGGGGCCATCCATCATCCAGGCGTTTTTCATCAACGATCCAAACGTGGTGAAGCTGTGCCACGTGTTTCTCATGATGGGCGCCGTGTTCCAAGGCTTCGACGCGATCAACATTGTGTTGTCCGGCGCGTTGCGTGGCGCGGGTGACACGCGGTGGATCGCCGTGATGACGGCCATCGGCGCGTACTGCATCTTCCTGCCCTCGGCCTTGGTGATGGCGTTTGTGTTCAACTGGGGCGCCATTGGCGCATGGCTCGGTGCGACGGTGTACATCATTCTGCTGAGCGGAGTGATGTTCCGGCGGTTCCACAGCGAGCGCTGGCGTCACATCAAGATCTTTCGTGCGGACCTCGTGGCGCCCATCGAGATTGCGGAAGTGGCGAAGTAGATCGCTGCACGGAGATTGAAGAACACAGGTCACGCGGAGCGCGTGATGCTCCTTTATTCTTCCCGTTCGATCACGTAGTGTCCGTCAACATAGTTTCGTGTGCGGACGACGAGCATCTTCGCCTCCGAGTCGTAGTCCCACTGATTGCCCTCGGCGAGGCCCACACCGTCGATGGTGATGGCCGCCGGTTTTGCATCCATCTTGATCCGGAGGATGTGGGGTTTCTCTTCACCGCCCAGGCGCACTTCCAAGGTCTCGCCCGTATTGTCGACCACGATCGCCGAACGTCCGCTGCCGTCGGGATGCACCACTTCAAACTCGCTGCGCTCGCGGGGATATATCAGCCACGTGAGATACCCGTCGGACATGCGGTCGCCGAATCCCGTGTACTCGCGCTTCACGTCCATCGGAACGATCGCGCCATCACGCACGTAGACCGGAAACTCATCGAGCGGGAACTGGCGGGTGATCGTCGTAGGGCTTTCGATAACGTCGTCGTCTCCGAATAGGTACCGCCATTGTCCTTCTGGCAAGGTCACCTCACGTTCAAAGGAGTCCTCATAGATCGGGGCCACGAGGAAATCCTCGCCGAACAGGTACGTATACTTTGCCTCCAGCGGACGCATGAGCGGTTCCCCGCCGAGGTGACAGGCGACCACGTGCGTGTAGATGTACGGGATCAACTCCGTGTGCAGCCACGCGTACTCCCGCACGATCTCCCATTCGTCCGGCACCGATTCCCACAGCGCTCGATTCGTGTGACCGCCGTTCATGAACAGCCCGCAGAACGCGGAGAATTGCGCCCATCGCGCGTATAACCGCGGCGGGAACTCGCTGCCGGAATACCCCGCTACGTCGGAACCGATTACGTTGTACCCCATCTTCGCGCTGCGCAGGATATCGGCGATGGCCTCTTCGATGCCTTCCTCTTCCACGCGCCACGCGTGGTCCTGATCACCAACCCAGTTCACCGGCGAAGCATCGATGGGCGCAAACCCTTCGGGGTGCGCTTTCGTGTCGAGCCAGTATTTCCATTCGCTGTTTTCGCCTTCGTCATCGAGCAGGCCGATTCGATCCGTCGATCGCGACAAGGTGATGAACTCGGGATTCTGCGTGAGGCCGTGCTGAAACTCGTCGCGATAGTAATGGTCCATGTAGGTACGCGCAGTCATGACGCCGCCTTCTACGCGCCGATAAGGTAAGGGCAAGGAGCCGAGACGCGAGCCGAAATACGTAGCCGCGCCATCGAGTTTCCAGCCGTCGATTCCCCAGTCAAAGACCTGCTGTTGCAGCCCTCGCCACCATTCCATAGCCGCGGGGTTGCTGTAGTCGACGAATCCGCCACGGCCTTTCCACCAGCCAACCGGTTCGCCGCCCCCCGCGAGATACCCCTTCTCGCGGGCTTCTTCGTACCAGTCCGAGGAATCCTGAATCGCGGTATCTTTGCTGGAACTGTTGACCATGCTGGTCATCCACAGCACGACGCGGTAGCCCTGGTCTTCGAGTTCGCCAAAGAACTGCGCCGGGTCCGGATACCGATCTTCATCCACGATGAAATCGTTGTACCGTGTGCTCCACGGACTGTCGATGAGAATCGTGCGCACGGGGAAATCATGTTCCTCGTATCCTGCCAGCAATTCGCGCACGGCCTCCGCCGTGTTGACGTCATCCTCCCACAACCAGCATCCCAGCGCCCAGGCAGGTGTCAACGGCGGCGTGCCGTGCCGCTGCTCATTGAAAGGCATCCCCCAGAACGGCAACACCCAATAGAAATACAGGAACACCGGAATCAGCAGAACGACAAGAACGAACAACCCAATCAGCCGGGAGAAGCATCCGCGCTTTTGTCTCATACGAACCTCCAGCACAAATGGAATGTCGTCACTTTATCACAGTCCCGGCTTCGATGCTCCATGCCGGAGCAAGCTACTTTCGAGATCAGGAAATCTTTCGGGGAAAAGTAACCAGCGGTTCCAGGTGGAAGCGGTAGAAGATCGGTTATCGATGTGGGAGGGTCTAACCAGCAGGCAATGCTAAGGGACTTGCGCCATGAGAACGCGGCGCAGGCGTCTCGCTTGCGACCATTGCAGCCAAAACGCCTGCGCCTATATCACAACGAGTGAAAACTATCCGCGTTTGATCAGGTCGACAACCTCACTGATGATCTTCGCAACGGGAATGCCCGCGGCTTCAAGTTTTTCGATCTTGGCGGCGGCCGTGTCGTCTTCGCCGCCGACGATGGCGCCGGCGTGGCCCATGCGGCGGCCCGGAGGCGCCGTGAGGCCGGCCATGAACCCGACGACCTTCTTCTTCATGTGCTTCTGGAAATACTCGGCCGCGACGACTTCGTCCTGTCCGCCGATTTCGCCAACGATGACGATGGCTTCGGTGTTCGGATCTTCTTCGAACAAAGGCAGGAGATCGACGAACTTGCTGCCGATGATCGGGTCGCCGCCGATGCCGATGCAGGTCGATTCGCCCAAGCCCGCGTCGGTGAGTTCCTTCACGATCTCATAGGTGAGCGTGCCGCTGCGCGAAATCACGCCGACCTTGCCCGGCTTGTGAATCTGCCCCGGCATGATTCCGATCTTGCACTGCCCTGGGGTGATTAGCCCCGGACAGTTCGGCCCGATCATGCGGATGCCTTTCGCCGTGAGCGCTTCGTAGGCTTCCAGCACATCCAACGTGGGAATGCCTTCGGTGATGACGACGAGGAGTTCTATCGGAGCTTCCGCCGCGTCGAGCATGGCCGCTTTCGCAAATTTCGCGGGCACATACATGACGGAGGCTGTCGCGCCGGTCGCTTCCGCGGCTTCCTTCACCGAGTTGAACACCGGTACGCCGCAGGCTGTCTGGCCGCCTTTTCCAGGCGTCACGCCCCCGACGATCTTCGTGCCGTATTGAATCATCTGCTCGGTGTGAAACGAGCCGTCCCGTCCGGTAATGCCCTGGACGATGACCTTGGTATCTGCGTCTATCAGGATGCTCACGCCTTGCCTCCAATCTCAGCGGCCTTGGTCGCGCCTTCTTCCAGCGTGGTCGCGGAAATGAGTTCCGTGCCTTCGAGGATCTTCCGCCCCTCTTCTTCATTCGTGCCGATGAGCCGCACGATGATGGGCACGGGCACGTCAGATTGTTCCATCGATTCGAGGATGCCGCGCGCGATGTCGTCGCACCGCGTGATGCCGCCGAAGATGTTGATGAGGATCACCTTCACGCTCGGATCCTTGAGGATCATGTCGAACGCGGCAACCACCTTCTTGGGATTTGAGCTGCCGCCCACGTCCAGGAAGTTCGCGGGATCGCCGCCGAAGTGTTTGATCGTGTCCATGGTCGCCATGGCGAGGCCCGCACCGTTCACCATGCACCCGATGTTGCCATCGAGCCGGATGAAACTGAGGCCCACTTCCTTCGCGGCCAGTTCGTCCACATCCTCGGAATCCATGTCGCGCAATTCGACGAGTTCAGGATGCCGGAACAACGCGTTGTCATCCAGCAGCACCTTCGCATCCAGCGCGATAACCGTGCCCTGGTCGTCCACGATGAGCGGATTGATCTCGACGAGCGCGCAGTCCTTCTCGATGAAGAGCTTCGCCATCTTTGCCATGATCACGGCGGCCTGTTTCGCCTGGCCCGCGTCGCTGAAGAGCTTCGACGCGAAATCCGAAAACTGTTCGGCGGTGGCCGTCGCCAACTGAGCCGCGGGAATCTCGTGCCGCAGGATCTTCTCCGGCGATTCCTTCGCGGTGACTTCGATCTCCACGCCGCCGTCCGCACAACCGATGAATATCGCCTTGCGCACGCCGCGGTCAATAAGAATGCTCAAATAAACTTCCGTGGCGATGTTCGCGGCCGGCGTGACCAGCAACTGCCGCACCGGCAGTTCCTTGATTGTCAACCCCAGGATCTTCTCCGCCGTGGGTTTCACGTCCTCCGCCTTGGTCACCACCTTCACGCCGCCCGCCTTGCCGCGGCCGCCCACGTGGACCTGCGCCTTCAGCACCACCGGCAGCCCGTAGGCCTCGGCGGCCTTGACAGCATCGTCCGCCGTGCGCACTGCCGTGCCTTCCGGCGCGGGAATCCCGAACTCGCGGAAGAGTTCCTTCGCCTGATACTCATGAATCTTCATCTGCAACCCTCTCGTGGATTGGCCCCAATCGCGCGAGAACCAGCGCCCCACGCGCAACATCTATTGGGAAGAAAGACAGGACGGCGCGCCGCACCGTCACAAGAGCGCGCAGAATAGCGACTTGTGAGCATCTATTTCAAACCGGGGCGGGGCCCCTGCCGTCGTGACTCCGCACCCGCCACGAAATTCTGTTGACGATTTACCTTCCGCTTTGCTCAGATAGAGTGGAATTTTGGAGGCGGTTCTCGAATTGGGGGTGCGGATGACGATGTTCTTGGGCGTCCAGAATGATTCGGGTAATCGCCTATGTGGTTAGACCTCATTCAGAATATCGCCCTGTTGGTGGCATTGGGGGTCGGGCTTCATCTATTAGCGCAGTGGCTGGAGCACCGTCGCGTCGAATACCGGATCGCCGCGGGGCTTCTGTTCGGGTTGACAGGCATCATCGGAATGATGACTCCGGTGCAGTTCGCGCCAGGCGTCATTTACGACGGGCGTTCCATAGTACTCAGCCTGGCGGGGTTGTTTGGCGGGCTCGTGCCCGCGACCGTGGCAGCGGCCATGTGCGCCGCCTACCGGATGTATCTGGGCGGCGCCGGGGCCGCCGCTGGTGTGGCTGTAATCGCGGAAGCAGCCGCTCTGGGAGTCGCGCTGCGCTACCTGCGCAAACACAACGAGTGGTGGGCGCATCCTATTCCGATATTGGGCTTCGGTTTCGTGGTCCACGCAATCATGATGGCTCTGCAGATCCTGCTCCTCCCGGGCGGTATGGGCTGGCAGGTGTTGGAGGCGGTCGGGCCTATCGTGCTGGCGGGATATCCTGTCGCCTTTCTGCTCGTAGCCCATGTCTTTATCCTGGGGGAGCGGCGGCGGGCAGGCATTCGTGCCTTAGCGGAAAGCGAGGAACGATTCCGGTCGCTCGCGGAGTTGGCCCCGGTCGGTTTCGTGATATCAGACCGCCGGGAAAACACCCTGTACGTGAGTCCCAAGTTTGTCGAGATGTTTGGCTACGACCAAACCGAGATGCGTTCGGTGGAGGATTGGTGGCCCTTGGCGTACCCCGACCCGGAAGTGCGCGAGCGCATTCGGATGGAGTGGGCCGCGATCCTCGAAAATGCCCGCAACACGCGGCATGAGGTGCCCCCGTTGGAGTACCCGGTGACCTGTAAAGACGGCACCGTACGCCACGTGGAGTTTCGGCTGGCCACGTCAGAAGACGTCAATTATGTGGTGTTCACGGATATCACCGCGCGCAAACTAGCCGAGAACGCCCTGCGCGAGAGCGAACACCGGTTCCGTTCGTTCGTGGAGAACGCGAACGACATCGTCTACGCGTTGGATCCGGACGGCTTATTTACCTACGTGTCGCCCAACTGGTCTGAATTCATGGGAGAAGCGGCGGACGCCGCCGTGGGCAAGCCGGCGGAGCACTACGTCGAATCCGGCGACCGGCCCATCTGCGGCCAGTTCTTGCGCGAGATGCGATCGACCAACGCCCCACAACGCAGCCGGGAGTACCGCGTCCACCATCGCGATGGTTCAATCCGATGGCACGTCTCCAATGGCGCTCCGGTTCGGGATGAGACTGGGTGCGTCACGGGCTTTGTGTGTATTGCCCGCGACGTGACCGAGACGAAGCAAGCGGAGGCCGAACGGGAGAAACTGCATGCCCAGTTGGCTCAATCCCAGAAGATGGAATCGGTAGGCCGGCTCGCGGGTGGCGTGGCACATGACTTCAACAACATGTTAAGCGTCATTCTCGGCCACACCGATTTGGCGCTGGAACAGGCTGATCCATCCTCTCAGTTGTTTGCGGACCTCCAGGAAGTCCAAATTGCCGCACAGCGTTCTGCGGATCTCACGCGCCAACTCCTGGCCTTCGCACGCCGCCAAACGGTGATCCCCCGGAATCTCGATCTCAACAAAACGATAGACCATATGCTCAACATGCTGCGGCGGCTTATCGGCGAAGATGTCGAACTCCGGTGGAGACCCGCGAGCGGCCTTGAGCCAATCCACATCGATCCCGCGCAAATCGATCAACTCCTTGCCAACCTGGTCGTCAACGCGCGCGATGCCATCGACCATTCCGGCGGAACCGTGACCATCGAAACCGGGATGGCGGAGTTTGACGAGGAGTACTGCGCAACGCGCGCTGGTTTCGCGCCAGGCCAATACGTCGTACTGACGGTCAGTGACGACGGGCGAGGCATGGATGAAGCAACCCGGGCACAGATCTTCGAACCCTTTTTCACGACCAAAGACATCGGCAAAGGAACGGGACTGGGGCTGGCCACGGTGTATGGAATCGTCAAGCAAAACGAAGGCTTCATCAATGTGTACAGCGAACCGGGCCAAGGCTCGACGTTCCGCATCTACTTGCCAGCAAACAAGGATGTGAATGGGTCATCGGAAAGCGCCGCTACCGCGATGGATGCGCCCGGGCCGGGAGGGCGGGAGACTATCCTGCTCGTCGAGGACGAGCCCAGTCTGCTCGCACTTACAACCACGATGCTCGAACGATTCGGATATCGAATCTTGGCCGCATCGACCGCCCACGAGGCGCTACGTCTGGCCAAAGCGCACGCAGGGGAAATCCACCTCCTCATTACCGACGTGGTTATGCCCGAGATGAACGGCCGTGAACTCGCGCGCCAGTTGCTGTCGCTCTATCCCGATCTCAAACGCCTCTTCATGTCCGGCTATACGGCCGATGTTATCGCCCGCCAGGGTGTCCTGGACGACGGCGTGAATTTCCTCCAGAAGCCGTTCTCAAGGAATCAACTCGGCCTGAAGGTTCGGGAAGTGCTCGACAAGTGAAATGCGATTCCAGATAGGCGCCGGCGCCGGCGCGGGGGTAACACCAGCAATCGGGCGGCACACGGTGACACTGCGGTGGTTGGTCTCCGGCCCGCCGGTATTCGATGTTTCCCTGCAACATGCGCTGCTCCAAATACCGTCTTGCCGATGGTTTCGGCTGAGAATTTGCAATCTCACGCCACCGTGCGGTACACTTTCGATCAAACTGATCCCCCGATAGCTCAGTTGGTAGAGTCCCGCCTTCAAGCGGGACTAACCAGCAGCGTCGGAACCAAGTTTAATCCCCGATAGCTCAGTTGGTAGAGTCCCGCCTTCAAGCGGGACTAACCAGCAGCGTCGGAACCAAGTTTAATCCCCGATAGCTCAGTTGGTAGAGCAGCTGGCTGTTAACCAGCGGGTCGCAAGTTCGAGTCTTGCTCGGGGAGCCATATGCCTTCCCTCGGCGGCAGTAACTTTTAGCCGGGGTTTATGCATATATGCCCCGGTCCGGTGAAAACTGGACCGGGGCGCTTTTTTCCAGCCCTTGGCAAAGAGCATTCCCATGCCCTACTGGACCTACATTCTGCGCAGCGCCACGTCCGGCCGCTACTACTGCGGGTTCTCGGACAATGTGGACCGTCGCGTCGCCCAACACAATGACCCCAACTACCACGGCTCGAAAACCACAAAACGTTTCGAGGGTCCTTGGGAGCTTGTTTGGAAACACGAAACCCCCACACGCGCCGAGGCCATGGCACTCGAGAAGAAGATCAAGAAACGCGGTATCGGCAGATACTTGAACGACCTGCAAATCGGCTACGGTGAATAGCTCAGTTGGTAGAGTCCCGCGGCACGCGGGATTAACCAGCGGGTCGCAAGTTCGAGT
>CAZWDH010000229.1:0-11782 GCA_964632865.1 uncultured Nitrospiraceae bacterium
GGTCTCGATGCCTTCCAATCCCGGCGAGGAGTTCACCTCCATGACCTTCGGACCGTCCTCGCCTTCGAGCATGTCGACACCCGCCACGCGCAATCCCATGATCTGCGCGGCGCGAACGGCCGTTTGTTCGTACTCGCTGTCCAGTTCCAGGGCTTCCGTTTGTCCACCGCGGTGGACGTTGCTCCGGAACTCCTGGCCTTGTGCGCGGCGGCGCATGGCGGCCACGACGCGATCGCCGACCACGAAGGCGCGAATGTCGCGTCCTTTGCTTTCGGCCACGAACTTCTGGATCAACACGTTTTGCCGCGTGCTTTGCAGCGTCTCGATGATCGCGGAGGCCACGTCGATGGAGTCCGCGAGAATGACGCCGATGCCCTGGGTGCCTTCGAGCAGTTTGATGATCACCGGCGTGCCACCGACTTTCGCCACCGCGGGAAGCACGTCTTTCTTGTCGCGCACGAAGGCGGACTGGGGTATGCCGATGCTGTGACGGCTGAGGATCTGCAACGAGCGCAGCTTGTCGCGCGATACGGCGATGGCGTGCGACGAGTTCAGCGTGAAGACACCCATCTGCTCGAACTGGCGCACCACCGAACACCCAAAGAACGTAATCGACGCGCCAATTCTTGGAATGACCGCATCGTAATGGGGCAGGTGCCGCGCGTGATACGACAGGCTCGGCTCCTCTTCCTCCACGTGGATGGAGAACTTGTTCGTATCGAGTACCTTGACGAAATGGCCCCGCTGCGCGGCGGCTTCCCGGAGCCGCCGGGTTGAATACAGCCGGGGTCCACGCGAAAGAATGGCGATCTTCATACTGTCGACTCCGGAACCCGAAGGCCGGGTTCGTTACCTTGCAGAATTGGCATTGTAAAACATCACGCCAGGCGGCGATTAGTCGAGGATACCTACATGCACGATGGCGTCGCCACGGTAAACGAGGGGATTGACCGTTTGCCCGATGACTACGCCCTTCCACGGTGATTTGACCGCGATCTTGTGTTCCTCAAATGAATCGGAAATGACGCCCAGCGACTGACCTTTCCGTACATGTTCGCCTACAGCGACCGACAAGCGCAAGATCCCGCTGCGCCGCGCCCGCACCCATTTGCTGGAGCGCGCTTCCAAACAAGACCGATCGGGCCCCCGCTTGCGCCCCATCCGCATCCCCAGCGCGGCCATCACGCGCAAGACGCCAGATACGCCCGTGTCGATGGCGTCATCGTTAAACCGAAGGGGCTCTCCGGCTTCGTAGACCAACACATGTACGCCATTCGTGGCAGCCGCTTCGCGCAGCGACCCATCGCGCGCCGCGGAATTCACCATCACCGGCGCGCCAAACGCCTCCGCGCATTGGCGTGTTTCCGGGTCCGCCAGGTTCGCCCGGATCTGGGGCAGGTTGGTCCGGTTCATGCCTGCCGTGTGAAGGTCGATTCCATGCGTGCAGGGCCGGATGATTTCCCGCAGCACGGTGTGTGCCAGCCGCGACGCCAGTGAACCGTTCGATGAACCGGGAAAACTACGGTTGAGATCGCGCCGGTCCGGCAGATACCTGGATTGGGTGATCAATCCGAAGACGTTCACGACCGGCACCGCGAGGACCGTTCCGCGAATCCGGCGCGGGTCGAGCCGGGCCACCACGCGTCGAATGATTTCCAAACCGTTCAGTTCGTCACCGTGCAATGCCGCGGTAAGGAAGAGGCGCGGTCCGTCTTTCAATCCGTGCAGCACCTGAACCGGCATGGGAATGGAGGTATGCGTGTACAATTGCGGCAGCGGCACGTCCACCGTGCGGCGTTCGCCCGCCGCAATCTCCGCGCCATTCAGCGTGAATGAGGCGCGCTGTCCCGATTTCGTTTTGTCCGGTTTTGCCATCGCCCGCAACTCGCCTACGGCCCGGCGGGGTCAACGCGTCGTTTTTTGCGCCGGTAAACGCGCGGCAACGATCGCCCGAACAAGTAGGAACGGGACGGGTCGACCCAGAACCGATCCTGCAACGCCGTCCGGCCCAGGAGCATGCGGAACAGCATGGAATCGCGGTTGGTCAGGGTGATCTCGATGGGCCACTCGTGCTCGCCGATGCGGATGGGCGTCTGGATGACCAGCCGGCGCTCCCGGTGTCCTCCGGAATCGCTTACGTACCGCTCGTCGATCACGTCGGCTTCGCAGAAGATTTCGAGCCCGGTCTTGCGTTGCAGCGGATGCACGCCAAAACGGACGCGGCGTTTCCGTTTCACGTAGAAGGTATCCAGGGTAAAGGCATGGAGCGCCGAAGTCCGGGCGCCGGTGTCGATCTTGGCTTTGAGCGCGGGAATTCCCAAGTCCGGAAGGGCCAGCCATTCGCGCCATCCCAGAAGTGTCATGTGCCCTCCCCGCGGTCGGTCCCAACTATCCAGCCTCTCACCAGCGGCATCTTACCCGCTTGCAATACCTTCAACCAAACCGGAAGCCGATGCGCGGCGCGCCGCTCGGGGCGTGTGTAGCAAAGACACACCGCGTGCAGATCGGTGACACCTTCCGTGATTTCGGCCATCCATCCTCATATCATCACGTTACGCACGTCGTGGCCCACAGAAGCTTGGGATTGAACAAGGAATCGCCCGCTCCCCTGAGCACAGGCAGGCCGATTTGCAGTCCGAAATGTACTGGATATGCACACACAGCCCCTTGCCCCGAGTGACCCGCTTGCTATCCGTAGCATCGGAGATGACGCTGCTCAAGCGTATCCCCATACATATAGAGACTTACAGATATTCACCCGGAATTGGCACTAAGGTTGCACCTTCGAAAACCGGTGCTGGCGAATGCTGTCAAATCTTGAATAAATTGCGAGTTGGAAGGTTGGAGTGAAAAACATGAGTGTTGATGCGAAGGAGAACCCAACGATTCTGGTGGTGTATCCCCAACCCGGACGAACCGACGAGTTGCGCTCGGAGATGCCGCGTTACGAGTGGCTGGAGGCGCCAAACGACTGGCCCAACCGCTCGGCGGACTTGAACCGCGCGCCGGACGCGATCGTCATCGATTCGGAGGAGGAGAGCGACGACCGGATCTTGCAGACCTGCGACGCGTTGCGGCGCATGAGACCCATACAAGAGACGCCGGTGCTGGTAGCCATTTCCATGTACCGCATGAACCTCGGCAATCAGGTAAAGAAGTATCCGCACACAAACATCCTGATTTATCCGATTGAAGATGCGGATCTGAAGCGACAGTTGAACGAAGCTACGGGTCACCCGCAGTGAAAGCGGCGGCGCCCCCGCGGGGCCAAAGTTCGGCGTCGCAAGGTTGACCATCGTACCCAACAGACCCCGGTCCCGCAGCCAAGGACAAGGAGGGATGCACTATGCTACGCAGTTTGAACGGATTACTCGGATATAACCTGGAAGCGCTTGATGGTTCCATCGGTTCGGTGTCCGACTTCTACTTCGACGACACTGACTGGGCGTTGCGCTATCTTGTCGTCGATACGGGAACGTTCCTTCCGGGTCGGAAAGTCTTGATCGTTCCGGCCGCCTTGGGACGTCCGGACTGGGCGACCCGCCTGTTCCCGGTCAACCATACGAAGAACGAGATCAAGAAGAGCCCGGACATCGCGCTCGACCAGCCCGTGTCGCGACAAGTGGAATCGGAACTTCACGAGTACTACCAGTGGGCGCCGTATTGGACCCCAGGGTTCCCGTCGCCCTCCATGCCGGCGCCCGTTCCGCCCAAGCGTCGCGCGGAAGTCCCCGAAGAAGGGCAGTTCGACCCGCACCTGCGCAGCCTCAAAGAAGTGACGGGCTACCACGTGGCGTGTACGGACGGCGATATCGGTCACGTCGACGATTTCATCGCCGAGATCACCGGCTGGTATCTCAAGATGTTTGTCGTGGACACGCGCAATTGGCTGCCGGGCAAGCACGTGCTGCTCGCCAACGAATGGATCGAGCGCGTCGCCTGGGACGAGAAAAAAGTCCACGTGACGCTACCGACGGAAACCGTCAAGGGCGCGCCGCCCTTCGATCCCACCGAGCCCGTGAACGAGGAATTCGAGGCGCGCCTCTACGACTACTACGGCCGCCCAAGCGCGCGCGTGTAAGAAGCTTCGCGACACGCCGTTCGCGAGTCCAGCGAAACGTCACACATCCACCACCCCGGCCGCGTCGAGACGGGCCTTCGTGCCCGACTCCGCGGCCGGGTTTTGTTGAGGCGCCTCTAGTCCATGGGGTCCATATGGTCCATGCCGTCCATTAAAGAACGGTGCTCAGCCTTTCCCATACCCGCCGCCACCTGGAGTCTCGATGATGACATCGTCGCCGGTTTGCACATCCAAGGCGGCATGTCCCGGCAACTCCTTTATCGCTCCATCGCGTTCGAGCGCGTTTCGACCGGGTCGTCCGGGCTCGCCGCCGTTGACGCCAAAAGGCTGCGTGACGCGCCGCTCGGTCAATAGCGATACCGACATGGGCTCGCGAAATTCCACGCGCCGCGTGACGCCGTCGCCGCCGCGATGTTGCCCCGCGCCGCCGGAGCCGCGGCGGATGCTGAACTCGCGCAGGATGACCGGGTACCGCTGTTCCAACACTTCCGGATCGGTGATCCGGGTATTGGTCATGTGGACATGCACGGCCGATGCGCCGTCGAAGTCCGGGCCCGCGCCCGAACCGCCGCAGATGGTTTCGTAGTAGCCGAAATCTTTCGTGCCGAAACTGAAGTTGTTCATGGTGCCCTGGCTTGCCGCGACGACGCCGAGCGCGCCGTACAACACGTCGACCACGCGTTGCGAGGTTTCGACGTTACCGCCCACGACGGCGGCTGGGTACCTGGGATTGAGCAGGGACCCTTCTGGAATGCGCACTTCAATCGGATCGAGGCAACCGCTGTTCAACGGAATGGGCTTGCCGATGAGCGTGCGGAACACGTAGAGCACCGCGGCGAGGGTCACCGCGGGCGGCGCGTTCAGATTCGTGTCGAGCTGCGGATCGGTGCCGGTGAAATCGACAACGGCGCGATCGCCTTCGACCGTGATGGCGCAACGGATCGTAGCGCCGCTATCGAGGTGATCCTCGAAGCGGTGGACGCCGTCCGGCAAGGCACGAATGGCGTCGCGCATGGATTCCGCCGCGTTCGCGCGCACGTGCTTCTTGTAGGCGCGCACGACATCGACTCCATACTGAGCGCAGAGGTCGCGCAACAGACGCGCGCCCGCGTTGTTCGCGGCGATTTGCGCTCGCAGATCGCTGAGACGCTCGGTCATGTTGCGCGCGGGATAGGGCCCTTCGCTGAGTTTGGCGACGATCGCGTCTTCATGAAACTTTCCATCCGAAACCAACTTAAAATTGTGCAGCACGATCCCTTCTTCATCGAGGCTGCGCGAGAAAGGCGGCATGGAGCCCGGCGCGATGCCGCCGATATCGGCGTGATGTCCGCGATTGGCGACGAGGAAGAGGAGTTCGTCGGACTCGGAGAAGACAGGCGTCACGACCGTCACGTCCGGCAAATGCGATCCGCCGTGGTAGGGATCGTTCGTCGCGTACACGTCGCCAGGGCGCAGGCCTTTCGGATTCGCCGCGACGATGGCCTTGACGCTTTCGCCCATGGCGCCGAGGTGTACGGGGATGTGCGGCGCGTTCGCGACCAATTCACCCGCGTCGGTGAAGATCGCGCAGGAGAAATCGAGGCGTTCCTTGATGTTCACGCTGTGACTCACGCGTTCGAGCGTGGTACCCATCTGATCGGCGATGGACATGAAGAGGTTGTTGAATACTTCCAGCATGACCGGATCGCGTTCCGTTGCGATGCGTTCGGTCGCAACGCGTCTTCCTGCGGTCAGCACCAGATGTCCGCGCGAATTCACCTCCGCCGTCCACCCCGGATCGACGACCACCGTGGACACCGCTTCTACAATCAGCGCGGGACCCGTCACGCGCATCCCCGGTTCCAGCCGCGCGCGTGCGAATATGGGCGTATCGACGGCTTCAAGCGCGCGCGTACCGACGTCGTCCAGCACGTCGAAATGCACGGCCACTGTGTCGATGCAGAGACTATCGGGAACATTGTGCGGTACGCAGGGCAACTCGGGTTCATCCGGTTTATCCGTATGGCCGACCGTTTCGACGCGGATGTTGAGAACCTCGATCGGGTGCCCCTCCTTCACGTAGCCATAGAGCGTTTGATGCTGCGCCTCGAAGTCATCGCGCAATGTGGCGGCATTGCGAATCACCACGTTCAACGACGTATCGACGCCCACGTAGCGCAGGTCCACCGAACGCTCCACGGTGGTATGCATGGCATCGAATCCTTCGGCTTCGATCGTGCCTTTGCCTTCGGCCTCCAATCGCGCGAAACGAGATTCCAGGTGCTCCAGCGTATCTGCTTCCAGTGGACACAACACGGCTTCCACATCGGCATGGATCATGTCGGCGAGGCCCATACCATAGGCGCTCAACACGCCCGCGTGGGGATGCAACAGAATCGTGCGCATGCCGAGCGTGTCCGCGACGGCGCAGGCATGTTGCGCGCCCGCGCCGCCGAAGCAGGCCAGGGTATACTCCTGCACGTCATACCCGCGCGCGACGCTGATTTCCTTGATGGGTTTCGCCATGTTTTCGTTGGCGATGCGGATAAACCCGGCGGCGGTTTCCTCGACCGAGAGTTTGCGCCCGGTGCTTTCGTGCACGTGCTGCGCAATGGCCGCGATCTTTTCGCGCGCCGCATCGGCATCGAGCGGTTGGTCTGCATTGCGACCGAAGCACGCGGGGAAGTACCTGGGCTGAATGCGCCCGAGAACGAGGTTGGCGTCCGTCACCGCCGCCGGACCGCCCCGGCGATAGCACGCTGGGCCTGGATTCGCGCCCGCGCTTTCGGGGCCGACCGTAAAGCGATGCCCGTCGAAGGCGAGAATCGATCCCCCGCCCGCAGCCACGGTTTCGATGTACATCATGGGCGCTTTGATGCGCACACCCGCGACCACCTTTTCAAAGATGCGTTCGTAGCGCCCCTCGTACCGGCTCACGTCGGTACTCGTGCCGCCCATGTCGAAGCCGATTGCTTTCTCGAATCCCGCGAGCTTGCACACGTGCGCGTACGCGACGACGCCGCCTGCGGGCCCCGACAAGATCGCGTCTTTCCCCGAAAACCGGTCCGCATCCGCCAATCCGCCGTTGGACTGCATGAACCGCAGCGGTGCGTCGTCGCGCCTTTCTGACTGCTTCTTCACCGTGTCCACGGAATGAAGACCCCCACCCCGGCCCTCCCCGTCGACGGGGAGGGAGTCCGTTCTCCCCCCGTCGACGGGGGGAGCTAGAGGAGGGGTCTTATCATGCCCGCGACCCGCAAACGCGCCGCGCAGCCGTTCAATATATCCGCGCATGATCGGCGTGAGATAGGCGTCCGCCATCGTCGTGTCGCCGCGGCCCACGGCCTTGATCTCCTGCGCGACGCGATGACTCAGGCTGATCTGCGCAAACCCCGCGTCCCGCGCCAGGCGCTCCACCAGCAACTCGTGCTCGGGATACGCGTAGCTGTGCAGAAACAACACCGCCAACGCGTCCGCGCCGCGATCCCGCAATTGCTGCAACGCCGCCTGCACGGCGTCCTCCGTGAGCGGCGTGCGCACCGTGCCATCGGCCAACACCCGCTCATCCACTTCCACGATCGCATGCGCCAAGGTCGCCGGTTTCCGAATCTCCAGCGCGAACAGTTCCGGCCGGTCCTGGTAGCCGATCTCCAGCAGGTCCGCGAATCCCCGCGTCGTGATGAGCCCGGCCTTCGCGCCCTTGCGTTCCAGCAACGCATTCGTCGCCAGCGTCGTCCCCATTTTCACCGACCGGATCTGCGCCGCCGGGATCGGCTCTTCGTCGTCCAACCCCATCAACTCCCGGATCGCCTGCAACGGCGCATCCTTGTAATGCTCCGGGTCCTCGCTCAGGAGTTTGTGGAGGTGGATCGCGCCAGACGGATCCCGCGCCACGACGTCCGTAAACGTCCCGCCCCGATCGATCCAGAATTGCCAGTGATTGTTGGTGTTCATCGGTTGGAACGTGCCGTTGCGATTGGTCCCGATACCGTACCACAACTACCGGGCAACACGTGTTCAGGTGTTGTTTGTACGCGCGGCGTCTCCGCTTAACAGCGCCCTGCCATTCGTTGGGCCGATTCATGCAAAGTGCTGTAGACGGAGCCACCGCGAAGTAGACTCTGGTGCAGGTTCTGGAATGCAATGCGCCAACAGGCAATACCCCATGCGACGTACAGTATTGGCAGCCAAGTCGTGTTTCCTGAGATGAATGGGAGCACCACGGGAACGATGAGCAAAGATGCCCGGGAACTTCCAGTGGACTGGAGCGTTGCGGTAAACGAGATCCTCATCGCAAGTGTCGCGGTGAGAGCGATCAGAAAAGTACAGACCAGGCTCGGCGACAATGAAAAAAGCAACGTATACCCGACAAGTACCACGACCCCGGGGAGGGTCTCGGGCACAACGAACGAGAGGATGAGTGCAGTTTGCTGCCAGCGTCGCAACGGAAGAGAGCGAACGGCCCGAGGGCCCGGCAATAGCAATTCGATTCCGGAGCTATCGAGACTGAACATAATCAGCAAAACCGGGGCGATGACACCGTAGACAATCCACGCGTCGTCGAATCCGTTTTCCCACGGTCTAATCATAGCAATGGGCAGTATCACGCCCAGTAGAATTGCGTACAGCGCAGGGAACTGCAAACGCACGATCCACATGGTCCAAAAAGACGCGGGGGTCTGCGATGCTCGTCGCGATCCCCACCTTACCGTTTCCGTAGGCAAATCCTGCTGTTTGCGTGAAGCCAGCCATTCACCAGCACTTGACCTCGCAGCTTGGATTCCGGAAAGGACCGTGAAGACCCCCGCCGCGACGACGAGAATCGCGTAAGACGGAATTGCCGCGCTGTGCGCTTTCTCGTGGATCCGGGCAATTGGGTCCATGAGCAACACGATCAATACGCCAAAGAGGGCTCCTATTGCGGGAGCTCCGAGAATGAACCAGTGACCCGCCCTCTCCTCGGTGAAAGGTCGAATGACAATTGGGCCGGTGAAGTAAAGAACCGCACCGACGCCCATGGCAAGAATGCAGTCCGGGACGATATAGGTGAACCGGCTTGCCTCCGTACCGAAGCCGAGCGCAATCAAGAGCCGAACCGGAGTCTGGGCGATGCCGTAGATCAACGGGAAGTACACAACTACGATGAACCAAAGAGTCCACGAGAGCTGCGCTGCGGGGATGGGCAGGGCGGACAGGCAGCGACCGGACCGACTCGCTGCGAAAATCGCAGTAACGGATAGTCCAAGTACTCCGACCACACAGGGGATAATTGGGTACGCAAATCCGCCAAGTGGAAGCAGAAGAAACAAGAAAACCACGATCGTGGAGCACCCGCGCGGCGCCGAGACTAAGTTCACTAATTCCAGAATCCCCTGCCGAGACTTGAGAGCACTCCCCGGTTCAGTGGCAAACGGAGCCACCCAGGAAGGCATCCGGTACTGCGAGACTTCTGGTTCATTGGTCTTCATGGTCTATTCCTGCAACGGAGTGTGGAAGAGCGTGGAGTCGGGTAGTTCCGAGAATCCTTCAACTTTGTGTTCATGTCCTTCATGCTTTTTGATGCTTCTTTCTGCCTGCGCCTTTCTCGCAGCATCAGTTGTACTCCTCCCATGTGGCGGTGAACTCTCGCCGACGATACAAGTCACCTTCCACGACGATCTGTTTGATGCGCCAGTAGATTCCGTAAAGAACCGCGAGGGACGCGACACCACACAAGGTAGACCAACCGGTACTCAAGCCAGTCCCCGCGTAGATTCCCCACATCAAGAACAGGATCGCTGCAACGAGCGCACCATGATGCGGGTAGCAGAGAAATCCGAATACGCTGACCCAGGTGAGCAGCAAGAGCAAACCTGGCTGAACCGGAGCGCCTATAGTCAGACGCAACGCGAACACGGTCAGCGCCACGGCGATGCCCGTCGCGATGGGGCCCGCGAAGAGATAGGCGATCAGCTTTCGCGTACCCCACGGCAGCATGCGAAGGGCGGATAGTCCGGAGAGCAAGCCTGACAGATGGTACAGCGTCAACAGCGCGCCCGCCAGTGGGAGCCAGCCCAAGTACGAGACAATTAGTTCCCAATCCACGCCTTCGTACCTGTGAATGTGCCCATCCGCACTGTTGGAGAAATACATCGTGAATGGGACTGCGACGATAAGGCCACCCACTACGGGCGGGAGGACAACGCCCTCGACGTGCTTCGCCGTTTCCCGGCAGAGGCGCTCCCAATACGACGGCCGGCGCGTGGCGCGCGTGAGCGGGGCGTGCTTGCGAACGGATTTGCCCGCCGCTGCTCCGGGCTTTCGCGCGCATACGTGGCGCGTCAGGAGCCGGTGCGCTGCCGTTCGCGCCGAGATGGCCAAAGCGGCACATGCCACTCCTTCGCCTAACATAAGCAAAACAATGATAGGTCGCGGCAGGCGGATCGTCTCTCCCCTCACGATCAGGTCGAAGTTGAGGTAGCACAAAAATCCGAATCCGGCGACGGCTACCACGGTAGCCGCCATGTAGAGAATAGGACCGGAGTTGTACGTCAAAACTCCTGCCAGCTTTCCACTCTTTGGCGGACCAAACCGTGCCGCCGCGTGGACCATCGTGCTGCAAAACGCGGCGCCCACCAGTGTGTTGATCCCATTCGCGAACAGCCGGTGCGGGATCGTGTTCTCGTCTGGGTCAACGCCCCAAACCAACGCAGGGAGAAGTGAGGCACACAAGAAGATAGCTGGCGAGACCACTACGGCTTCGTACCACATGGCCCGCGCAAGCGTACGCGACGGTATGCCGAGACCCAGCACGGCGCCAAGACGACGGCGCGAGGTCAGGTCATGCATCATCATGCTCACCCCCATGGAGAGCATACCCAACGCGCCGATCCACGGGCCCGGATTCCCGACATTGCTTCCCATGAGAAGAAAAAAGAAAACGTTGCAGAAAGCCATGGCAAGATACAACCAATTCCACCGCGCGTACTCCAGCACCAGCGCACGGACCGTCTGCGTCTCCGTCCAGGTGCGCTTCGGGTTGGTCATCACCATCTGACGATATGTTTCCTGACTCATAGGACCCTCATGTCGGCTCCGCCTCTTTGCGACTTTGCGTTAGAACGTTTACCACGAAGGCACGAAGCGCACGAAGGCTATGAGCATTCGGATCACTGCACCGCATGGACTCTTCGATGTACCGCAGGCGTCCCGCCTGCAACGGTTCGCGGCGGTGTCGCGGTACGCCAAAGAGTGCAGTCGGGACGCCTGCGCTACATGCTGCCGTTGTTTCCATGCTTGCCCCCTTCGCGGAAGAACCATCCGCGCCAAACCGCTGCATCCGCGCGACCGGCATTCGGCTGTTTCGTTCCGTGCGTTCCCTGCGATTCCGTACGAGCCCGGCGCTCCGTGCATTCCCTGCCTGTCCTTCGTGCCTTCGTGGTACATCCTGCCCATACTGCTCCGTCGCGACCGCATTACCCGTTTGCCTCGACATCCATTCAACACCCCCACGCGCCACTCCGGCACGCTGAAAGCGTGCAGCAACCCTAGCCAGGGGCAGAGCGAAGCGCCGCCCCTGGATCGCGCGCGCACCCCACCACAAAGCCCTGTAAGGGCGGAACATGCTCGGGTTCAGCGTCTTCGTCAGTTCGTCTTCTTTCGCCCTTACAGGGCTCCAATATGGGGCGGCACCTTACCAGGGGCGCCACTTCGTTCTGCCCCTGGCTAGGGTTGCGCGGCGCC
>CAZWDH010000230.1:0-5139 GCA_964632865.1 uncultured Nitrospiraceae bacterium
GGCGAGAGATTGTAGCCCAACGTGGAGCGAAGCGGAACGTTGGGTTAGCCGATTTCCCTTTTCACCAAAGCCCTGGAGGGGCGACAGAATGGTCGTTCCCAACGACACCTAAGACTATCTCAGCAACTAGCGATCGACGAGGTACCCAAGATTCGGTACTTAGTTTTACGCGTTCCTGGCGGGCAAGAGTAACTCGATGCCCTGAAGGTCGATCTGCCGCCGCAACTCCGCCAGCATCTCGCGCTGGTCCGGCCAAAACAGGGTTGGCAGTTCGTCCAGCGAAAACCATCCCGCATCGGGATGCTTGTCGCCCTCGATGGGATCAAAATCGACTTCATCCGTGGTGTAGAGAAAGTAATGAATCGTCTTCCACTTCGTGCGTTCGAAATTCTGCCGCTGGCGCGCTCCCAGCGGCCGGATCAACTGTAGTTTGTGAAGCCCGGCCTCCTCCCCCACTTCGCGCCGCGCGGCTGCTTCAATACTTTCGCCGGCCTCGACGTGGCCCTTCGGCAGCACGTAGTGCGGATGATCCAACTCGGTGATGAGCGCCACGGACACGCGACCGCCGTCTTGGCGAATGACCACGCCGCCCGCCGAGGTGACTTCCGCTAGACCGCTCGTGCGTATGTACCAGGAATCGTCTATCATGTGCCGCTGGCTTCAGTGATGGGTTTGACTTGTATTGGGAATGATACGCGCTGCGGCGGCACGGGGTCCAGTCCTCGCCCTGCCCAAGCCCGATGCGCGAAGGAACACACGTGAACTCCGCGACCCCGCGCGATACGTCGTACGTCATTTTGGGCGCGCTGCTCTGCGCGCTCGCGCCGGCCTTGTGTCTGGCTCCTTTTCTTACGCGGGCCTTTCACATCGACGATCCCATGTACATCTGGACCGCCCAGCATCTGCATTCGAATCCCATCGACTTCTACGGGTTCGACGTTAATTGGGATGGGTTTATCAAATCCGCCGCGCAGGAAAACAAGAATCCGCCCCTCGTTTCCTACTACATCGCCCTCGTCGCCGCGGTCGCCGGGTGGAGTGAACTCGCACTGCATGCGGGATTTCTGATCCCCGCAGCGGCACTTGGACTCGGCATCTACTTCCTGGCGCGGCGCTTCTGTCGACATCCGGTCATCGCCACATGGATTGCGGTCTTCACGCCCGCCGTTCTCGTGTCCGGCTCCAGCGTCATGTCGGACCTTCCCATGCTGACGCTCTTCGTCTGGTCGATCGTCCTCTGGTTGCGCGGGTTGGAATCCGACAACACCGAGTGGTTCATTGCCGCCGGTTTTGTCATCGCAGCGGCGGCCTTGACGAAGTACTTCGGCATCGCACTGGTGCCCTTGCTGGCGGTGTATACCGCGTTGCGATTGCGCAAAGCGGGATGGTGGATTGCCGCGCTCGCTGTTCCGGTGTTGGTCATGATCGCGTACGAATGTGTGATGTGGTTTCACTACGGCACCGGCGGTCTCCTGAACGCAGCCGGATACGCGGGGGCCAGCCAGACCCCCGGGCGGAGAATGGCGGCGCTCCTCATCGGGCTGACCTTCACGGGCGGATGCATGGCGCCAGTGATGTTCTACGCCTTGGTGCTTAGGATTCGTTACTTGGCCGCTGTTGCAGCGAGCGTCGGTGCATTTGTCGTTCTCATGTTATTCTGGGCGCCTGCATTCCGGGCCATGCTTTCTCAATCCGCCCCGGAACAGTTCTGGTGGATCGCGATTCAGGCGGCCTTATTCGCTACCGCAGGACTTACCGTCATGATCGTGGTCGCGCTCGACTGGATCGGGAAGCGCGATGCGGATTCGACCTTGCTCGTACTGTGGGTCCTCGGCACGTTCGTGTTCTCCGTATTTCTCAACTGGTCCGTGACCGCGCGCACCATCTTGCCCATGGTTCCTCCTGTAGCCATCCTGATCGTCAGGCGGCTCGAGAGGCTTCAAGAACGAGGCACGCGCATCCCCGGCTGGCAGTGGTATGCGCCGCTGGTCCCGTCGCTGGCCCTGGCGTTGACGGTCGCATGGGCGGACGCTCGCCTCGCCAATTCCGCGCGGGACGCCGCGCAGCGTTTCGGCCGGGAGATGGCGCATTACTCCCACCACGTCTACTTTCAAGGCCACTGGGGCTTTCAGTACTACCTGGAAGCCGAGGACGCTGAACCGGTCGCGTATGGCCAGACGGATTTCCGCGCAGGTGACGCCATCATCAATCCCATCAACAACACGAGTGTATGGCCGGTAGACGATTCGTTGATCGCTTCCCGGTTTGCTGGCTCGTTCCCCGGACCCCAATGGATTACTACAATGAGCCGTCCCCTGGGCGCAGGATTCTATACAGACTTGTGGGGACCACTGCCCTTCGCGTTCGGGCCTGTGCCGGAGGAACGATATGTAACCATTGTATTGAACGGAACGGGAGTTCCCTTTGAAAACGTGGCGTACCATGAATAACCTTGCGTCACGCCATCGATACGGCATCCCTGTATTTCTTCTCGCAGCGATGGCTGTGGGGGCCATGCTGCGCTGGCATGAACTGGATGCGAGCCTTTGGCTCGACGAGGTGTTCACGCACGAAGGCGCGGGCCGCAGCATCTTCTATGCGTGGGCCCACCGTGCCTATCCCCTCTATTACGTGCTCGCCAATATCGCATTGCGCTTCGACGATTCTGAGATCGCGCTGCGGTTTCCCAGCTACGTCGCGGGCATCCTGACAATTCCTGCAATCTACCTGCTCGCATCGCGCGCTGGCGGCCGTGCGGCCGGCGCGGTAGCCGTCTTGCTTCTCGTCTTCAACGCGTACCACATCCGGTACAGTCAAGAGGCCCGCTTCTACGCGTTGGTCATGCTGGGCAGCGTCCTCATGACGTGGTCCCTGCACCGGGCGCTCACCCGCGACACGGCCCGCGACTGGGCCGGCTTCGGGATAACCGCATTCCTGTCGCTCCTCACCCAACTGAGTGTGCTTCCCTATTTCCTCACGCTCGTCGGTGTTGCGGGGCTGTGGGTCGCGGGAACGGGCGTCGTTCGTGAGAAACGCCTCCCCCGACGCGCGCTCTTCCGTTTGGCGCTGACTGTGCTCGCGGCGTTCAGCGGACTCTTCGCGGCCATCTATAGCGATTCTTCATTCGATATCCAGATGTTCTCCATGGAATCCGAGGAAATGGAAGATGTGAACGAGGAAGGATCTTCCTCCTATGCCTTCCAATTGACGCCGCTGGAGTATGCGCGGTACGTCGCCGACTTCGTGCCCTTGGAACCGCGACCTTTTGAATTGGTGTTGGCCATCGTTGCCGCCCTGGGGTTGGTCGTGCTCTGGCGCCGCGATCGCTGCCTGTTCGCCATCGTTGGAGCACAGTTAGTCATTCCTCCGCTACCGTTCTTCCTGATGCATTCGAATCACTGGTACGCGTCGCGATACTTCTGTTCGGCCCTGCCCTTGTACACGCTCCTCATCGCGCTTGGCCTGGTGGCAGTGGCGGCTTTTCTCGCTCGCGCCCTTCGACGAACTCCAGGTCAATCGGAGTTGGTTCGCCATGACGAGAGCGCTACCCCGAAGACCGCGCCTCATCGCAAACACGCTCGCGCAACGATCGCGGCCTTGGCTGGGCTCCTCATCGCGTTGGCGCCCGCCCAAGCGTTTACCATCCTGGATTATTACGACCGCCGCCCGAACACCGATTGGAAGGGGATGGCGGAATACCTTGCGGAACATTTTACGCGCGACACGTCCATTGTGATCTTCACCCAGCGCGACGCCTTCGGCAACCCGAAACCAGCGGGGGTCTATTCGCTGCCGCTTCAGTTCTACCTCAAGCGCAGCATGCCAACTCGTTTTCCGGAGAATCACAGCGCCATGCTCGGCACACTTCGATACGTAGAAGCGGCCTCCGCGGCCGAACTGGAGGCGCTCGTCGCCACACCTAACGCACCGGCGGCGTGGGTCGTGGTGCGCAGGAAACGCGACCTTCCAAGGGGATGTGACCGCGTCATCAGTGAGTATAGTGCTGGCCCCTGGCGCCGCTTCGGTAGAATGATGTTGCGGAAGGTCGACAGGCAAGACCTCGTGGTCCAACATGCCGGGTGACCCGATTGGGTCATCCACGCTAAAATACCGCGAGTTGCCGGCCTCATCTGCAAGGGGAATACGCATGGAAGTCATCATACGTCCTGACGCCGAATCCGCAACGGACCTCGCCGCGCGCGCGATCGCCCGCGAGATCCGGCTGAAACCCAAGCTGATTCTTGGGCTCGCCACGGGGCGGACCATGGAGCGCCTCTACCGCCATCTTGTCGAAACCCACCGGAATGACGACTTGGACTTTTCGTTGCTCACTACATTCAATCTCGACGAATACATCGGGTTGCCGCCGGACCATTCCCAGTCGTATCGCCATTACATGAACCACCATCTCTTCGACCACGTGAACATCGATATTCGCAACACCAACCTTCCCGACGGCATGGCCAACGACATCGACGCGGAATGCGTCCACTACGAGCAGTTAATCCGCGATTGCGGCGGAATCGATCTGCAAGTCCTGGGCATCGGGCGTTCGGGCCACATCGGGTTCAACGAGCCCCTATCCGCCATGTTTTCGCGCACGCGCGCAAAGGCCCTCACGCCGACCACCATCGAGCAGAACGCTCCCCTCTTCGCCGATCCCAGCGAAATGCCGAAACGCGCCATCACCATGGGCGTCGGCACCATTCTCGATTCGAAACATTGCCTCATGCTGGTCACCGGTGCGGAGAAAGCTTCGGTGATTGCGAAGGCCGTCGAAGGTCCTGTAACAAGCATGATCTCCGCCACGGCCCTTCAACTCCATCCCGACTGCCGCGTCATCGTCGACGAAGCAGCCGCCGCGCAACTGGAAAATAAAGAGTACTACCGCTGGATTTTCGAAAACGAACCAGAATGGCAAGAATTTCAATGACGACAGTGAAGGCAACTACTCCGAGCGCAAATCCACCTGAAGAAGGACTATCCGTGCCTTGGGCGTCCTCGCCCAAGACTCAAGAAGACGCCGTGGCTTGGGCGTCCTCGCCCAAGAATTCGAGAAGACTACCCCGTGGCTTGGGCGTCCTCGCCCAAGGAAGCTTGGCCAGATGACCTGCAAAAAGAGGCAACCGAAACCAGCAC
>CAZWDH010000230.1:5149-11739 GCA_964632865.1 uncultured Nitrospiraceae bacterium
CCGTCCCGCCAAACCCCCCCCAACCCCGGGGGGCGCGCCCCCCCACCCCCCACGGCCCAAGCGGCAGGTCAACGCCTCGGACCGTGGGGCACAAGGACTTCTTAAGCAGTCAAGTACGAGTCACGATGTTGGCGAATACAAACCCGAAAGGGGGAACTCCCATGTCCGAAGATCGCGTGAACGCATTCGAACGTGCAAAGGATGAGGTCACCCAGCTCTCCAAGGAACCCGACAGCGACGTCAAGTTGCGGCTGTACGCCCTGTTCAAACAGGCCACCAAAGGCGATTGCGCGGGCGACCGGCCCGGCATGATGGATTTCGTGGGCCGTGCGAAGTACGACGCATGGAATGCCTTATCCGGCACAAGCCGCGACGACGCCATGGACCAGTACATCGCGCTCGTGGAAGAACTGAAGGCGGCAGACGCATGATGTCTCTGTCGTCTTCGGGTTGACCTTGCCTGCCTAAATGAGGAATATAGGCGCGCAACAACGAAGGAGAACGTTTGCATGCCGCCACGTGAAGTTCAGTACGCCGATATGAAGTCGCTCGTTGGCTCGGAGATCGGCGAGTCGGATTGGTATGAAGTCACCCAGGACGAAATCAACGCCTTCGCCAAGGCGACCCATGACGAACAGTGGATTCATGTGGACGTGGAGCGGGCGAAAAAGGAGTCCCCTTTCGGCGGGCCCATCGCCCACGGCTACTATACGCTGTCGCTCGTGCCCTACCTCATGGACCAGATCTGGACCGTGAAAGGAATTTCCGCGGCCTTGAACTACGGTCTCAATCGCTTGCGCTTTCCCGCTCCCGTGTTGATCGGCAGCAAGATCCGCCTGCGCGCGAAACTGAGCAGCGCCGACGACGTTCCCGGCGGCCTCCAGGTGGTCATGCTGCTCGCCATGGAAGTGGAAGGCGGCGACAAGCCGGTCTGTGTCGCGGAAGGCGTCTTTCGCTACTACGAGTAGCCCGTCCGCTCACTTCCCGCCGCGCGCGATGAAGCCCATGATCAACCGGTCCACCCAGCGCGACGGCAGGATCTCCAGCGCAAGCCGAATCCGTGCGTCCATGCCGACCAGGTAACGCGTCTTCGGACGCCGCGCCGTCAGCGCATGATGCACCGCGCGGACCACCGTCTCGGGCGACGCGGCCTTTGAGGACATCTTCACGGCGGTCGCGCGCGCCGCAGTCATCTGGGTCCCGTACAGGTCGTGCGCTTTCTCGGGGAGTTCGCCGAGCATCCGGTCGGCCAGCGCCAGCGACTTTTCCCAGATGGGCGTCGCGATATCGCCGGGCTCCACCACAGAAACGGGGATATCCCAGGCGCTCAGTTCCATACGAAGCGCGTCGGTCAACGCTTCAATCGCGTGTTTTGAGGCCCCATAACCCCCTTGAAACGGCGTCACCGCCTTCCCGTCGATGCTCCCAATCATCACGATCCGGCCTCGGCCCTTCCGGATGAGCGGGAGAAAGGCCTGGGTCACCGCGATCGGACCGATGACGTTGACCTCGAGTTGTTCCCGCAAGCGCTCCAGCGGCAGGAACTCCAGCGGACCCGGGATATCCACACCGGCGTTGTTCACCAAGCCCCATAGCCCCGATTCACATTCCGCGGAGACCTGCTCCGCCGCACGGGCGATGGAATCCGAATCGGTGACATCGAGTGGGATAGGAACAACGGCGCTCATCCCGTCAAGCGCTGCTGCCCCCTCCTGTGGGAGGTAGGTTCCAAAAACGCGAAAACCTTCGCGAGCCAGCCGTTCTGCGCACGCCCGTCCAATCCCGGAACTCGCCCCAGTGATCACGACAGCCCTGCTGGATTCAGCAGACACGCTTCAGCACCTCCGCGACCCGGTCGAGTTCTTCCCTCGTGTTGTAAAAGTGGGGCGAAAAGCGCAAAAACACCTCGCCCGCGCGGTTCTGCCTGCATGAGACCGTAATCCCTTCCCCTTCCAGGGCCTGCGCAACGGATTTCAGATCTTTGGTCGGATGGCGAACCGTGAGGATTCCGGACCGGGAAGAATCGGGGTGGCTGTCGGCGTGACCATAGATCTCAAACCCGAGTGGAAGAAGCCGCTCGATCAGATCGCCTCGAAGTTCCAGGATGCGTTGCGCGACCTGGTCGATACCGGCATCTTCCAGGAGCTTCAATGCCGCCGTCATGCCGATGATGCCCGGCAGGTTCAGCATCCCCGGTTCGTACCCCCGTCCACCCGGCTCGAATTCGATCGTGTCCTGCGCGACGAATTCCGGCGACCGCACGTTCCAACTCCCAAGAAGCGACGGCCGAAGCAGGTTCTGACGCTCCTTTCTGATGTAAACGATACCAGCCCCAGCAGGACCGAGCATCCACTTGTGCGAATCGGCGCTCAGGAAGTCCAAATGCTCAACTGACAAGGGGAAAGCGCCCAATGTTTGAATCGCGTCCAGACAGAACAGGACTCCCCGCTCACGGAGGCGATGTCCAATATAATCGACATCAACCCGGTACCCGCTCAGGAAGTTGCAGGTCGCCAACGTCACCAACCGCGTTCGCGGCGACAAAGCCGCCTCAACGGTCTCCCACGCGATCGCCCCGGGCCGCTCGGGAGCAAGCGCGACCGGCCGAACGCCCCGTCGCTCCAGCTCGGTCCACGGATACACGTTCGCCGGGTAGTCGTCCGGGTAATACACGACCTCATCCCCGGACTCCCAGGGGATGCCGTTTGCCACCAGGCTGAGTCCCAGGGAGGTCGGACCCAGCAACGCGATTTCGTCCGGCGAACACCCCAGCACGCGGGCGCTCACCTGCCGCGCCGCAAGGACCTGCCCGTTCGCCCAGCCCGTTTCCTGGGCGTGCCGCGACCCGCGGTGGCAGAACTCTTGAATCGCCTCACAAGCGCGCCGCGGCAGAGGGCAAACCCCCGCATGGGCCAGAAAGACGCGCTCCCGGGTGACAGGAAATTCGTAGTTGCGGGTCTCCTCTGAAGCGAGTATTTCCTGGATGGTCACAAGGGCATTCCTCCCTCCAATTGGCGCACAAAGTAAAACTTACTTCACTCGACTTCAGCCTAGAAGAAATTGTAAAGAAGACCTAGTAATGAGAGTAACGGCAATGTTTTACAGAACAGGACTTCGTTTCTCAAACACATCAATGTTTCATTCATGTTTCAAAGGCAATTTCTTTGGGTAAAATACCATATATCAACATCAAGCCTTGCCCTAACACCAGATACTACGACGAATCAAATCGCTTGCCCACCGCAACGGTTCAAATAACCGTTCACAGCCACGCGTAAACTAAAATTTACCACAATCCAAGCGACTCCAATCGACCGAGAAACTGCTTGGCCCGCGCCGAGGTCGTGTGATACTTCAGAAAATGCTCGCGTCCCGCACGAGCGATTGCCATAACCTCATCGGGGTGGGCAAGGTAGTAATCCAACTTCTCTTCCAGCTCCGGAAGGTCGTCGAAAAACACCGCCGACTCCCCATCCACGAAATCATGGGGGATCCGGATGGGGGGCCGCTCCGCAAGCAGCATCACACCGTGCGCGGGTAGTTCCCAGTACCGCACCGTATCGTAGCCATACCCGAAGATGGACAGGCCCATCCGTGCCCCTTCCAGCGTGGCCCGGTACTCCGCCTGCGAGAAGGTCTGGTCCATATTCCGCCCCAGCTTCCCGGAGAGCCAGTCCAGGTACAAGGCGCGGGTCCCGAAGATACGCTTCCCCGCCCAGAACAGATCGTGAGTCCGCTCCCAGGACACCGATTCCGGCACAAGCCGGTCGGGATAACCAAACGGCAAGGGAAAACCGTTCTCCCCATACTCGAAACCGGCCAGCATCTCCCGCTTGAAATAGGCGGCCACGGACGCCCGCCCCAGGTATTCCAACGCGCTGGCCAGCAGACTATGCGGATCGTCCCAAGGGTCGTACACCACCACCGGAACCCCGCCGCCGGCCTCGAGGAAACGCCGGACCGTATCGCGGTAGGCGCGTTGCACCACGTCCGCGAACAGGATCAGATCGAACCGCCCGTCGCGCAGTTCTTCCACCAACTGCTCCGGCGTCCGCGGTTCGCCGGGGTAGTCGAAGACGCAGGGATAGTTCAGCGCCGTCTCCGGACGTTGCCCGTGCAGTGTCGGCTTCCAGGGAAACTCAACGACGTTCTCGGCGCCCAATACGGTGCAGAGTCCATCGAACAGCGAATCCATGCCGTAGTCCGAATTGTCGTGCGTGATGACCAGAATCCGGGGCTTCGGCCGGGTACCGGACCAGACCGGCGCGTTCTCGACGCCACGCGTCGCGCCCTCGGTATCGTCGAGCGTCTCCAGAAACGCCCGCGCTTCCGGCGCATCGCATACATGCGCGATCGATCGCAGCAGTCGTCTCGCCAAGTGATCCTGCCCAAAGTGATGCCAGAGCGCCGCGTGGCGCGCATACGGCGCCACCAAACGGGGATGCGCGTGGATCGCAAGCTGAAACTCTTTCCGCGCGAACGACAACAGCGACGCCGCCGCGTCTCCGGGTTCCAGTTGCAGGATCGCCTCGGACAGCACGCGATGCTTCTCCACCGCCAGCGACGCGATACTGTCGTCCGAAAGCTCCACCAGTTCCCCAATGGAATCGAGCACGAGAAAGGCCCGCATGGGAAACCCAGCAGCCTCCAGGTCCGCCGCATGCGCGACCGGATCGTAGTCGCTACGGAGCAGCGCGAAGGCCCACTGCGTCAGCCCGTTCTCCTCGCACATGCGGCTCCGCGTCGCGAGAAACCCCATGGTTTCGAGTTGCGTGAGCAAGCCGAGAGGCGGCTCGCCATTGTCCTGCACCGGCTTGGTGATCAAACCGACGGAACCGTGCTGGTCGATATGTTTCAAACCGGCTTCAAGGAGTTCCGTGACGTCGGTCTCGTCACAAGGCGGGAGCAGCACGAAGTCAAACACATGTTCGGGGATGGCCACCGGGAACGGCCAATCCACCCGGATCACTTTGGCCGTTCGAGCCGATAAGCGGGACTCGAAATCCGGAAACATTCTTCCGGCGATTAGTATCTTCGAAGCGAATTTGGGCACCAGGCCGGCGCACGCTTCGTCATCGAGCAATAGCGGCGTTTGCACGGGATTAAACTTCCCCTCCCCAAGCGGCGTTCGTTCTGTGAAACCTTACTCGACCCGAATGGACCCCTGCAACCGCGTCGGCGCCGCAAATTCACGAGCCCAGCCGGAGCCATTTAAGCATATAAAATGCATGGATTTACATTGGAATAACCCCAGGTCCACTGTTGACTCCGCCGCGCCTTTGTGAGATACTTTTAATGGCGAAAAGCAATTATTGATGGTGTCGACTCGCTGCGGAATGTAACGATGGGCCTACAAGTTGGTCAAACGACGGTCCGAAACCTCGACCCCCGGACGTCGCTCCTGCCCCCTCGGGAGACGATTCCTGGAGCGCCGGAGAACTCTGCCCAGCAGGTAGGGTTCAGACCCCGCCCCGCCGTCGCTTCGGCGAACCCCTTCCAGCTTGAAGAAGCCCCCGCGAATGAAGTCGGCTTCGGACGCGGCTCCATCTCCGTGCCGACCGCCGCCGTCCGCACCATCGACCGCAACCTCGAAGCGGCCGAGCGCGTCGTCCCCACGCTGGAAGAAACTCGCGAACAGATCCGCGAACGGATCGCGGAGGTTCAGGAACAACTTGAGGGAACTCGAAGCGATCCAGTCGAAATCCGTGGATTCGATGCAACGGTCGGCCGGGCCGAAGCCGTGGGCCAAGCCCGCTCCTTCGTGAACGGCGTGAACCAAGCCGCGCAGACGGCCCTCGCCCGAACCCAGGGCGAAGAACCCCCGCCCCAGGGATCCCGGCTCGACATCCGCGTCGGCGACGCGACCCTTCCCCTCCTCCAACAAACGCAAAGCCCCACCTTCGAGTTCTTCGCCTAACCGGCCACCAGGAACTCCGCCTCTACAACGAGCAAGACAACGTTTTGCTCCGGTGAACCACGCCGCGCTACAGGCACGCTGTTCACAAATTCGAAATTCGAAGCACGAAATCCGAAACAAGCACGAATGAACAAAATTCAAAACGATTCCGTCACCCCCGTGGCTTGGGCGTCCTCGATCGAGTCGACTTCAATACCAGATGCGTCGCGTGTTCTCCGCCCCGCAGATGCGTCGCGTGTTCTCCGCCCCGGAAGGGGCGAAAGATTGTAGCCCAACGTGGAGCGAAGCGGAACGTTGGGTTAGCCGATTCTCCCCGTTCACCAAGCCCCGGACGGGGCGGCAGAAATGCCTCCCTCCAAGTACCATCCAAGAGTCACCTCGCGATTCATGATTTGTCCGAGAATGAGTACCGGCAGTATTGCTCCCCCGTCCACGGGGAGAGAATCCCCGCGATTCTCGTCACGGTAATTGATGTCGTTGAACCCCAGCTCCCCATACATCGATATCCTGCTCCCTCCCCGTCCACGGGGAGGGCTGGGGAGGGGGTCTTTAATCCCATGCGCCACACGCTCCCACCGTTTCGGTCATTCGGATTTTGGTCATTCGAATTTGTTTCGGATTTCGTGCTCTCGCCTCGGCATAGCCTACGGCGAAGCCAGGGTCGGATTTCGAA
>CAZWDH010000231.1:0-11621 GCA_964632865.1 uncultured Nitrospiraceae bacterium
CCGTCTTCGAACTCAAACACAGCCCCAAAGACATGGTCCGCATGGCCGCCTGGAACCTGCTGGGGTAGCGGCAGAGCGGGTCCGTGTGCAATCAGAATACGGCCAATCGGTTGATATGGTGTACAATCTATTTGTCGCTGAGCGGCCAATAGGATTTGAAAACCAGCTTTCTGCCGTGCGAGGGTGAATCGATGGAAAAGAAGTTAGACGCCCATTTTGACGGAAAGGTCATTATTCCCGACGGGCCTGTCAATCTACCGATTGGCCGACGCTTGCGCGTGCGTGTCGAGCTAGCGGACGCGGAAACTCCGCGATTCGCCGAGTTGCTTGATTTTGCCACGGATCTTGAGGGCGCCCCAACTGATCTCGCGGCACAGCATGACCATTATCTCTATGGCACCCCAAAACGTTAATGTCGCCAATGCATTGCGTTTTCGCAGATACTTCATTTTGGATAGCTCTAGTCTTCACGAGGGATCAATTCCACTCTCTTGCTAGAGAGTATTCGCAGTTAATCGAAAGTGAGATCGTCACTACAAGCGCAGTCTTACTCGAAACCACAAACGCTTTGGCGCTTCCACCGTGGCGTAGGGCAGTAGTTACGCTCGTCAATCGCATTCAAGATCGAGATGACATCGAGGTTGTACCACTCTCGTCCGATTTGTGGGAACGGGGATGGAAGCTCTTCGTGGATCGGCCAGACAAGGGTTGGAGCCTAACGGACTGTATTTCATTCGTCGTAATGCATGACCGGGGCATCGCAGACGCACTGACCTCGGACATGCATTTTCAGCAGGCAGGGTTTCGCCCGTTGCTTTCTGACGATGCGTCGTGATCGATATTTGGACGGTCCGCATGGCCGCCTGGAATCTGCTGGGGTAAAGTCTGTGCGGGTCCGTGTCGCTGCGCGCGGGATCGATCATGCAGCTTCCTTTTACACACGGTCAATTTCTTGATGGCTTTGGCTCATACAACCGGGCATTTTGGCTCGTCGCCCTCGTACTCTGGCTGGCCACGGTAGGCGTTGCATTCGATTATCTGCGCCGAGGTGAACGGGCCAGCCGATGGGTTGCCGGACTCCTCGCAGTGCACTGGGCATGGTCGGGTGCCGTGTACCACCTCGTATACTTCCGCACCATCAACCGCGCGGCCGTCGTCTTCGGGATCGCCTTTCTGGTCCAGGCAGTGTTCTTCGCCTGGAAAGGAGTCGTTCGCTCGAAACTGGTTTTCCGCGCGCCGCATTCACGGTGGGCGCCGCTCGCCGCGGTGCTGGTTGCATATGCACTCGTTTATCGTGGACTCGGACTCCTTCTGGGATTGTAATATCCCCGGATGCCCTTATTCGGCCCGCCCTGTCCAACGGCGATACTCACTTGCGGTGCCCTCATGCTCGTGCCCCGGCGCGAGGCCTGGCCAAGGTCGATCATTCCCCATCTTGTGCTCTGTGGTTGGCGGGTCCGCGGCATTCTTGCTCGACGTGACGGCAGACCCGGCCCTTCTGGTTTCTGAGGTTGCGCTCTTTGTCTATGTAACATCTCTGGCGCGCCAGGACGAAGAGGAACCAGTCTAGAATTCGATAAACTGGCGTGCCGGTGGTAAGGGCGGTATGCTTTCCTTCGGGGTACCAGTGCCGTGTGCTCCGCAAACGGCCATGGTTGAAAGGGGGACGTATGCCACAGGCACCGAAATCGGTTGAACAATTTCTCCAAGGCAAGCACATTGCGGTTGCGGGCGTTTCACGAAAAGGCGACGTGGCTGCCAACGCCGTATTCAAGAAACTCAAGAAATGCGGGTACACCGTATTCGCTGTAAACCCTAATGCCGAAGAGGTTGAAGACGAACCGTGCTATCCAAATCTTGGCGCCATCCCGGAGAAAGTGGATGGGGTAGTTATCGCCACCCACCCGGACGTTTCCGCCGACATCGTTCGACAATGTCACGAACACGGCGTGCCGCGAGTCTGGTTTCATCGTTCTTTCGGGACCGGCAGCGTCTCGGATGAAGCGCTTCGTGAGTGCGAGCGTCTCGGCGTCGAGCCCATCGTCGGCGGATGTCCGCTCATGTTCTGCGACCCCGTTGATATCGCGCACAAATGCATGCGTTGGTTCCTCCAACACCGCGGGTACGTTCCAAAGTGACGATCGATCGAATGCAGTAGGGTGTGAATTCCGCCAGTGCTGGGGCAAGCGCAGGATAAACGACGCTATGGAAGACGAACCGGCGGATCCGCGTATCGGGATGCAAGCCTACGAACTCGGCGCATCCAGATATGACGAGCACGGCGAAGCGCGCCCCACTTCTGCATCCATGCAGGCCGTCGAGGAAATCGTAGTTTACTCCTTACTACGGATGATTCCATCCAACCACGTGTTGGATGCCGCAACCGGCGCGGGTAGGCACGCGTTGCGTCTGGCCGAGATGGGTAAGCGGGTGGTGGGCATTGATACGAGCGAGCAGATGTTAGCGCTGGCACGCGCAAAGGCTGCGAAACGGCAGCTCGACATAGAATTCCGGCGGGCGTCGGTCCTGGACGTGCCGGTGCCCGACGAATCGTTCGACCTCGTGATCTGCGCGTTCGCGTTGGCGCATGTAAAGAACCTGGTCGGTGCGTTTCGCGAGTTCCTTCGCGTACTTCGTAGCGGCGGGCACTTCATCGTGACGGATGCCCATCCGAACATTCAGAAGGCGTGGGGTCCTGATTACAAAGCCGAAGTATGTGACGGCCAACTCTTGATTGACAGCGTCGCGAAAGAGGCGTACCGAGCTGGGAATCCCGGGGCCGCCGTGAGGGAGGTGCCGTTCCCCCAATACCACGGTCAAGTCGATGAGTACATCGACGCCGTTGCGGAGTCAGGAGCGGAACTGCTCGCCGCCATTGACGTCCCTATGCAGCAGGGAATGGGTCTTATGCCAGGCGCACTGGTGGTGTTCGCTCGCAAGTGACTCCAGCACGATCCAATAAGAAATGGGTTGAGGAACACACAGTTGTCGCGGAGGAACTATGCGATACGTCGTCATCATCGCAACGCGTGCGCGTTACCAACCTCGTCACCGACGCGTCCTGCCGTTCCCAAGGCTACGGCGACGCTCTTTTCGACTGGCTCACGGACAAGGCCCGCGAAGAAGGCTGCGCCACCCTCGAATTCGAATCCGTCACCCACCGCCACGACGCCCACCGGTTCTACCTCCGCAAACGCATGCGGATCTCCAGCTATCATTTCACGGTCGATTTGTGAGTTCCATGAACGGCGGCGCGCAATAGGAGCCTGAAGAACGCTATAATTACCTCGGGAGAACATTGCTGTGATCCGACGCAAACGGACGCTAATCGGGGTATTCACTGTCATCGGTGCCGCAGGACTTTGGTGCGCGGGGTGGTTCTTATATCAAGCCATTCAGATTCCAACTGACGCTTACGCTGTGTGGTGGACTGCCGATCTCGTGATCGAACACATGGAACGCAACGGCGGCGCATGGCCGAAAAGTTGGGATGACCTCCGCAGGGCGTACGATACGGCCGACAAGGGAAATGTGTCCACAGAACGCGACGGCACAACCATCGTGGAATTTCGCCCGCGCGACAGCATTGAAGAACTGCAGAAACGCGTCGACATAGACTGGCAGGCCGATCCAAAGGCACTGGTTAACGCGGAGTTTTCCGATCAAGGACCACCGTTCAGAGTCATTGGCCTCAAGAATGGCAAGGATACACACTACGCCGGCAGAGAACCAAACACCATGATCCTTGAGTATCTGAAGTGGAAGTCGAACGCCGCCACCGGGGCCGACGAAATGCCTAGGAACGCCGTGCCGACCGCCGGTTCATTGCCGCAACCACAATCCCGGAACCCCGCAGGTCAGATTCCGTCGATAGTTTCCGAGATCCCACCGCCGGCCGGATTCAGCCGCACGCCGCTCCCAGAGTCCAGTTTCGGAACGTGGCTGAGAGCGCTTCCGCTGCGGACAGGACAGACGGAGGTCCTTCTTTTCGATGGCAGCCCGAAGCGCAACCAATCGGCGCATTTTGCCATCCTCGATGTCGAAGTCGGACCACGCGACCTTCAGCAATGCGCGGACGCCGTGATTCGTCTACGCGCAGAGTATCTTTACGATGGCGGATGTTCGGAGAACATCCAGTTCAACTTCACGAGCGGCGACACGGCCCGGTGGAGCGATTGGCGCGACGGCCTACGGCCGCGTATCGCGGGGACTCAGGTCACGTGGAATCGGACCGCCGCACCCGATACCAGCTACGACAATTTTCGCGCCTATCTCGATTCGGTCTTCATGTACGCCGGATCCGCATCCTTGGAGCGCGAACTGTCGCCTGTCCCCAATCTCACTCGGCCCGAAGTAGGTGACGTATACATTCACGGCGGTTTCCCGGGTCATGCCGTTATCATTGTCGATGTCGCTGAAAACGCGGGGGGACTACGGGTCTTTCTACTCTCGCAAAGTTACATGCCCGCGCAGGACATACACGTGCTGAAGAGTTTCGACGAGTGTTCTCCGTGGTACTTCGCGAAAGCCGACGGCGCCCTGCATACACCGGAGTGGGACTTCTCGTACCAAGACCTTAAACGTTTTCCAACGACGCCATGCGAACCAGCGAATCGTATCGCGAATGCGGTACCCCCAGTCCCCGTTTCTGAATGACTCGAAATCCCGATCCAGTCTAGGTAAACTTCCGATGTCATGAAAGGGGGTTGCCATGATGCGTTTCGGGGATCTTCGTGTTGTGTTGTCTGTAATCACTACTTTCAGTTTTGCCTGGTTGACTGGCGTCGCCCAGGCGGAACTCCACGATTTGTCGAATGCCGCGATCTGGGCCGCTGACGATAGTCCTGTGGTCGCCACCGCAGGCCGCATGCTCCAGGAAGAGATCGCACAACGAACGGGCAAGGCGCTGCCCCTCGCCGGGGACGCGCCCAATGACGACGTGCCGTTAATTGCCTTGTGTGCGGCCGACCGCGCCCCCAAGTCATTGCGGGCATTCGTGGGAGGGATGAAGGTACCTGAGAAAGCCGAAGGGTTCGCGATAGCGGTCGACTCCAGCGGGAACGCGCCCATCGTGGTTCTCGCTGGCCACGACGAACGCGGCGTCCTATTCGCCGCGGGACGGTTTCTCCTGAACCTACGCATGGATGACGGGTTGCTTGAGCTTCCATCCGACTTCCAGATCGCGACTGCCCCGCGCTACCCCTACCGTGGCCACCAGATCGGGTTCCGTAACCTCTCGCATTGCTACGACGCATGGACCGCCCAACAGTACGAGCAATATATGCGGGAGATGGCCGTCTTCGGCGCGAACAGTTTTGAAACGACTTCCTTCGGAGACCCCAACGAGAAGGACGGGCCCCACGCCAAACTCACCAAAGGCGAAATGGCGGCGGAATGGTCCCGCATTTGCCAGGAGTACGGCTACGACTTCTGGCTGTTCTCGCATGCCATCGGCGGTACGGGAGAATCGGACGAAGAACTCGAAGAGTCGCTCGAAGACCGTTTGGCCGTTCTCCGCGCGATACCGCATCTCGATCACCTCTATCCCACCGGGGGTGATGGGCAAAGCGAGTTTCGCCGTCCCGATCAGATGATTGAATGGACCGGTCGCTTCGCGGAGGAAGCGCGGAAAATTCATCCCAACCTCGGCGTGTGGGTCTCGAACCAGGGCTTCGATCCCGAGCAAAACAATTGGTTCTTCGACTACTTACAACGCGAACAGCCCGAATGGCTGACCGGCGTCGTATACGGCGCGTGGACGCGGATCCTCGCCGACGAACAGCGCGCACGCACCCCGGAGCAGTATCCCATCCGCCGCTACTCGGATATCGGACATTGCGTCCGCGGCCAGTATCCCGTCGCAGGTTGGGACCGTGCCCTTGCCCGCACCCTGGGCCGCGAGCCCTTCGCGCCCCGGGCGGAATGGCACGCGCGCATCCACAACCTCTTCGACGACTATTGCGATGGCTTCGTCACCTATTCCGACGGTGTCGGCGACGATGTGAACAAAGTCGTATGGACTGCCTTGGGGTGGGATCCGGATCGACCACTTGACGACATCATGCTGGATTACTCCCGATTCTTTTTTGGGTGGGATATCGCGGAGGAGGTGCGCGAAGGCCTTTATGCCTTCGAGCGCGCCTTCGAAGGCCCCCTGTCGGAGAACGTTGGCGTGGTGGAAAACTTCGACCGCTGGCGTTCCCTCGAAGATGGCGCAAACGAAGCCCTGCTCAGAAACTGGCGTTTTCAGGAATGTCTGCTCCGTGCCTACTACGATCACTACACGCGCATGCGCCTCTTGAAAGCCATGGACATCGAAGACCGCGCCTGCGCCGCGCTGCGACAAGCTCCACAGATTGGCGTGGAAAAGGCCATCGAGCAGGCTCGAGCCATTCTCGCCGAATCGGACCAGGATGAAGAAACGGATGGGTTGCGCGCGCGTATTGTCGAACTCGGCGCGGCCCTCTTCGAGAGTATCGGCGCTCAATTGGACGTCGCAAACTATCAGGCACGAAACAGCGAACGCGGCGCCATTCTCGAGTTCCTGGACATTCCCCTCAACAACAAACTCTGGTACGAGCACGAGTTCGATGCCATCCTGGCGGACGATTTCACGGCCTCCATGCCGGAGAAACCACTCCCGGGCGATGTGCGCTTTCAGCGTCTCGCTCGCGTCGCCAACTGGGAAGATCCCGGTCCCGGCGGCTACTACGACGACCTCGGGTGCTCGTGGAAGCAGACCCATCTCGTCAAACCCAAACCGCTGTGGGACGACCCCGCTGGCGTGACCACGCCCCGGGAAGCCCACACCCTCGACGAGGGAAGTATCAACCGTCTATCATGGCTGGACATGAGCGAAGCGTTGAACCAGACCCCCCTGACCCTGCGCTACGAGGATCTTGATCCAAAAGCCTCCTACCGGATCCGCGCAACCTACCTCGGCCGTTACAACGCCACCGTGCGGCTCGTGGCGGACAACCGGCATGAGATTCACGGACCTTACGGCCACACGGTTCGCGGCGTGCGCTACACCATATCCCGCGACAGCGCCGCGCAGGTTACGGTTGCGGAAGACGACCCCGAGCCTGTGGTCACTCCGCTCGAATTTCCGATCCCACGCGAAGCCACCGGCGACGGTTCACTCGAGTTGACATGGCATCGGGTCACGGGCCGGGGCACCCAGGTCGCAGAAGTTTGGCTGATTAAAGATCCAGAATAGATTGCAGTACCAACGGAACGGAGGTTGGGCCATTGCGTAAGACTGTATTGTGTTCAATGTCATTTGTCGCGGCGCTGGTATTTGCCGTCCTTATCAGCCCCATTGCGGTGGCTGACGAGCTGCACGTTGGCGCGGCGTCGATCAGCATTACGCCGGACAAACCAGTCGCCCTATCTGGACAGATGCGCACCCGCATCGCGCGGGAAGTGCAAAGTCCCGTGACGGCAACGGCACTCGCGCTCGAAACCCGAAACGAGCAGGGCGTTGCCGAACAGGCCGTCTTCGTATCCTGCGATCTCGTCGCCATTCGTGAAGGGATCACGGAACAGGTCCGCGCCGCCATCGCCGAGCGGGTGCAAGATCTCGACGCCAATAAGGTGATCTTGAGCGCCACCCATACCCATACCGCGCCCGTCATGAAGCCCGGCCGCTACTCCATTACGGACGAAGATGTAATCTTGCCCGAGGACTACGTCGTCTTTCTCGTGGACCAACTCGCCACCGTCGTGGCCAACGCCTGGAATGCGCGCGCACCCGGCGCGGCGGGCTGGGGCCTGGGCCATGCCGTCGTTGCGCAGAATCGCCGGAGCGTCTACGCCGACGGCACGGCGGTCATGTACGGCAAGACGGATAAAGACGATTTCCGCATGATCGAAGGGTATGAAGATCACGGTGTCGAAGTCCTCTTTTTCTGGGATGCGGAAGCGAACCTCATCGCAACCGCAGTCAATATCGCCTGTCCTGCACAGGAAGTCGAAGGACTCTCCGCTGTCAATGCCGATTTCTGGCACGAAGTCCGCCAGGAACTCCGCAAACGCCACAGCGAGAGCCTGGCCGTGCTCGGTTGGATCGGCGCTGCGGGCGACCAGTCTCCGCATCTCATGTTCCGCAAGGATGCCGAGGAGCGCATGCGCGAACTGCGCGGATTGACTCGGCTGGAAGAACTTGCGCGCCGCATCGTGCGCGCGTGGGAGGAAGCCTACGACGGCGCCCGGAAAGACATTCGCGATAACGTTGAGATGACGCACCGCATCGAAACGATCGAGTTGCCCCTCCGGCAGATCACCGAAGCCGAGAACAACAACGCGCGCGCTCAAGTCGAGGAGCTATCCGCGGATCCCGCGAATGTCTGGAAGGTCAACTGGCATCAAAGCGTGGTTGACCGTTACGAACAACAGCAGGCCGGAACATCCCAGCCATATACCATGGATTTGCACGTCCTGCGACTGGGCGACGTGGCCATCGCCACAAACGACTTCGAGCTCTTCACCGATTTCGGCATTCAGATGAAGACGCGCAGCCGCGCATTGCAGACCTTCGTGATCCAGCTCGCTGGGCCGGGGTCCTACGTGCCCTCCGCCCGCGCCGTGAAGGGTGGGGGGTACAGCGCCATTCCGGAAAGCAACGACGTCGGCCCCGAAGGCGGCCAAGTGTTGACCGACGAAACCGTCGCGCTGATCAACTCGCTCTGGCCGGAGTAGCCAATCTACCGGATTAGATACCCGCTTTCGCGAGTATGACGGCAAGCGAAGACCACCCAAACCGTCACCCTCGCGAACGCGTGGAACCATCTTTATTGCCGGTTCGGCATTCTCGCGTTGGGAAAACCACCGCAACTAAAGTAAGATGCCCATCGAGCCACGATAGCTCCAATCTTTTTTGGGGGTCACGCACAAGCGGAGAATCACTTCATGCGCACCAGCATCTTCCTATCCATCTTCGTCTTCATCGCCGTAACGCTCGGCGTCCCAATCAACACGCATGCAGCCGAGCCCCGCACCGGCACCACGTTCTACGTCTCGAAACTCGGCAGCAATACCGACGGCCTGACATGGGCAACCGCGTTCAACGAAATCCAGACTGCTCTCGACGCGATCCCCGATGCCCAAGGCGGTCACCGGGTCATCGTTCGGCCGGACACCTATATGGAAGCCAACAACCTGCCCGCGTTTCCCGGGGCCGAAGGCAACTACAACGAACTCGTCGGCGACTTCGACGGCAGCCTCGGTTCGGGCACTTCCGGCCACGTCATCCTTGACGCGGGCGACGCGCGCCGAGGCTTCAAGAGCTACGACTGGTGGGGCAACATCCGGGCCTATCAAAAAGGCTGGTCGCCCGAGCATACGGCAGAGACCGTTTCCGCCATCAACTGGGACCGCTGGATTCTCCGCCGTTTGTACGCCACCGGCGGCGACGGCGGACTCTGCTTCGATTGCACGGATCGCATCGAGCCCTTCACCGTGATCGTCGAAGATTGCGTCAGCATCGGCCGCGCCTTTGGTTGCGGCGCCATGAGCTGCCTGTCCCGCCCGGATGAACCGATCACCTTCCGCCGCTGCAACATGTGGTCGCTCGACGAATGGGGCGACACCGCCGCGGGATACGTTCGCATCGAAAACGAAACTATGCCCGATCGTCCCGACATCGTGTTCGAGGACTGTACCATGGTCAGCCCCCAATGCGCGTTGAAGGGGGGCAACTATGGATTCCACACGTATACGCACGCGCTGGTGAAAAACTCGACTCTCATCGCCCTCAACTTTTCCCAACCCCACGGCACGCCAACAGATGGCATCGTGCAAAGCGTGCAAAACGGCAAATACTTCCACGTCGACTTCGAGAACTGCCTGCTCATGGGATTCAAAGTTTTCGGCGTGAAGGTCGACAAGGAAACCGCGGGCGATATCGGGTACACCACCAAAGGCTCCGCGCTCGCGTACGTTCAGTACACGCAGGAGGTGCCAAAAGGTTTCCACACCGTCGGCCGCTGGCCGGCAGATGCTTTCTCCATGATCGCACCGCCCGCGCCAGCAAAACCCGCACCGGTATTGACGAATCGCGAGTTGATTCTGGAAGACATGTGCGAAGTCACGCCCTTCATCTGGAACGGACGACTCTGCCACATGGAGTGTCACCGGCCCGGCCACGGCGGAACGCGCGAGGACTATTACCTCCTCATCCGTGACGCTGAAACGGGGGAGGAGATGGCGCGCTTCGCCACGGGCTACGGCCTCGCCAACTGCATCGTCGAGGACGGCGTCTTCTACGCCTTCGCGTCCCGCTTCGAGGACGACAATTGGAACGAGGTGACCCTCTTCAAATCGAGGGACCTGAAGAACTGGGAACAGAAGGTCGTTATCGAGCAGGAGAACGAACACCTCTTCAACAGTTCCGTGTGCAAAGGCCCGGACGGCTTCGTCATGGCCTACGAATCGAACGATCCAACCTATCCGGCCTTTACCACCAAGTTCGCGCAATCGCCGGACCTGGAGAACTGGACCAAGCTCCCCGACGCAACCTTCGGCACGAACCGATATACCGCCTGTCCCTGCATTCGCTACATCAACGGGTATTACTACGTACTCTATCTCGAGAACCGAAAACCCGCCCACGTCTACGAAACCTACATCACGCGCTCCAGCGATCTAAAGACCTGGGAAGTCAGCAGCGCCAATCCGGTGCTCGCGCCAACGGGGCTCGACGAAGGCATCAACGCCTCGGATCCCGATATCATTGAAGTCGACGGCAAGACCTACGTGTACTACGCCGTCGGCGATCAACTCACGTGGATGAACTTTAAACGCGCCGAGTTCGCGGGCACGATGGAAGCGTTCTATGAACACTGGTACAAACAGCCCGGCATCCGGGATTGGGGCGACATGACCGCCCACCGCGAACGCGAACAGCAGGCCAATGTTGATGCGGAACGCGAGCGACGTACCGCCTGGTTCACCGATGCCCGGTTCGGTATGTTCGTGCACTGGGGATCCTACGCCGTCCCCGCGCGCAATAACAAAGGCGCCTTGGCGTCCTTCGTCATGCGCGACGAGGGCATCCCCGTCGCCGAATACGAGCAGTATGCCGACGCGTTCAACCCCACCGACTTCGACGCTAATGAATGGATGGCTATCGCCAAATCTGCAGGCATGCGCTACCTCATCTTTACCTCAAAGCATCACGAAGGCTTCGCCATGTTCGACAGCGCGCTTACTGACTACGACGCCGCCGACCGTGGTCCGGGCCGGGACATCGTGCGCGAGCTGATCGAAGCAGCCCGTGCCGCCGGCATCAAGATCGGCTTCTACTACTCCATGCTCGACTGGCACCATCCAGACTACGCCGCAAATCTTCCCAAATACGTGGACGAGTATCTCTTCGGGCAGGTCCTCGAACTCTGCACCAACTACGGCCCCATCGATTGCATCTGGTTCGACGGCGAATGGGACCATCCGACGGATGCGTGGCGCTCGGAGGAACTCATCGCCATGATTCGCGAACTCCAGCCCGATGCCCTCATCAACGATCGCGTCGGCAAAGGAGAGCGCGGCAACTCGCTCCTCGTAGACTTCTGAAGTTACCCCCATTTTTTGGACAGGTGCTAAGTAAAGGGTGTGTGGGTTTG
>CAZWDH010000232.1:0-11593 GCA_964632865.1 uncultured Nitrospiraceae bacterium
TGTTCGAGGCGTGGCTGGAGGCGCACTATCCGAACCGCAAGGATCGCGTGTTGAATCGGGTTCGGTCGCTGCGGGGCGGCAAAGAAAACGATCCCCGCTTTGGCAGCCGCATGCGCGGCGAGGGTTTCCACGCCGACCAGATCCAGCGGCTCTTTCACGTGGCATGCCGGAAATGGGGTCTAAACGGCAAAACCGTCCCCCTCTCCACCAAGGCCTTTCGCAGGATTGACTCCAGCGGGCAACTTGGTTTGTTCGAATAGGCGGCTTCGCCTTGGATTGACGGTAGTAGCGCACCCGGCGTTCAACTTGAAACGCCGGCTACGCGTTTCCATCGGTTAACCCGCATTTCTCACCGCCCCGCAACGCCACTTTCGTGACAATGCATCAGAAGCGGTGAGAAATGCTCCCGAGTAAACCTCTAGGCTCACTGGTGAGAAATCCGGGTTAAAGCGGATCTAGGTCGCGCCGGGCGCCTCGGCGGCAGGCTCTTCTGCGGGCGCTGCCTCCGCGCCGGCGTCCTCAGCAGGCGCTTCCGCGGGCGCATCCGTCGCGGACCCTTCCGCGGGCGCTTCGGCGGCGGGGTCGCTGGCCGGCATTTCCTCTTCAACCGATTCCGCGCTCTGTTCCGCAGGCGGTTCCACAGGCGTCACCTCGACCGCGGCAGGCTCCTCCATTGCGGGCTCGGCGGGCATTTCCATTGCCGGCTCCGAGGGCTCTGCGGCCTCAGGCTCGGATGGCGTCGCGGGCTCCGTCGGTTGCGGGCTGCAACCGAAACCACCGGCAACGATCAGGCCGAGGGTCAATGCCAGGGTCAGCAATCCGGCGAACGGTCTCAACATCATGCACCTCCCACGCGGGGCAGGAAGACAAGGCCACGATTCGCACAGGGACTCCACGTGTCTCCGGCCTCGTCTCGCTGCACCACGATCCTCAAGAATGAAGCCCCTGTAGATTTCTCTATCTTACTACAGATCGACGCGATCGACAATAAGTGCTGTCGAACGTCAACGTTCCGGCTCGCTGGCCCGAACTCCAGGCCGCCGACAACCCCTTGGCGTGCTTGGCCGAGCACGGTATACTACGGATTGGGAGGCTGCACATGGCGACCGACGTGACGCGGTATGAGGATCCGGTGATCCGCCCGGCGAACCATTTCGCCGGGGCGCGCGATCACGCGGCTCCTCAGGATCGGCTGCAGGCGATTCGGGAGGCCGCCCAGCGATTTCGCGCGGAGATGCTGGACGGCGCGCCGGTGCCCTACTACGCCTCCTTCGATCTCGTGCGCGTCCCCTATCCACGGCGCTACGCGTTGAAGGACGCATGCACGGTCCCCACACCCTACGTGCATATTCTCAACCGCATGTTCGTGGTGCAGTTTCAGAGCGAGGCGGGTCTCAAGACGATGCTCGTCTCCCCCTCCGACTACCGGCGCAATGCGGAAACGCCGTTCTTCCGCTCCATGTCGGAGGGCATGGGCGCGCTGCGCACCTTCATCGAACCGTACATGGCGCCGGAACTCGGCACGGTCGACACGTGGCTGGCGCAAATCGGCATTCGCCCCGATCGCGTGGACTACATCACCTTCGATCATCTGCACACCCAGGATCTCCGCCGCTGGCTCGGCGTCGAAGACGGCCCCGCCTTTTTCCCCAACGCCAAGCTGCTCGTCATGCGGCAGGAATGGGAATCGGCGAAAGCGTTGCTCCCGCCGCAGCGGCAGTGGTATTGTCCCGACGGCATCGCGGGTATCGATGCGGGCAAGGTCATCCTGTTGGACGAAGACGTGTTTCTCGGGGACGGGGTTGCGTTGATTCAAACGCCCGGGCACACCGAGGGCAACCATTCCATCGTCGTGCGCACGCCGGAGGGGCTGTTCGTGACGAGTGAGAATGGCGTCGGCGCGGATTCGTACGCGCCGTCGCGTTCCCACATCCCCGGGCTTCAGAAGTACGTGAAGACCACCGGCATCGACGTGGTGCTGAACAGCAACACGCTCGAACGCGGGCTTGACCAATACATATCGATGATTCAGGAGCGGGAGATCGCGGGTCCCTCGCCGCGCAATGGAGATTTCTACAACGTGGTGACTTCGTCGGAGCTGGCCTCGTACTGGATGTTTCCGGGTATCCGGCCGACCTTCGCATTCGGCCCGGTGTCGTTCGGTTCGCCTCAGGGAATTTCATCATGAGCGACAAGGCGCCCACGACGCATTTCATGACGGGTTGCGGCAGCGGCATCGGCCAGCATGTGGCGGATCTGCTGATCGCGCGAGGGGACCGCGTCTATGCGACGGACGTCAATCTCGAAGCGCTGAAGGCGCACGCGGCGGAAAAAGCATGGCCGGAAAATCGCGTTCAATTGGACACCTTCGACGTGCGCTTCGCGGACGCCTGGGAACAAGTGTTCGCCCGGGCCGTGGAGGCCTTCGGCCGGATCGACGTGTGCATGAACATCGCCGGCGTCATGTTGTCGGGTTGGGCCCACGAACAACCGGCAAACGAAGTCGATCTCCAGATCGACGTGAACACGAAAGGTGTCATCTGGGGAACCCAGGTCGCCGCGCGCCACATGAAGGAAATGGGCGGCGGGCATATCGTGAATATCGCGTCCCTCGCGGGCGTCAGCGCCATCCCGGGCATCTCGGTCTATAGCGCCTCCAAGTTCGCCGTGCGCGGCTTTTCACTTGCGGCGGGATTTGAACTCAAGCGATACGGCGTCTACGTCACCGTATTCTGTCCCAATGCCATCAAGACCCCCCTGCTCAAGCAGTCCTCCCAACATGACGCGGGCGCGGTCGTGTTTTCCAGCGGGCGCTTGTTAACCCTCGAGGAAGTCGGCGACGTCGTGCTGAACCGCGTGCTGACCCGAAAGGAACCCGAGGTGGCAATCCCCCTGCGATGGGCGTGGACCGCGAGGCTGGCAAACCTCGTGCCGGGGATGGGCGCCTCCATCCTCCCGTCCCTGATCAAGAAAGGGCGTGTGTATCAAAGCCGCCACGCCAAGTCGGCCGACGGAGGCGCGGCAGAAAACTCCTGAGACTTGGGCGCGACCGCAACGTCCCCTCCCTTTCTGAGTCGCCCCCCAGAAGCGGCCAGGCTCTCCCCGCCTGCGAGGATTCCCAAAAAGTCCTACACGCGGAGCGCGTCTCGTCTTCGCCGTTGGTTTTGGTCCTGTTCACCCGAGTCTACCGCTGCGATCTGTCTCGGATAGGCGTCCTCACCCGCGGCTGGGTCTAACAGTCTCGGCACTGAGATCTCCGGAAGCTCGTCTTCCAAAGAACCATTCACGAAAAAAATCTGCCCTCGCTAGTTGCTCACAAAACGGGGTATCGCCGCCTCTCCCTATCCCACCCTGCACAATCGTCGCGCCTGTGTGGCAAGGAAATGCTCACTCGTAAGAAAAGAGAATCGGGGCGGACCTTTTGGGAAATCTCCGAAGGCGGAGATGACGAACTGGGCGTAATAAACGCTTTGCGCCAATCGGTTATTCGAGGGGCCGTTCTTAACGGGGTTGAAGACGGATCTCTACGCGGAGGTCATCCTCCTCCTCGTGCTTGGTGATGGCGATGCGGTTCTGAGCGGCGCCATCGGCCATGGGGATGGACTCGATGGTGATGTCACAATCGGCGGGAGCGGTGACGATGACCTCGCCGCGCATGCCGGTAATCGTTATTTCCCGGCCATCCTGCCGGCAGGGCAAGGTGGTCTGCCAGAGGAAGGAGACGCCAGTGCCGTTGCGCAACGCGTAGTCGTCTTCGATAACGAGCGTGGACGGATCGGGCGAGGACCAGGTGCGAATCCAGCGTTCGTAGTAGGGTTCCCAGCCGGGCGCGGCGTCGATGCGCGCGTCGAATCGCTTCTTGTTGCCCTTGCCGGCTGGAATGACGTTGGCTTCGAGTTTGATAGGCGGCGCGGGGCGTTCGTCGGTGCCGATGGGCACGAGCATGTTATGGCGTTGGGCGTGTTTGTACAGTTGATGAACCGGGTCGGAGTATGAGGTACTCCCGAGGTCCATGGCGAATACTTCGCTGCCGAATTCCAACACGAAACTGCCTTTGTCCTCATGGGCGTGGTCCGCGCCGGAAACGTTGCCGAGAATCAACAGCTTCACGGGTAGCCCGTTGAGCATGCGGTAGGAGGACAAATACCCGAGATTAGGCAGTGCCACGAAGGGCCGCGGCTCGGGGGCTTTCCCCGGCAGGGGTTCCTTTCCTTCCGCGCGCCGTTTCTTGTTCAGCAGCGTCTGCCAATAGCTACCGGGCATGAGTTCCACCATGGCCCCGAGCGTTTCGAGATCGAGATGGGGTTCGGAATCGCCGACCGCAATTACGTCGTCGGCAGTCGTCGAAGCGAGCGCTTCGGCGTAGTCCCCGGTACTCCGCAATGCGTCGGGAACCAGATCCGGCAGGTCGAGTTCGCGCGCCCGCGCGTAGTGCCGCAGAATCTTGTAGTTGCGCCGCGCCATGGCGCCGAAATACGAGGGTCCCTCGGCGTAGCCGCCGTCCGGCAGGATGGAGTCTTCAATATTGCCGAGTGTGTCCGCCAGCGCGAGATCGGTGTACGGCTTCACGCGCGGGTACTCGCGCTCGACCACCAGGTAGGCATACATCCGGCCTTGATTGAAGTAGGCGAGTTGGTTGGTGTGGTGGATGTATTCGTGTTTCCACGAGACGTAATTGATCTTTCCGATGCCTTCTTCGGAGAGCCGCCGCATCAGGTAGTGGCGTCCCCCGGGCGAGAAGATCTCCCCCGCAAGATCCAAAATGACGGCGATGTCCTCGCAGGTGTACGAGCGCCGAAACGCGCGGTCGTCGGCGGGCCCCGTGGGAAAGTTGGAGCGGAAGTCGCGATCCCAGTAGCGGCTGGTCGCGAGTGACAGGGCATACCGCGCTGCCGCAGCCATCAACGTGCGATCCTCCAGTACAAGCGCGGCCTCGGCCAGTCTCGGTCCGCCGGGCAGGACCGGCTCGTCGAGGTCCCGCACACGGCCGCCGTCGCTCCCGCCGCTTTTCGCGAACTCGGCTATGCCGCGCTCGAATTCCATGTCTTCTGCCGCGGCTGCGAGGCGCGTGAAACGCGACTCTCCGGTGGCCGCCATGGCTTGCCGGTGCTCCTCGCGCAGGTCGGCGAGTTCGGCGGCTGTCAGGAAGATTCCGTAAACGGGTTGAAAGGTGAGCGGCGTTGACGCATCGACGAGATGGCGGCGCCAGTCGATACCGCTGTAGTCCCAGCGTTCGTGATAGCGGTCCAGCATCGACGCGTTCTGTAGTGCAACCCACTCGACCCAACCGGCGCCGGGTCCGGTCTCACCCGCGTAGACTTCGATGCAAAGGGTACGGAGTATAGCCGCCCCCTCCAGCGGCACGGCGTATTCGTACGATCCCTTCTCCGCCGGGTGCTCGGAGGTGTGTTCGCCCGTATCCGTCTCGGCAATCAACCGCACCGTAACGCCACCCGGAGCGGTCAATTTGACCAGGAGCGTATCGTAGCCTCCGCAATCGACCTGAAACGTCTTCTGCATGCGGACGATGGGCTCGTCGATCGGCGCGGAGACCCACTGGAAATCAACCGCCGCCCAGTTCTGGAAGACGTTCAGCCCGTGCTGATGCGCGTCATTGACGGTCCATTCATCGAATCCGCTGATCTCGGGATCCCAGAAGGCTTCGATGACCCCCTCGGCAACGTTAATGTTAACGGGAACGGTCGACGTATCCGCGAATACACATAATGAAGTGACACAGGCTAACGCGAGAGCGCACCAACTTGCTCGTACAACCCCGCGACTCGAGCTTACACCGGAGTTCATGACGACTCTCCCCCTATATGGCTTTGTACGCAGCCTACACGATTTGGCCGGATAGATCCCGATACCGCGGGTTGCGCGCAGGTACGCCGGTTTGCTCCGCTCGGCCCTCTTTCTCTATGCTATCGGGCTCAGTGCAACCGCGTTTTCTTCATTTTTCGGAGGGTACCATGTCCAAGCGAAAGACGATCCATGTTGTGTCCAATTCCCACTGGGACCGGGAGTGGGGCTATCCCTTCGAGGAGACGCGGCTGTTGCTCCTGGATTTCATGGACAATCTGTTGGAACTGCTGGACACGGACCCGGAGTTCCACTCCTTCACGATGGACTCGCAGACGCTATGCGTCGAAGACTACTTGGAACTGCGCCCCGAGAAGCGGGAAACCATCGAGAAGCACGTGAAGTCGGGCCGGTTGATCGTGGGGCCCTGGTACTCGCTGCCGGAAGAGTATTGCGTGAACGGCGAATCGCTGGTGCGCAACCTGGTCGTGGGCCACCGCGTGGCGGAGAGCTACGGCGAGGTGTCGAAGGTGGGTTACACGCCGTTCAGCTACGGGCAGACCTCGCAGATGCCGCAGATGTACGCGGGCTTCGACATCGACACGATCATCTTTTACCGCGGCATCAACACGCCGCACAGTGAATTCCTCTGGGAAGGCGTTGATGGGACGCGCTTGCTCGGTATGCGCTTCGGGTGCATGAGCCGGTTCAGCTATTACATCTACGTCTACCGCATGCTGCGGTATGGGTCGAGCGACGTGTTCGCGCGGTACGATTGGGATCGCGGCGCGGCGCCGTTCCGCCTGGCGCGGGATACGAATCCGCGCGGCCATTACTACGTGCTCGACAAGGACAAGAAGCAGTGGAACCACGAACCCATCCGGGAACAGTTGCTCAAACTGGTGAAGGACGAATCGGAACATTTCACCACGAGCCACATCTGCTGTATGCAGGGGTTTGATACCTCCGATCCCGATCCGCGCGAGTCGGAGATCATGAAGCTGTGCCAGGAATTGTTGCCCGAGCACACGATTAAGTTTTCCAATCTCGACGACTACATGAAGGCCATGAAGAAAGAGGTCAAAGACCTCACCGTGCTCAAGGGCGAAAGCCGCGACCCGGGTTCGACCGGCAAGTGGACGCACCTCTTCGGCGATGTGATCAGCGCGCGCACGCGGTTGAAGCGCGCGAACCATCGCGCGGAGGTCAACCTGCAACGTCTGGCCGAACCGTGGAGCGCGATTGGGTCCATGGTGGGCGGCGAGTACGTGAAGACGGCCCTCGACCGCGCGTGGAAACTGCTCTTGCAGAATCACCCCCACGACACGATCACGGGCGGCGGCATCGATCAGATGGAGAAGGATTCGCTGTTTCGCTTCGACCAGATCGATATCATTTGCGAAGGCCTCGCGCGGCGTGGCATGCAGGCGGTGCAGATCGCCGTGGACAACTCGGACGTGTCCCCGCAGGAATCCGTGCTGACCGTGTTCAACCCCTGCCCCTTCCCGCGGAGCGGGGTCATTTCGGCGCTGATTGATATGCCGGCCAACATGGGGTACGAGGCCTTCGACATCACGACGTCGGACGGCAAACAGACGCAGCGGGTGCAGGTGAACAGCCAGTATCCGTGGGCGTCGCTCATCCGCAATCTGCAGGACATCTCCATCGAGCTGAACTCCGAGCGCGTGCGGTGTCACATCGAAGTCGACGACATCCCCGCGTACGGTTACAAGACCTACCACATCAAGCGCGCGGAGAAGTTTGCGTACATCCCGGGCTCGCTGGCGCCGGAAGCGTACGTGATGGAGAACGAGCATCTGCGCGTGACGTTCAATGCGGACGGCACACTCAACCTGACGAACAAGGCCAACAAGCACACGTTCAAGGGCCTTCACTACATCGAGGATACCGGCGAGACGGGCCACTCGTGGGTGCACATGGAACCGGACCAAAACGAGACGATCACGTCCCATGGGTTTCCGTGCAGCATCGAGTTGGAGGAGGCGGGTCCGCTGTTTGCGCGGATGCGGGTGGAGTACCGCATGATGATCCCCGTCGGACTCACGGAGAATCTGAACGATCGCTTCCGCGAAGAGGCCAGCAATCACACCGCGCGCACCAAGGAGCGCCGGGAGATTGTCGTGACCAGCCGGTTCACCCTGCGCGCAGGCGCGAAACGGCTCGACGTGACCACGTCGCTCGACAACCAGTGCCGGAACCACCGCATGCGCGTGGTGTTCCCCACGAACCTCAAGGCGAAGGTGACCAACTCCGAGGCGGCCTACGACGTCATCGCGCGCGACATCACGGTAAAGAAGGGCAATGCCTACTATGGCAAGCCGAATCCGCAGTACCCCATGTACCGCTTCGTGGACATGAACGACACGAAGATGGGCCTGGCGATTCTGAACACGGGCACGCGCGAGTACGAGGCCATGGACACGGACGAGCGGCCGTTGGCGATTACGCTGTTCCGAGGGGTAACCTTCCGCAATGCGCCGATCTTCGGACGCTGGGAAACGTATCCCGAGATGGAATTGGCGCAGTGTCTGGGCCGGCACGAGTGGACCTACAGCATCTATCCCCACACGGGCGATTGGACGAACGGCGTGTTCGAACAGGCGGAAGATCTCAATCTGCCGCTCGAAGCCGCGCAGGCCGGACCGCATGAAGGCACACTGCCCAAGAGCATAAGTTTCGTAGAGGTTCAGGGCGGGAACCTGCAGGTGACCGCGTTAAAGCGGCATGAGGACCGCGACAACACGTTTGTGATCCGCGTGTTTAATCCGACGGGTAAGGCCGTAGCCGGAAAGCTGAAACTCTACAAGACGATCAAACGCGCGTGGTTGACGAACCTCAACGAAGAGCGCCGGGAAGAGTTGACGCCCAAGGGCGATTCGCTGGCGTTGAGCGTTGGGAAGAAGAAGATCGTCACGGTGGAGTTTGAGGTGTAGGGAAGGCTGGAGGCTGATTCGATTGCGGATTGGAAGAAAAGGCTGGAGGTGGGAGGCTGGAGGAAGAGCGCGGCTGCTAGGATATGGACGGTATGGACAACAGGGCAACGGAAGCTGATTGAAACTGGCGCTCGCCATTGGGTTCGGAGCCTGCGATGTTCCTGACGTTCCGTGATCGATGCTTTACCCTTCGGTCCTTTGTAACGCGCAGAGCTGTATCGAGCGGTGGCTTTAAGCCGCCGAAGATGGCCTGAAAGGCCAACACACTTATAGTCACGCCGCAGGCGTGATTGGCCGCAGCGAAGCGAAGGCCTACCCCGGGTTCTCCCGGTTCCTTCCCTGAAAGGGATGAATCGCCGCGACGGAATTGTGTAACCCTTTCAGGGTAGCGTGAGGGGTAGAGACATCACGGACCCAGGCTAGGTCCTCACGACGTTCGGACCAAGCCTGGGCTAGAAGTATTGTGGCCCTTCAGGCCAAGATCGCTACGCATTCGCTCGCGAAGCCACTTATTCCCCAGCCCCATGCTCACCGGACATACCACAATCGTCCGGACCGCTCATCCTCACAGCATCTCCAACACGTCCTCAAACCGCTCCACATACTCCACGCACAACTCCCTTGTCCCCGATTCGTGGATGTTGCCGCCGGCGAAGCCGATGGGGGCGAATCCGGCGAGGCGGATGGAGCAGATGCCGGCGCCGCTGTCTTCGAGGCCGATCACGTGGTGGCGGTCTTTGAAGTCGATGCCGAGTCCGACGCGGGCGCATTCGGCGTAGAGCCAGGGGTGGGGTTTGGGCGAGAGTTCGCCGAGGGTGCCGGGTTCGCCGGGACGGATGGCGAATCCTGCCGTGATGATGCCGTCGTAGAACTCCTTGGGATCGCCGAGGCCGATCGTGCGGAAGGCGGAAACGATCTCGGGCCAGGCTTTCTGGTAGAGGCCGCTCGTGACGAGCCCGATCTTGATGCCGCGATTGCGGAGTTCAAGCAGAAAGTCCTTCAAACCCGGTGTCGGTGTGAAGGCCCCTTCCCTGCCCTCGCCTTCGAGGATGGCTTGCATCTCGCGGTTCGTGTGTTCGAAGTAGTAGTCGCGCGCCTGTTCGACGGTTTTGTCCGGGCAATATTTTGAGATGCAGTACTGCAAGTGTTCCGAGACGCTGTGACCGGAGACGTAAGGCAGGTCTTCGTCTTCCAGTTCGAAGTTCGGGTCGCCGAGTAGACTGGCCGTCGACATCTGGATGATCCAGATCCAGAATTCCTCACTGCGGACGCTGGTTCCGTCGAGATCCATGAGCACGGCCTTGACCGGTTTGTCGATGGCGACGGGATGGACGGGATAGTACGCGGGGTATCCGAGAGCGGATTTCACGTAGGCGAGGGTGCGGTTTTCGTAGGCGATGAACTCGACTTTGCGGTCGCCGGTGGCGGTGACGGACACGACGCCGTCTTTGCCGGCGACGGTGCGTCCATCGGAGCATCGTTCCAAGGGAACGAAACCGGAGGCGGTCGAGATGGGGCCAATGTCGGGGATGGTCACAAGCGTTTCCACGGGGACTCCTTCCATTCAAATCATTCGCGGTGGGAGAGTATAACGCAGACCGGCGAAGAACGCCCCCGTCTTCATGTAGCTCAGGCGTACTTGTCGAGTTCGCGTTCGAGCAGTTGCTTATAGGTGTGGTAGTTTTCGTCGGTGCAGGGGAGGCCTTCGTCGCCGTAGGGGTTGGCGCCGCCGCCGCGGTAGGCTAGTCCGACCGGGTAGCCCGCGTCGGTGGCAAGGCGTTTCATGGTGATGCGCGCGTAGGGGCAGGCATGGAAGAGGCGGTTCACGGACTCCTGCGCTTCCAGTACGCCGTCGCGATCGCCGTCGAAGAAGCGCTGACGCAATGCATTCAAAACGCGCGGAAAGAGATTGCTGCCGACGCCGATGACGCCGCGAGACCCCGCATACAGCGTTGCGAAGAACAGGCATTCCGTGCCGGTGATGAAATGGAAGTTCTTCCCCTGAACAGCGCGAATCAGGTCGAACATGTAGATGCCGTCACGGGACGAGACCTTGCAGCCAACGAGGTTCGGGATGTCGGCGAGTCGCGTGAGCACCTTCGGCGTCAGGTTGACGTTTGCGGGCATCCCCGGCGGCTGGTAGATCACCACGGGTAAGGCGGTTTCCGCGCAGACCGATTCGAAGTATTGCGGATAGGCTTGGTCGATGTCGAAGGGTCTGCCGACCGGAAGCAAGGCTTCCGGCAACACGTGCACAACCGCGGCCGCGCCCGAGTCCTCGGCGTGGCGTTGGAAGGCCAGCGCCTGCTCCATGTACACGTCGGGATCTGGGCGCGTGGGCACATTCCGATCGCCGTCCCAAATGCCGGAACAGTTCAGCATCCACGGCGCGCGGCCTTCCAGGTGCGCGGCGCATACCTTCGATACGCGGAAAACGTCGTCGTAGAACGCGGTGAGGGTGGGCGCGATGGTGGTGTGGAGGAAGTCAGGGACGTTCACGAGAAAGTGGTCCTCTAATGTTGTTAAATCGGAAACGGGTAAATTGCTCGACTCGGGTATGTGGGGAACATCCCCCTAAATCCCCCTTCGAAGGGGGACTTTTCAGACCGCACTGCTAAGGGTCACGCGCTACCCTGGATCATTGACAGGTATTTTGGCATTTCCGGACGCGCGAGAAAAACGGGGACGAGAGAGATTGGGACAGTCACCTTTTTCCTTCTGGATCGCTGAGAAAACGAGCGGAGAAAAATGGGGACAGTTACCATTTAACTTTTCGGTGACCGAGAAACGGGGCGGTCTTTTAGAAGTTAAATGGTAACAGTCCCCATTTTTCTATT
>CAZWDH010000233.1:0-11559 GCA_964632865.1 uncultured Nitrospiraceae bacterium
CGAAGGGCAAGAAACGGCGTACCGCCCTGAACGTGACGTCGGGTGTCGCGCACATTCAAGCGACATTCAACAACACGATCGTGTCCATCACGGACAGCCAGGGGAACGTCATCTCGTGGTCGAGCGCGGGGCAGGTCGGTTTTGTCGGATCCCGCAAGAGCACCGCGTTTGCCGCCCAGGTTGCCGCGGAGGCCGCCGCGCAGAAAGCCCGTGAAGTGGGTCTGCGCGAGGTCCGGGTGCACGTGAACGGCCCCGGCGCGGGCCGGGAATCGGCGATTCGCGCGATTCAGGCTACCGGGCTGGATATCACGCTGATTCGCGACGTCACCAGTATCCCGCACAATGGATGCCGGCCGCCGAAACGCCGTCGCGTCTAGCGACACGGCGTTGCGCTGCACCCATTCCACATTGGAAAACGTGGAACACCTGAGTCACGGCCGCACTGCCGGGGAGAACTGAACGAATGATAGCTCACGATTTCGTAATACCGAAATTTGTAAAGATTGACGACGGCGCAACGGGCCAGTACGCCCGGTATACCGTCGAAGCCTTCGAACGCGGCTACGGCACGACGATCGGCAATTCGTTGCGTCGGGTGCTGCTGGCATCGCTGGAAGGTTCGGCGGTGACGGCGATCCGCATTGAAGGCATCCAGCATGAGTTCTCGGCGATCCCCGGGGTCAAGGAAGACGTGACGGATGTGGTCCTGAATTTCAAGAAGTGCCAGTTGCGGCTGAACCGCCAGGAACCCATCATCTTCACCTTCAAGCACAAGGGCCAAGGTGAGGTGACGGCCGGTGAAGTGTTCAAGGATCAGGATATCGAGGTCTTCAATCCGGAGCACGTGATCTTCAATTGCACGAATGCGTCGAGCACGATCGAGATGGAGATCAAGGTGGCTCGCGGACGCGGCTACCAGACGGCGGACCACTTCGAATTGGAGCACGCCGCCATCGGCACCATTTATCTGGATGCAAACTTCTCGCCCGTCGCGCGCGTGAATTTCTCGGTGGAAGACGCCCGCGTCGGTCAGCGGACGGACTACGATCGCTTGATCATGGAGATCTGGACGAACGGTTCGATTACGCCCGAGATCGCGCTTGAAGAAGCCGCGGCGTTGCTGATGGATCACCTGAAGATATTCGTGCACCAGCGGCAGGAGGATGACATCACCGGCGGCAGCGGCGGTCCGGAAGATCCGGAGATGGCGCGCACCTTGGGGCGCCCGGTCGAGGAGTTGGAGTTGAGCGTGCGCGCGGCGAACTGCCTGAAGGCCGCGAACATCCGCACGATCGGCGATCTGGTGGCGCGGAACGAGTCGGAGATGCTTCAGTTCCACAACTTCGGGAAAAAGTCGCTGGACGAGATTAAGGCAATCCTGGAGAGTATGGGACTTTCCCTGGGCATGAATTCCGGCGTTGCGGCAGCCGTCCCGGCTGCGGCCCCCGCCGATGAGATTGAAGAAGACTACGAAGAAGAAGACGAGTAAGTGAAACCCGCGAGAGCGATAGAGGTACGAGAGCGATGAGGCACCGCAAGGCAGGACGTCGGCTGGGACGGAACTCCAGCCACCGGAAGGCGACGATGAAGAATCTCGCCCTGGCGCTATTCAAGTACAACGCCATTGAAACGACCGTGGCGAAATCGAAGGAGCTGCGCGTGTTTGCCGAGCCCCTCATCACGATGGCGCGCGAGGACACCGTGGCCAATCGCCGCCGCGCGTTCGCCGAACTGCGGGATGACGCGGTCGTGTCGAAGCTCTTCACGGAAATTGCGCCGAGCTACGCCGAACGGCCGGGCGGATACACGCGTATCCTTCGTTTGGGCAACCGCGTCGGCGACGCGGCGCCGATGGCGCGCATCGAACTGGTCGGCTTGGGCGAGTACCAGGAAGACTAGTCGATTCAAGAAGGTCATACGAAACCTGCGGGTGCTGACGAGGCGCCCGCAGGTTTCGTTGTTTTCCGGGAGGACACGGACCGACACGGACGGTCACGGACGATCAGTTGGTCAAGAAGGAATTGCTCCGGAGATCCCGTTTCTTGGAGCGCTATTGGCCGAGGCTCAGTAACCGCGGGCGGCTTGCATGACGCGGAGATTCTCGAGGCCTTCCTTGGCGGGCACGGGGAATGGTTCGCCATCCAGGACGGCGCGCCCGAAGGCTTCGACCTGGCTGCGATACGGGTTGACGTTGTGCGCGCCGGACACCTTAGGTTCGCTGTTGCCCTGGCCGCGTGTGATCAAGCCGCCGTGTCCGAAGTAGGTCCGTTCGCAGATGCAGTACGCTTCGGTGCCGTACATCTCGATGCGGGCGGGTCCGCCGGCGCCGGTCGACGCCTCGGCAACCCCCACCGCGCCACCTTTGAATCGCATCGTCACCAAGGCATGGTCATCCGTCTCGTACCCCCAGCGGGGGCTGGACAGAATCCCCTGGGCCGCTTCCACATCTCCCATGAACCATCGGCACAGATCGATGAGGTGTGTGCCGATGTCGGACAAGGCCCAACCGCCCGAAGTCTCTTTCTTTCTTCTCCAATCGGAAGGAGGCTCATCATGGGCGTGATAAAGTTGTGCGCGAAAGAATACGGGGCTGCCGAAGCGGCCTGATTTCCATTCCTGACGCAACTCCTGATGGAGCGGGTGGTGCCGGAGGTGGTAGCCGATGCCAAGCTGCCGATCCGCTTCCTTTGCAGCGGCCATCATGGCCTCGCATTCGGCGACGTTCAGAGCCATCGGTTTTTCGCACAGGACGTGTTTGCCGGCCTTTAATGCCGCGATGGTTTGGGGGGCGTGCAGGTGGTTTGCGCTGGCCACCCAAATGGCGTCGATGCCATCATCAGCAAGAAACGCATCAAGGTCTGCGAACCCCTTTTCCACCTCGTGTTTCTCGCAGTAGGCGTCCGCATTCGCTTGTTTGCTGCTGAGCACCGCATGCAAACGTCCGTTATCGGCGGCGGCAATGGCGGGGCCGAACGTGGAGTCCGCCCAACCGGTCGATCCGATCAGCCCCCAATTGACTTGTGGCTTACTCATGGTCTATCTCCCCGTCGGCCTTCCGAATCCCCCATTATTCGCATTTTTACTATACACCCGAATGGGGTTTTTCGCAATCGTTTCCGTGGATCGAGATAAGTGAACTGCTGCGAAGGACCGACGTGGTAAGACGCCGCCGCCTCGGTTGATACTGCGTAACCCGTTTCGATGCAGTGCCAAGGCGGCTTTCGTGTCCCGTCTAACGAAAACTCCCGTACGGCCCGAACGGCTGTTATAATGCGCGCCTATGGCTACCCAGTGGAAGAAATTGAGCGAAATATCCGATGCAAAAATGACGCCCATGCTGCGGCAGTACCTCGAAGCCAAGGCGGATAGCGGAGATTCTCTGCTGTTCTTCCGCATGGGCGACTTCTATGAAATGTTCTTTGAAGACGCGGTCGAAGCGGCGGAACTGCTCGGAATTGCGTTGACTTCGCGGGACGCGGTGAACAAAGACGACCGCATCCCTATGGCGGGGGTTCCGGTGCGGGCCGTGGATGCCTACGTAGCCAAGGCCATCAAGGCGGGGCGGACGGTGACGATCTGCGAGCAGATGGAGAACCCGAAGGACGCGAAGGGGGTCGTCAAACGGGCCATCGTCCGGACGATCACGCCAGGGACCGTGACCGAACCGGAACTGCTGGACGACACGTCGAACAACTACCTTGGCGCGCTGACGATCAAAGGCGGCAAGGGCGGTTTGGCGTTGGTGGACGTGAGTACCGGCGAGTTTCTCGCCGCGCAGATTGACAGCGATCCCGAGCGCGTCTTGACCGATGAGTTGACGCGCATGGCACCCACCGAAATGCTGGTGCCCGCGTTCATGGATGCGGACGTGTTGAAGCGCTTGCGCGAACGATTCTCCGGTGTCCGTTTCACGCAGCGGACCGATGACGAATTCGATTTGGATGACAGCCGCGACTTGTTGCTCGATCAGTTTGGGCTGCGCACGCTGAAGGGGCTGGGCCTGGACGACGCGCCGGAAGCGTCCTGTTGCGCGGGGGCCGTCGTGGCCTATGTGAAGTCGACCCAGCGTGACGCGGTGCCGCACCTGCGGTTTCCGCGCCGGTACAGTCCGTCCCAGTACGTGGTGCTCGACGGCAACACGCAACGAAACCTGGAGTTGGTCGAATCCATGACCGACCGCAAAGGCCGGGGAACGCTGTTGTCCGTGCTGGACCGCACGCTGACGAGCATGGGCAGCCGGAAGCTGCGGCACTGGATACTGCATCCGTTACTTGGCGTGGACGAGATTCGGGCGCGTCACGATGCGATCGACGAATTGTTGGATGATGCGGAATTGCGGTTGCGTCTGCGCGACATTCTGCGCGGCGTGGCGGATATCGAACGGTTGACGGGCCGCCTCACGGCACGCGCGGGCAACGGTCGCGACGTGGTTTCTTTGGGCCGATCGCTGGAGCAGGCGCCGGTCCTGAATCAGATTCTCACGCCTTGTCAGTCTTCACTGCTGGCGGGCCTGCGCGATTCCATGGATACCTTGGACGACGTGGCAGGGTGGATCGCGTCGGCCATTGTTGATGAGCCACCGGTGTCCGTGACCGAAGGGAACCTGATCCGGGACGGATACGATCCGGAACTCGACCGGCTTCGCGAGTTGGTGCGGGGAGGCCGCGATTGGATCGCCACGTTGCAGCGGGAGGAATCCGAGCGCACGAAGATCCCAAACCTGAAGGTGGGATACAACAAGGTTTTCGGCTACTACCTGGAGGTGACGCGGTCGTACACCCACCTGGTGCCGGAAGACTACGAACGCAAGCAGACGCTTGTGAACGCCGAGCGTTACGTGACGCCGAAGCTGAAGTCACGGGAAGAAGAAATCGTCACCGCCCAGGAGAAGATGCAGACGCTCGAGTACGATCTCTTCGTGACGTTGCGGGACCGCATCAGCGCCGAGGCACGGCGTATTCAGGAAACGGCCGCCGCGATCGCAACCATCGACGTGCTGCTGTCGTTGGCGGAAACCGCGGCGATTAAGGGGTACACGAAACCGGTCATCGACGATTCCGAGGAACTGCGTATCCGCGACGGCCGGCATCCGGTGGTCGAAGATTTGATGGCGCGCAATGATTTCGTGGCGAACGACACCGTGCTCGATCCGGCGAAAGCGGCACTTCTGATCGTGACGGGCCCGAATATGGCCGGTAAATCAACGTATTTGCGGCAGGTGGCGTTGATCACGCTCATGGCCCAAGTCGGGAGTTTCGTGCCCGCAGCGGAAGCGCATATCGGGGTGGTGGATCGCATTTTTACGCGTGTAGGCGCATCGGATAATCTAGTGCGCGGGGAAAGTACCTTCATGGTGGAGATGATCGAGACAGCGAACATCATCAACACCGCGACCGAACGCAGCCTGCTCGTATTGGACGAAATTGGCCGGGGAACAAGCACCTTCGACGGGATCAGCATTGCGTGGTCTGTGGCGGAGCACATCCACGACCGGATTCGTGCGAAGACCCTGTTTGCCACGCACTACCACGAACTGACCGAACTGGCGAATACGCTGGAACGCGCGAAGAACCTTAACGTCGCCGTGCGCGAATGGGGCGGCAAAGTCGTCTTTCTCTACCGCATCGTGGACGGCGGCGCCGATCACAGTTACGGCATCCAGGTCGCAAAACTGGCCGGGTTGCCGCCCGCGGTGATCGAGCGCGCGCGGGATATCCTGGAGTCGCTGGAGGCTGGGAATCCCGCGTCGACGGGCCTGCCGGAACAGATGTATTTGTTCGGCGCGCAGACGGCGGAACCAAGCCGGGTGGAGAAAGAATTGGAGACGATTAACCCCGACGAATTGTCGCCGAAGGACGCACACGAGTTGGTGTATCACTTGAAGCATCTCATGGCGAAACCCCGCCACGAGCGGTAGCGCTCCGAATTATTCCAATTTTCCACCGGTTTTCAGGTACACTGTGTTCACGGTAGGAAGCTGTCGTACAAGGCAAAGGTTTTCAATTCATGAATGGACCCACCCTGCGCGAGGAAATCGCGAACAGTATTACGCATGGTATCGGTTTTCTGCTGAGCATCGTCGGGCTCGTCGTGCTCGTGGTATCGGCGTCTGCCGACGGTGATCCGTGGAAAGTCGTCAGCTTCTCGGTCTATGGTGGCACGCTGGTGGCGCTGTATTTGGCGTCGACCTTTTACCACAGCTTTCACTCACCGCGGTTGAAACATGCGCTGCGGGTGGTCGATCACTGCGCGATCTATTTACTCATCGCGGGGACCTACACGCCGTTCACGCTGCTCAACCTGCGCGGTCCGCTGGGATGGACCCTGTTCGGGATCATCTGGGGACTCGCCGCCATCGGGATCGGGGCCAAAGCGTTTCACGTGGATCGCTATCCGATCTTGACCCCATTGATCTACATCGCCATGGGATGGATTGGGGCGTTCGCCGCGCTGCCCTCGCTCGAGTTGATTCCCGCCCCGGGGATCGCGCTGCTCTTCGCGGGTGGTGTCACGTATACCCTGGGCGTGATCTTCTACGCGCTGGAACGGCTTCCCTACAACCATGCCATTTGGCACCTCTTCGTCCTTTTCGCCAGCGCGTTTCACTTCTTCGCCGTGCTCTTCTACGCGGTTCCACTGGTCTGAGCCATCGTTCTTGATGTTCCCGGCGCGGGTCGCCACAATTCCCTGAACTGTTGCGGAAGGAGGAGTTCCATGGCTGAAGTCGAGGTGTCGCCGCAGGGGCAGTGGGTGATCGACCGCGTGTTTCCCGGGAAGCGGGACGGCTGGTTCATCGAGGCCGGCGCGTCGATTGGGACGATCGGTTCCAACACCTACGCCCTCGAGCGGGACTACGGCTGGCGAGGGCTGTGCGTCGAGCCTCATCCCGATTCCTACGCGGAGCTGGTGAAGAACCGGAAATGCGCCACGGCGAATTGTTGTCTCACCTCGCGGAACATGGACGTGGATTTTGTCATGAACCCGGAGATTCCGGGCACCAGCGGGATTCAGGAAACGCTTGCGCCGACGGTGAAAGGGACCTTCTATCGCGACGATACGCAGTATGAGGCCATCAAGGTGCCGGGCCGTCCGTTATGGGAATTGCTCCGCGAACACGAAGCGCCGCGCATGATCGACTACTTCAGCCTGGACATCGAGGGCGCGGAGTATGAGGCAATGAAGGATTTCCCCTTCGAGGAGTTCACCTTTGGGGCGATTACGATCGAGCGGGGATCGAAGGATTATCTGAAACTGCGCGCACTGCTGCAAGGGAAAGGATACCGGCTCGTTGCCGTGGACACGATGGACGACTTCTGGGTCCACGAAAGCACGGAATACGCGATGGGATTCGGCGAGCGGGTGCAGGTGGCGTTGCGGTGCGCGGCTCAGAAAATCAAAGCGGCGCTACGCTCGTGATGGGAGTCAAAAATAGGCACAGTCACCATTTTTGTGGAACCGTAACCCCGTAGAGGACGAGAAACTTGCCGTACACTCCCATACTGGCCACGTTGGGGTACGTCATGTCCGTTGACGGCGAGAAGGTTCTGATGGTGCATCGCCACAAGCGGGACAGCGACCAGCACCTGGGCAAGTACAACGGTCTGGGCGGCAAACTGGACCCCGGCGAAGACGTGGTGTCGTGCATGAAACGCGAGATTCGCGAAGAAGCGGGAATCGAATGCCTCGATATGGTATTGCGCGGGACGATCAGTTGGCCGGGATTCGGCAAGGGCGGTGAGGACTGGTTCGGCTTCGTGTTTCGCATCGACCGGTACGAGGGGACGCCGTTCACGGAGAATCCCGAGGGAACGCTGGAGTGGATCCCCGTGGACAAAGTGCTCGACCTGCCCTTGTGGGAAGGCGACCCGCACTTCCTGCCGCTGGTGTTCTCGGACGATCCGCGTCCGTTTCACGGGGTCATGCCGTACGATGGGGGACGGCCGGTGAGCTGGTCGTACACGCTCTGCTAAAGGTGTCCGCGCATGTAGCGCAGGCGTCTCGCCTGCGGCCAGGGTTGCAGGCGAGACGCCTGCGTTACATTTCATTGTTTACTGGCGGGGCGGTTTGATCTAGAGTGGAAGCCGTTTTTCACGTGTTTTCCAACCTACTGAGGGGCGGGTGTTATGCAGAACAAACGTACGCGGAGAGAGTTCATGAAAACGACAGGCGCTGGAATCGCGGCGGCCGCGGCCGCGTCGGCCGGTTTGGGCAAGGCGCACGCGGCGCGCGACTACAGCATCTCGCTGGCGGGCTGGTCGCTGCACCGGACCATCGGGGTCGGCGAAGGCAAGACGCCCATGCTCGACATGCCGAAGCTGGCGCGCGAGGAATGGGATATCGGCGGTATCGAACTCGTAAACAACATGCTCCCGCCGAAGGACGAATCCTTTGCGGACATGAAGCCCTATCTCGATCAGCTTGCGAAAAACGCGGCGTTTCACAACGTGCGTATCCTGCTGATCATGGTGGACGGGCAAGGCAACATCGGCGGCACGGAACAGGCCCAGCGCGACGAGGCCGTCGAGAAGCATAGCAAGTGGGTCGACATTGCGGAGTACCTTGGGTGCCACTCCATCCGGATGAACTGGGCGGGTGCCCCGCATGAAGTGGTGAAAGACGAAGCCGCGTTGGCCGCGTTTATCGATCGCTCGGTCCCCGGATTCCAGGCCCTGTGCGAATACGGCGACACCAAGGACATTAACGTCATCATCGAAAACCATGGGGGCGCATCGTCCTACCCGGCGGCCATGGAACAGTTGATGGCGGCGGTAGACCATCCGCGCTTTGGCACCTTGCCCGATTTCGGGAACTTCCCGGAGGATGTCGATCTCTACGACGCCATCGATCGCTTGATGGTGTTCGCGAAAGCGGTGAGTGCGAAGTGCTACGACTTCGACGATACCACGGGCGACGAAACGAAACTCGACTTTCCGCGGATCATCGAGAACGTGGTCGACAAGCACGGCTACCACGGCTACATCGGGATCGAATATGAAGGCGATCGCCTGACCGAGCAGGAAGGAATCCGGCGCTGTAAGGCGCTGCTGGATCGGTTGAAGGCGTAGGGGGAACTTGCCCAAGGGACCTAAGGGACTTAAACGACCTAAGTGACCTGAAACTCAAAGATATCAGTCTTTGTTGTGTGGTCTTGTCCTTTGTGTCGTTTTCGTCGCTTTGGTCCCTTGTCTTCTTACGGATTCGTGCCCCAGATGTCCATATCCCGGATAAGCGTGCGGCCGGGCAGGCATGCCAGGTGCACGATGGTGGCGGCGTGGAGGTAAAGATCGGGGCCGTCATCCCGGGTAAGAACGCCCTTTGGCGACATGAAACTACCGGCTTTCGAGTTCTTTTTTCATGCGCAGCCGTATTGCTTCGATGTAAGAGATGGCAGCATCGTAACGGCCGGAAAGGTTTGCTGCCAGTTCCCGGGCCAGAACGCGATCGCTGACGGCCTCCGATAGCACGCATTCGGCCTGCAGCAGCGGGAGATCGCGGGCTGTTGTGAAGGCATCCACTAGTAGCCCGGATCCATCTCCGATCATAGAGACGGTCCCGGTCTTGGCATAGAACGAGATCTCTTCTTTGGATAATTGGGATGCCAATGCAGTTGCCGAAGACGCGGCGGCGCTTTCAAGGGATGGCCCATTGTCCACTCTTTGCCCAGTTATGTTGCCAAGGTTGTAATCGTAATTCTCAGGGAAGATTTCCGACATCCAATTCTTGCCTCTAAATCGGACTGCGATATTTGGCCCGAAATCCATATCCTCGACCACAGATTCCACAAGTGATTGCGTCTCGAGAAATGAAATCACTGCTTCTCGTGCTTTATCCGGCGACATGGTTAGCAACAGGTCCGGGTAGAGCCGATACGCCACATAGTCGTGCAATTGCCTCTCGTCTTCACACTGGCCGGACGGCGGGATTTCGGGGATCTCCCGATTTTTGCCGATGGGGGGGGGCGGCGAGAGTCTCTTAATAGCGACTCCATTTATTGTCACTTCGGCATAACCTTCATCGCTCATGCGCCAAGCAACATTGTATGGAGGAGGCAAAAGGACCCCGTGGTAAAACACCAAACCCTCTTCGATGCCGGATGGAGATTTGGGTCTCGGCGGCACGTCCCGCCGGTACTTTTCGATGACTTCCTGTTCCGTGAGACCCGGTTCGAAAACGGGGTTAATTGACAGAGAGCGCACATGCCAAACGCCGTCATCGCGCAATGTGCAGCTTCCCGATCTGCTCATTGTGGCTATATAGTCCATCCACGACTCAGGCGACGCTATCTTGCTGGGATGCAGGATGGAGACGTAGGTCTTGCACGGCTCATCGAACACAACAGGCTTGCCCGTCTTTTCGGCGACCGCCTCCAGCAGTTTTCGTGTTTCAATACATCGAGCCAGTACGCGGTACTTGCCTTTTTCGACTTCGGTTATCTCCTGATACCCTATCGGTAGGTCTCTGCGGAGATCCGCAAACGCTGTATGTGTGAGAAGTACAAAAAGTAGCCCGAGCGAAGCAACGCTCGCACACAGATAGTAGCTAGGAGCGATATATGAAAACGAGTTCTGTTTGCGCTGAAACATTCGAACCCTCCCCCCCGCTGTTACTCTACAATAAATATATTCCGCCTTATGGACGGTGTCAATGTTGCACAGCGGTAGCCACGATTAAACTCAGAGGTTTTCGACTCAGGGATTCGTGCCCCAGATATCCATATCCCGGATGAGCGTGCGGCCGGGGAGGCATGCCAGGTGCACGATGGTGGCGGCGATGTCGGCGGCGTGGAGGTAGAGTCCGGGGCCGTGGGCGGGGCCGGTGTCCTCGCCGGTATCGACGGCACTGGGGTTGAGCACCATGACGCGGATATTGCTTTTGCGGACTTCGTAATTCAGCGCCTGGGAAAAGCCTTGGAGTCCGAACTTGCTGGCCGCATAGGCCGCCGCGCCGGGGTCGCCTTTCTTGCCGCTCATGGAACTGATCATGAAGATGTCGCCGCGCCCCTTTGCGATCATGTGCGGCAAGAAAGCCTTGGTCGCGAGGAAGACGCCCGTCAGGTTTGTCTCGAGCACTTCATTCCAAAGGTCCAAATCCATTTCCGCGACGGGCGCGCCCCGCATGGCGCCCGCATTGTTGACGAGGATGTCCGGCGCTTCGTGGTCCTGCAGCACGGCCTCTGCCATGCGGGCAATCGCATCCGGGTCGCGCTGATCGCAGACGTAAGGACGGCAGCGTTCACCGATGGATTCCGCGGCGGCGTCGAGGGTTTGACGGCTGCGCCCGGTGATGGCGACAGTGGCGCCGGCCTCGTGCAGGGCGCGGGCAATGTGTTTGCCGATGCCGCGGCTGGCGCCGGTGACGACGGCCAGCTTCCCGGTGAGATCCTCGTTACGCATGAGGCTGCTCCTTTCGACGGTTCAATGCGTTGATTAGATCGCGGGATTCAAATACGAACCCGTATTGAAGGGAAACACGCCAGAGCGCCAATTCCTTCGCGATTTGGTTCCGCGCGGTTTCGGCCATCTCAACGGCGGTCGTGGCATCGCGGATGACGGAGCAGAG
>CAZWDH010000234.1:0-2824 GCA_964632865.1 uncultured Nitrospiraceae bacterium
AGGAAGGTGCAGCACATGGCGGCGATCACGGCAATGGACGAGTCGATCGGCGAATTGCTGGATCTCCTGTATGAATTGGAGCTGGCCGAAAATACAATCGTGATTTTTTTGTCGGACAATGGCGGTCACTCCCTTGCGGACAATGGTCCGCTCCGCGGAAACAAGGGGCAGATGTTCGAGGGGGGTATCCGTGTGCCGTGCATCATCCGGTGGCCTGGCGTAACACGGCCGGGTACGGTATGCGACTCGTTCCTGACTTCCCTGGAGGTATTGCCGTCACTCTGCGCGGCAGCCGGTGTCACGCCTCCGGCCGACGTCGTGCTCGATGGGTTCGACATGGGCGGCGTACTCGCGGGACGTGAGCCGTCCAAACGAAACGAAATGTTCTGGCGAAGGCGAGGGGATTGCGCGGCGCGCGTGGACCAATGGAAATGGGTGGATTCTCAACGCGGTTCCGGGTTGTTCGATCTGTCGTCCGACGTGGGCGAGGAGCACGATCTTTCGGACGAGAAACCGGAGGTGTTGCAGATGGTTCGGGATCGGTTTGAGGATTGGGAGCGCCGGATGAGCGAGGCCGAACCGAGGGGGCCATTCAAAGACTATTAGGCCGGTGTGCGCGCAGGGGGTGGCAACGTTGCCTTTACGCGATCAGTTCCCGCACCTTGGTCAGCAGTTGCGCGCTTGTGAATGGCTTTGTCAAGAGAGGCACGCCCTTTTCCGGCGCGATTTTCTGGTCGAGAATATTGAAGTCGTATCCGCTGATGTGAAGCACGGGCAGACCGGGGCGCACCGCGTGAATCTGCTCCCGGACTTGGCGTCCGCTCAGTTTCGGCATCACCACGTCGATTACGCAGGCGTCAATGTGAGCGGCATTCTTGTGGAAGACCTGAACAGCTTCCTCGCCGGTTCCCGCGGGGATCACGCGGTACCCGCCTTGTTCGAGGATACGGATAGCCAGCATGCGGACTTGGGGATCGTCTTCGGCGAGCAAGATCGTCTGTCCCGACGCGGGAGGGATCGCGGATGCGGCATCTTCCGTGTCCTGTTGAGACGTTTCAGGCGTGCGCGGAATGTAGATCCGGAACGACGTGCCGGTACCCAATCGGCTCTCCACTTGGATAAGTCCGTTGTGGTTTGTGGTAATCCCGTACACCGTGGCGAGACCCAAACCCGTGCCTTGTCCTATCCCTTTTGTGGTGAAGAACGGGTCGAAAATACGGTCCATATGTTCAGAAGAGATGCCTGCTCCGGTGTCGGACACTTCGAGGACAGCATAGCTGCCCGGGCGAGCCCATGAATTCTCGCGGCAGAAGGTTTCGTCGAGTTCCGCAGCGTAGGTGGCGACGTTGATTTGTCCCCCGACTGTGAGGGCGTCCCGGGCGTTTACACAAAGATTGATGAGGATTTGTTCCATCTGCCCCGGGTCGGCGCTTATGGTTAGCGATTCGCGCGGCGAAGTGATGCGCAGATCGATGTGTTCGCCGATGAGCCGCTTCAACATTTTGCCCATGCCGGAAACGACTTCATCGAGGTGGACTGTCTGTAACTGTGGCTCGCCCCGTCTACTGAACAACAGAAGTTGGCGCACGAGCGACTCCGCGCGGGAGCAGGCCTGAATCGACTCGTTCAAGTAGGCGGCCACTGGATGTCCCGCGGGCAGGTCGCTGTGCGCGAGTTCGGCATAGCCGCGAATGGCCGTCAACAGGTTGTTGAAATCGTGGGCCACGCCGCCGGCCAGTTGTCCTACGGCTTCCAGTTTTTGCGATTGACGGCGTTGGGCCTCCAGTTCACGCCTCTCCTCTTCCGCCACGATCCGATCGGTGACGTCCCGGTACATGATTACGCCGCGGACCTCGCCGCGGGGGTTCACGAATTGGGAGCCAATGACTTCGACGTGACGAAACGTGCCATCGCGATGGCTAATGCGGCACTCGAGCTTGTTGGGGTCTTTGGGGCTGTTAAACACGAGTTGCAGGCCGGCGCGCGCCGCGGGCTGATCGTCGGGGTGAACGTAATCCAACACGTTTGTGCCGAGTGATTCCTGGCTTCCGAACCCGACGACGCGTTCGACCGAAGGGCTGACGTATTCGATCGTTCCATCCTCACGAATCGTGGCGACCACGTCGGATACGTTTTCAATTAGAGAGCGGAATCGTTCTTCGCTCCGTTGGAGTTCCTGTTCGGCCTTCTTGCGGGCCGTGATGTCGCGGGCGAAGGCGCAGATGAGCGTCCGGCCATCGAGTGCGTTCATGTTGAGCGAGATTTCCACGGGGAAGCGGGTGCCGTCTTTCCGCTGATGGGATGATTCGAACCGCAATCCGCCATGTTGCTTGAGTTTGGCGTAGGTGTCGCGATGGCGTTCCTCGGGGAAATCGGGATCGATGTCCCGGACACCGCGTTGCAGGAGTTCTTCGCGGGTGTGGCCCAGGGCGCGGCAGGCGGCCTCATTCACATACAAGAAATTGCCGGCAGGCTCGTACATGTACGCGGCGTCAGAGACCGCTTCGAGGGCGAAGTGGGCCAATCGGGCCGCGTGTTCGGAGGCTTTGCGGCGGGTGATGTCGCGCGTAGTCAACAGAATTCCGTCGATTCCGGCCCGCGTTATCAGGTTTACGCCGGTCGCTTCGAGATCGACCCAGTGGCCATCGGCGTGACGAAACCGGAATTCGGTAGGCGTATTGGGGTTGACGCGGTGGACGACCTCTTGGAACGCGGTTTTGACGACGGGATGGTCGTCGGGATGCACAAAGTCGAGGCCGACCTTCCCGACGAGATCCTCGGGCAGATAACCGAGTACGCGCGTGCAGGAGGGCGTGGTATGCCG
>CAZWDH010000234.1:2834-11533 GCA_964632865.1 uncultured Nitrospiraceae bacterium
GAATCCGTACTTGATTGTCGACGACCCAGATGACGTCCGTCATTTCGTCGAGGATCGCGCGATGCCGTTCTTCACTTTCTTCGACGATTCGTTGCCGATTTGCGCGATCCAGGGCTCGGGCAAGGTCGGCCGCTGCGATCCGGAGAAAGCCGATCTCCAGATCGTCCCAGTGGGCAGCTTGCGCCAGGCGCTCAAGCACGAGCGCGCCCAGTGAGTCGTCTCCGACGTTGAGGGGCAGCACAACGAAATATCCATCGGAAGAGGCGAACAAGGATCTGCGCGCGTCGGGCAGGTTATCCACCGCGCCGGCCGGAGTTTCCCCCTGGACAAGCTCGTCAAGCCAGTTTCGAAGGGTTGCCGCATGGGGATCGACGGTGTTGGATACGCATTCGGCCACTTCAGACCGGTGGTCATTCCAAATGGTGCGGACGACCAGATGGCCAGAGTCGTCGTCCTCGTCTGGGTACACGTACAGAGCGACGCGCGCTGCGTCCGACGTGGAACCCACAATCTCGGTGAATCCGCAGTAGACGTCCGCCTCGAGATCGGAGAGCAGGAGCTGGGCCGATATGTTCAGGGCTTTCAGGTACCGCTCACTCTGGGCGCGGGCCTGCTCGGCACGCTTACGGTCGGTCACATCTGCGAACAGTACCAGGAGGCAATTGGTTGCCGCCTGGTAGGCGTGAACTTCGTAGGCTCCAGAGATCTCCCCATGGTCATAGGCGACGCGTTCGGTACGCCAGGGTTTTCCGGTGGCAAGGACGTTTCGGTATTGTTCCGGAACTTCCGTCTCCTTCAGGCCGGGGAACGCGGCTTCGAGCGTCTTGCCCTTAAACTGCTGATTGTTGATGCCGAGGATGGTGTCCGCGGCTTGGTTGGCACCAACAAAGACGAGGAGATCGTCCTCCTGGCGAAGGTATACGTGGATGCCGAACGGGCATGAGTCGAACGCGGACTGCAAGAGCGAAGCCCACTCGTCGTGGATTTCGGGTACGAGTGAATCTTCCCGCATGTAGTCACTGCCTCTTGGAATTGCACTTCGGGTCTTGTCGAGACAATGTTCCGCCCCGGGCCGGAATTCAAGCTCCGCCCTGTCCCAGCGTACCGGCTGGGTGGACCATTGATACTTCACGACTCAGTGCAAGCATTGTACACGGAAATCGCAGAAAAGTGAGGAGTATATTTTGAGCGGGGTCTCGATGTTTTTTTTCGCGCGCAAGATCATATCCTACCCAATGATTCGGAAATTCCGTACAAGTGCCTGCAAAAGGTGCGGTAATCTTGACAGGCGCAAAACTCGTCAACGTGTTCGAAGCCATTGGGCGGGCCAAGTGGTACTCCGTCCAGAAATGGGGATGCGACCACCTTAGCTGATTAAGAGATGTTTTTGCAGGTTAATCCGATCCTTTTCTTTCAAGCCTTTACGTATCAATGGATTAGGCGTCTAGTTTGTTTGTAGTAACAGTTACGCTTTAGAATTTGTTAGGCCACGTTGTCCGTCTTGGGGTCGGATGCCTCTGGATTATCGAACGCTTCACGGCAATTGATGTATAATATGGGCAACGTGCAAGTATGCGGTTGGTGGATTGATCGTGAACTTTGACTTTGCTCAAACTTGGGATATGGACGAGCGGATGGACGCGTTTGTATCCGCGTGCAAACGAAACGGGCTCCGGCTTACCCACCAAAGGCTGGAGATTTTCCGGGAACTTATGGTCGCCACGGACCATCCCAGTGCGGAGATGGTTTACACCCGGGTCCGCAAGCGGATTCCCACAATCTCGCTGGACACGGTCTATCGAACTCTTGGCAGCCTGGAGGAATGCGGAATCATTGGCCGGGTAGGCGCGTCGACTCCCAGTGCGCGGTTTGAATCGAATCCTATGCCCCACCACCATTTCGTCTGCGATCGATGCGGCGAAATCCGAGATGTGTTTGCGGCGGAGTTTGACCGCGAGGTATTGGGTCGCGCCGTCCCCGAGGGCTACGAGGTGCGTTCCGGTCATGTCGAGTTGCGCGGCATGTGCCCGGCGTGTGCGCCGAGCGCCGACCGCGACTGAATGTTCTGACTTCGAGCGTCGCTCCGCATCCCTCTTGAGCATCTGTTGCACCGCAGGGAACCGCCAATTTCTGGCACACCATGTCTGGAAGGACACGAGCGTCTGTGTCGACCAAGACGAAAGCATACTTCTCCGCCCCGGTTGAAACAGTTCTGCGCGATTTTACCATCGATCCGCGCCAGGGACTGGACGCGCAACGTGCCGGTGAACGGCGTGAGGGGCACGGGGCCAACCGGTTGCGGGAAGCCCGGCGTAAGCGCGCGTGGGTCATTCTGTACGATCAGTTTAAGAGTGCGCTGGCGATCATCCTTACCGTGGCGGCGATCTTCTCGTTCGGACTCGGGCACCTGGCAGAGGGAATTGCCATCGTTGCGGTGATTCTGGTGAACGCCGGGATCGGGTTTATCAGCGAGCTTCGCGCGGTGAGGTCCATGGAAGCGCTGCAAGAGAAGGGTAGCCCGACCGCGCGGGTTCGCCGGGAGGGGAGCGAGAAAGAGATTCCCATCGACGAGATCGTTCCGGGGGATATTGTCTTGCACGAGGGGGGCGATCTCGTGGCGGCAGATATGCGCGTGCTGGAAGCCAATGCGTTGCAGGTGGACGAATCGCCGCTGACCGGCGAGTCGGTGCCGGTCTACAAGACGGCCGATCCGGTGGGGGAGGGGGCGTCGCTGGCGGAGCGGAAGAGCATGTTGTACCGAGGTACGACCATTACGAATGGCTCCGGTATGGGGGTTGTGGTAGCCACGGGGATGGACACGGAATTGGGCCGGATTGCGGAGCTGGCGGAGTCGGCGGAAGAGGAGGTGACGCCCCTCGAGAAACGTCTGGAGCGCCTGGGCCGACGCATGGCGGTGCTTGTCGTCGTCGCGGCGGCCGTCATTGCATTAGCCGGGTTGTTCGCGGGGCAACCGACCGTGTTGATGATCCAGACTGCCATCGCCCTCGGGGTGGCCGCGATTCCGGAAGGGCTCCCCATTGCGTCGACGTTGGCCCTCGCGCGGGGTATGCGTTTGATGGCGAAGCGGAATGCCTTGATCAATCGGTTGGCCGCGGTGGAGTCGTTGGGCGCGACGGACGTTATTTTCACAGACAAGACGGGAACCCTTACGGAGAACCGCATGACGCTGCGGCAGATCGTCACTGCGGAAGGCACGCTCCGTGTCGAAGACGACGGTGACGGGGAGCAGGGGAGTGTCTTGGGGCGTCGGGTTCTGGAGATCGGCGTGTTGTGCAATAACGCGGCGTTGGACATTGACGGAGAGGCGGTGGGTGATCCGACGGAGATCGCGTTGATTCGCGCAGGTCGCCAATTCCAAATTGAACGGGAAGCGCTTCTCGAGCGGTATCCGGAAGAAAGGGAAGAGTCCTTCGACCCGGATGTGAAGATGATGGCCACCCTCCACGGAGATGAAGATGGATTCAGGGTCGCCGTGAAAGGCGCGCCAGCGGCGGTCCTGGACGTCTGTAACGAATATACTACCGCCGGCCAAGAAACCGCGGGCTTGTCTGAGGAGGAGCGACGGGACTGGCTAGAGAAGGCCGAGGCCTTGGCCACGGACGGGCTGCGGGTGTTGGCAATGGCGGAGAAGCGCGTGCCGGATCTTGGCGTAAACCCGTACGAGGGCCTATGCCTTGTGGGCTTGGTGGGGTTGTTGGATCCGCCCCGGGAAGGTGTGTATGAGTCTCTGGACACCTGCCGTCGCGCCGGGGTGACGGTAGTGATGGTGACGGGTGACGCGCCCGCGACCGCACGCGCGATCGGCCTGGAAACCGGTTTAGCGGATGAGCCGGAACAGACGGTCTTGACGGGAAGCGATCTGGGAGATTTCACGGACGTAGCAGGGGAGGCGCGCGAGCGAATTCTGAATACGCGCATCTTTGCCCGCGTGAGTCCGGAACAGAAGTTGCGCCTGATGGAGATCTACCAGGAGGCCGGGCACGTGGTGGCCATGACGGGTGATGGCGTGAACGATGTCCCGGCGCTGAAGAAGGCGGATATCGGCGTGGCGATGGGCCTGCGCGGCACCGACGCGGCCCGCGAAGCGGCCGACATGGTGCTGAAGGACGACAGCTTCGCGTCCATCGTGGCCGCGATCAAACAGGGGCGGATCATTTTTGGGAACATTCGGAAATCGGTCATATTCATGCTGTGTACCAATATCGCCGAGATCCTCGTCGTCGCCACGGCTTCGTTGTTAGGAGCACCACTTCCGTTGCGTCCGTTGCAGATCCTGTACTTGAATGTCTTGACGGACGTGTTTCCGGCGCTGGCCCTCGGACTGGGGCGGGGCAGCGACCGAGTGATGGACGATCCACCCAAGAAGAGCGAGGAAGCGGTGCTGGACCGGAGGCACTGGATCGCGATTGGCATTTGGGGAAGTATCGTTGCGGCCTGTGTATTGGCTGCATTTGCGTGGGCCTTGTACGGCCTGAACCTCGGGGAGGACCGCGCGATTACCATGTCCTTCGTTGCGCTGGGCATGTCGAAACTGTGGTTCGTGCTGAACCTGCGCGACAAGGACTCCACGCTTTTCAAGAACGCGATTCTCCAGAACCGGTGGATCTGGATTGCGGTCGGTATTTGCATTCTACTGCTCGTGGCGGCGGTGTATATGCCCGGGCTATCGACGGTGCTCAAGAGCCACCCACTGGGAGTTCGCGATTGGGGAATCGTTATTGGGCTCAGTCTGGTGCCAATGGTTGCGGGTCAGATCTATTTGGCCGTGCGCAAGCCGCGCTGAGTACCACAGAATTCGCATCACGATTTCCCGGAATAATCCGGCACCAATCTCCATTCCGTTTAAGAGAGCTTCTGTTCCTCGTTGTGCAATCCCGAAGTCGTCAGAAATGGACGAAGGAGGATGCCGTGATGGACCATTTCAAGGTGACCGAACTTCTGGACAAGATGCGTGGGCCCGTCATTCAGCCCGATGATTCCGGCTACGATGAAGCGCGCGCGCTGTACAACGCGATGATCGACAAACGGCCGCGGGTAATTGCCCAGTGCGAGGATGTCGCGGATGTCGTTTCGGCAGTGAGATTTGGCCGGGCGTACGAACTTGATACGGCGATTCGTGGTGGTGGCCACAACGGGCCGGGGCTCGCCCTCGTGGACGGCGGTCTTGTCATCGATCTTTCACGCATGAAGGGCATCCGCGTAGATCCGGAGAACAACCGGGTACATGTCGAACCAGGATGTTGTTGGGGGGAGGTCGATCATGCAACGCACGCCTTCGGCCTGGCCGCAGTCAGTGGGATTATCTCGACAACCGGCGTTGGTGGATTGACCTTAGGCGGTGGCCACGGCTACTTAACGCGTAAATACGGTTTGACCATCGACAATCTCGTTTCCGCTGACATCGTCCTTGCCGATGGGCGTCTGCTTCACGCGAGTCAGAACGAGAACCCGAGTCTTTTCTGGGCCTTGCGCGGAGGCGGCGGTAACTTTGGCGTGGTCACTTCCTTCGAGTTTCAGTTGCATCCGGTCGAAACGGTTATCGCGGGTCCCATGTTCTGGTCGCTCGACCAGATTGAGCCGCTCTTGCGCTGGTACCGCGACTGGTTACCTCGAGCGCCCGAAGACGTTTACGCGTTCTTCCTTGTCGGCGCTGTTCCGCCGGCGGAGCCTTTTCCCGAGGCTATTCACGGTCAGAATATCTGTGGACTCATGTGGAGCTATCTTGGGCCGGAAGGGAAAGCTGATTCGGTTCTGGAATCGGCGCGCCACGTGGCGGAGCCATTGTTTGATCATGTCGGGCCGATGCCGTATCCGGCACTGCAGCAGGTGTTCGACGGACTATACCCGCCAGGCCATCAGTGGTATTGGAAGGGCGATTTTGTCCGGGAAATCCCGGATGAAGCGATTGCAATTCACGCCCGGTACGCCAAAGTGCCAACGCCTCAATCGACCATGCACCTGTACCCCATCGACGGCGCTGTACATCGGATGGCCGGCGACGCGACGGCGTGGAGTTATCGCGATGCGAATTGGTCGATGGTGATCGCGGGGGTCGATCCGGACCCCGACAATGGCGATGCAATTGCAGATTGGGCGCGCGCCTATTGGGAGGCCTTGCATCCGCACACTGCCGGTGGTTCCTACGTCAATTTCATGATGGAAGAGGGTGAGAAGCGAATCCAGGCGACTTACGGTGACAATTACGATCGGCTTCAAGAGGTAAAGGCGAGGTACGATCCGCAGAATTTCTTCCACGTCAATCACAACATACGACCGGCTACCTGATGGGTTGAGCCGGGTGGAGGATTCACAGTCAAGTTCAGCCGTTAAAATCGTCCAGTGCGCGATAGAAGGCGTTGATGTTGTCGATGGGAGTGCCGGGAGGGATGTCGCAGCCGGATGAGAGGACGTAGTTCGGGAATTCGCGGGTGCGGTCCAGAAGGTTCGCGGTGGCCGAGTACACTTGGTCCGCGGTTCCGTTTCGGAATGCCCCGGCAGGGTCGATGTTTCCACATGCCAGTACGGTTTCCGGGATCTGCGGGAGGATATCGAGCATGTTGACCGCGTTGCCGACGTGAATGCAGCGCACTCCGGTGCCCACCATGGACGCGATGGATTGGGTTACTTGACCACAGTTGTGCAGGATGACGAGGAAGGATTCGTCCTGAACGGCATCGACAATTCTTGCAATGAACCGCGATGAGAATGCTTCGCATTGCTCGGGTGCCAAGAGTCCCGCCGCAGGTTCCGCCATGATGACGCCGCCCGCGCCGCAGGTTTTGAAGGCTCGCGCGTACTGGATCTGAAACGCCGTGCAGCGTTCGAGGAGGTCCGCGACGCGGTCCGGTTCGAGCATGAGATCCAGCATGATCTCCGTCATGTCCCGCAGGCGAACGGCGAGGGAGAAGGGTCCGATCATTCCTGCGAACACCGGCCGGTCACTGAAGTGTTTGCTCAGGCGCTCGGCCGCATCGAGGTAGACGGCGGTTCGTGCGGCGCCCACTTCGGGCACTGACAGTTGCGACTGGTCCGTTGGGGAGTGTATGCACGGCGCGGTAACCGTGGGGATATCGTCGTCATGAAATGCAACACGGCACCCGAAGGCTTCCGCTTCGACGGAGAGATCCATGGGCGCGAGCACGGCGATAGTGGGATAGGTTTCGTTGAGCGCGCGGATGCACGCGACCTGGGCATCGGCTCGCGTAACGACGTCCCCGACGGTCCCGCCCGCGAAGGCCAAGCCGGGATAGCTCATGATGGGCATGGCGGAACGTGCGGAACGCTTCCGAATTTGGTCAATCCATGCCGCGCCGTAATTCCTCATTCGTCAAAATCCGCAACGCGCCCCCACGTGATGTGCCACGATTCCACGGCCTACTTGTTTGCGTGCCGTTTGCCGAGGCGGTACTTCACGGGGTCTGCGGTGTCCGAAGCCCATTCGCGGCCCGGCGCCAATTCGCCGCTCGCTTCGAGGGAAAAGGAGACATCGATTCTGCGGCCCAAGCGAACGATTGGATTGCCGTTTTTCCTGTCCAAGAACCCCCGGAAGGGGGCTTTCATCTCGGCCTCGTGGCCATCGTCGGACAGGCCAATCTCAATAATGCCCTGATAGACCGGCCCTTTGTCCAGGACCCATACGATGGCAGCGCCGTTGGGGAGAATGATCTCGTTCGGGAAGCCGGTCGGGAAATCCCAGTAGACCCATTGGGTGTACCAGTCGTAGGTGCCGGGCCGAAGTTTGACCCAGCCATTGGACTGCTGTTGTTGGGCTTTCAGAAAGTCTGCCTCGTTACGGCAGCCGTGATTCAAGTAGTGCCCCGTGTTGAAGGCGCCGTTGTAAAACTCGACCTCCATGTTCATGTCGTATCCGGGGGTCGTCGGGTAGTAGCCGCCTTCGTGCAACCAGTAACCGGTTTCGTCCTTGTTGTCCACGTCAATTGTCACGATCACGTAGTACCGGCCGGGATTCCCCTGGGCCTGATTCTGGGTGCGACCGATGATGCCACCGGAGCGGAAGTAGGCGTAGAGGTTTTCCTCGTCGTGTGCGATCTTGAACTCAAGGAGATCTACATCCGTATGGGATACCGGCAAGGGCACATCGAATTGCTGATCGTGGTCCGTGTCGTGGGTGTCATTGGGCGGGTCGAAATGGGACCGGACCTTTTGCCAGTCGTCGAATTCGCCGTCGATTGTAATTTCGCGAATCTTGCCGGCCCAGGCCGCGCCACAAACAACGACGATGATCGATACGGTGAAAACTCTCCCCATGACGCTCTCCCTCGTTTACGGCTAATCCCGCATCTGGTTGGCGCTGGCCAGACCTTGGCGCAGCGTGCGCGCCGCTTTCACAAGACTGCCCCCAATTGCAGCGGCATCTGCTGACGGTGAGTATACTCCGGCGAAACCCGATCGCAAAATACGGCAGGGGAGGCGCCTGCCGGAGTCTGGTACGGGCTACTCGGCAGTACGTATTGATTCGCGGGTTCGGCGGAAATCCCGGAAAAACACGGGCGTCATGACATAGATCATGAAGATATAGTAGATGAAAAACTCGCGAAACTCGGACAGATTGCCGCGGGATATGGCCCCAACCTGGCCCAGTGGTCCGGCGATTTCACGCTCCCGCTCGCCCAGTTCGTGGACCACGAACCGCATGGCCACCATGCAAAGCAGGGTAA
>CAZWDH010000235.1:0-2478 GCA_964632865.1 uncultured Nitrospiraceae bacterium
CATCTAGAAGGGAGGTCGAAAACATGTTCTGGTTCTCTTGGATCTGGTGGCTGATTATTCTGGTCGTTCTGTACCAGGTACTCTAATCGCGCATTCTACCGGCCATTCCCGGATTGCGGTCCGGAATGACCGGGCGAGTTGAGTGTGGGCCGAAGCGTTTATGCGTTTCGGCCCCTTTTTTTGTTCCTTGCTATGCCTTGTGCAGCGCCTCGGTCCGAGGCAGATACGGGCGATTCCGGCCATGCGTCTATTGAATTGGACTGTCAGCGGGTCCGGCGGGTTTCGATACGGCTATGTCCCTTGCCGCGGTCGAGTCAAAAAGAACGGGGTGGCAACGAATCCGTTGCCACCCCGAGATTCAGTGTATCGCTGTTTACGGCCTAGACGTCGTAGTACAAGTAGAACTCGTAGGGGTGCGGGCGCAGGCTCATGGGCAGCACTTCCTTATCCCGCTTGTAGCTGATCCACGTGTCGATCACGTCTTTCGTGAACACATCCCCGCGGAGCAGGAACTCGTGATCCTTCTCCAGGGCGTCCAGCGCTTCGCCCAGGCTTCCCGGCGTCTGCGGGATGAGGGCCTTTTCTTCGGCCGGCAGGTCGTACAGGTCCTTGTCCATCGGGGAACCCGGATCGATCTTGTTTTGGATACCGTCGATAACGGCCATGAGCAGCGCCGAGAACGCGAGGTACGGGTTGCAGGACGGGTCCGGCACACGGAACTCGATGCGCTTGGCCTTCGGGCTGGGCGAGTACATGGGGATACGGCAGCAGGCGCTACGGTTGCGGCTCGAATAGGCCAGGTTGACCGGGGCTTCGTAGCCCGGCACGAGGCGCTTGTACGAGTTCACCGTGGGGTTCGTGATCGCAACCAACGCGGGCGCGTGCTTGAGCAGACCGCCGATGCCCCACAAAGCTTCCTGACTCAGACCGGCGTACTTGTCTCCTGCAAAGAGCGGCTTGCCGCCTTTCCAAAGGCTGATATGGGTGTGCATCCCGGAGCCGTTGTCCGCGTAGAGCGGTTTCGGCATGAAGGTGACGGTCTTGTTGTGCGCCTTCGCCGTGTTCTTGATGATGTACTTGTACATGGTCATCATGTCGGCCATGAGCGTGAGGCTGTCGAACCGCAGGTCGATCTCGCACTGTCCGGCGGTAGCGACTTCGTGGTGATGGCATTCCACATTCAGGCCGCACTTGAGCATGGTGTCAACCATCTCGTTGCGGAGGTCCTGAAGGGAGTCGGACGGCGGCACGGGGAAGTACCCTTCTTTGTGGCGAAGTTTGTACGCCAGGTTGGGCTCTTCGTCGCGGCCGCTGTTCCAGATGCCTTCGACGCTGTCGACCACGTGGAACGCCGAATTCGAGTTGATGTCGTACTGGACGTTGTCGAATACGAAGAACTCGGCCTCCGGCCCCATATACGCGGTGTCGGCAAGGCCGGTCGAGACCATGTAGTTTTCGGCCTTCTGCGCGATGCAACGCGGGCAGCGGCTGTAGCGCTCTTTCGTAATCGGGTCAAGAATGTTGGAGTACAAAATGAGAGTCTTGATTTCCGAGAAGGGGTCGATGGTCGCCGTCTTGGGATCCGGCAGTACGAGCATGTCGCTCTCGTTGATGGCCTGCCAGCCCCGGATACTCGATCCGTCGAACCCGAGTCCATCCTCGAAGGTATCCTCGCTCAATTCACGGGCCGGGATCGAGAAGTGTTGCATCAAACCCGGGAAGTCCATGAACCGGATATCGACGAACCTGACCTCTTCCTTCTTTATGAGGTCGACCACATCTTTTGGACTGAGATCTTTCCGCATTTTGTCCTCCGTACGTACCTAACGGTGTTATCGAGCCAACGCATCGCTCCGGGCTACAGGCGGGAGCTAACTGATGGCAATATCGCCGGACTCGCCGGTGCGAATCCGGATCGCTTCCTCGATGGGGGAGACGAAAATCTTGCCATCACCGATGCGGCCCGTTGATGCCGCTTTCACGATGGCTTCGACCACCTGTTCCAGCTTGTCGTCGTTGACGACGATCTCGAGCTTGACCTTGGGCAGGAACTCCACGACGTATTCGGCGCCGCGGTACAGCTCCTTGTGCCCCTTCTGGCGTCCGAATCCTTTGACTTCCGAGACGGTAAGTCCTTGAATTCCAACGCCGGCCAACGCTTCCTTGACCTCTTCAAGCTTGAACGGTTTTACAATCGCCTCTACTTTTTTCACTTTGCCTTCCCCTTCATCATGCGTTGTTCCGGCACACTTCGTGGTACTACGACGGAATTGGCAGTATAACGAAGGGTTTCGGGTAACCTCAAGAAATCGAGTTTCCCGCACCTCGCCCCGGTCGCGCACGCCACCCCTCCGAGCGGGGCACGCCCGAAAGAGATTAACCAATGTAAGCAACGCCTATGCCAAGGGAACCTGCCAAAGGGAGCGTCGCGGGCTATGTGCCTGCTTTCGTGTTGTTTGCAATGTGTTAGGTGGGAGG
>CAZWDH010000235.1:2488-3688 GCA_964632865.1 uncultured Nitrospiraceae bacterium
AGTGATACCTACAATATGGTTGGATTTTTCATCCCGAACATACGGATTGGTAGGCCGTGCGCACTTGCGTACCAGGGAGAATTGGTTAGGGCTTCAGGAAGAACGGTTGCGTCCACGCCATCGCGTCACCCGGCCCCCAGCACTCGAAGCGCACGTACGTGATCGCGCCCGTTTCCGGGACGGTGAACGCGATACACGAATCATCTACGGCCGCTTGGCGGCGGCCAAAATCGGAATGGACGACAATCCGTTGCGCGTTGCGTGTTCGCACGGCGATCGTATTTCCGCACACGCGGATACCTTCGATCTCGACACCGGTGCTGGCATAGAAGCGCCCCTCGCGCATCGCCGACATGATCGCTGCCCCATCGCGATACTCCGTCTGCACCATGATCCAGGCCACCTCGTCATCGCCGGCGCGGTGGCTGTCGTCATGGGCAAATCCCCACACGCGACGCCCAAGACCCAACAAGCGGTCCCACCGATCCGTGGCAAGAGGGTTTCCAGTCAACCGGCGGACGACGCCGTTGTAGATTTCAATCCCCATGTAACCACTCCAGGATTCCAGCGCGGTCTGGGGACAGTGCGAGAAATCATCTTCCCAGTTGGGATGAGCGATGATAGCGAGTCCTCCTGAATCGACAATCCGGTCGAGTACCGTTTGGCGGTCGGGATCCGGATCGAGGATTTGTGAGGCGCCGATGTGCAGCACGTGCGGGCCCTTGGCCGTAACTTCGTTGCCGGAAATTAGAGTCATCCCGTGATCGCGAAGGGTCGCCGGGTCGGTCAAGTAATCGTGATCGCTGATGGTCAGGAATCCGTAACCCCGGGCGGCATAGGTATCCACCACGTCCTGGGGACTTCGTTTGCCATCGCTGTTCGTGGTATGAGAGTGCAGGTTTCCCTTGACCCAGGGGATTTCGTCATTGGAGTAAGGGTTGGATACGATGGAATTCAAAGTAATCGGACTCCGCAAAGCATCAACGTTTGGAGCAAATTTCGCGTGATACCCGACATCAATGTTGAGCCTCTGGCTATTAACTTCACGGTGTACTATTCCGTGTTGCGTCCGGAACCCGCCCCGTCATCGGCGCCGCCGTTGCTCATAGCCTTGCACGGCTACGGGCAGAAGTGCAAGGGATTCGCTCGATCCCTGGCGTCGATACGGGAGCAAGGCATCTTGCTGGCCGCGCCGCAGGG
>CAZWDH010000235.1:3788-11411 GCA_964632865.1 uncultured Nitrospiraceae bacterium
CTCGATCCCTGGCGTCGATACGGGAGCAAGGCATCTTGCTGGCCGCGCCGCAGGGTCCCCACCAGATTTACATGCAACTCGATCCCAAGAAAGTCGGGTGCAATTGGCTGACCATCTATGAGAAGGAGAACTCCATTCGCGATTTCATCGGGTATATGACCCGGCTGATTGCGCAGCTACAGGAGCGCGAATCGTTCGACCACAACCGCATCTACGTTCTAGGGTTCAGCCAGGGCGGCGCCATGGCGTATCGGCTCGCCGTTTCGGGCGCGGTTCCGGTTCGTGGCGTCATTGCGTGCGGCGCGGATCTGCCGAGCGACGTGCAGGACTGTCTTGAGACGGTCGCTCCGTTCCGCGTGCTGCTGGTGCATGGCGAGAACGATCCGCTGGTCCCGGTCGAAAAAGCCGAGGAGGCCGAATCGGAATTGGTTGGCAGGGGGATCGGCGTGGAGCGTTTCCGTCACGAAGAGGGACATACCGTCCCCGGCGACGCGATACGCGCCATCGGCGAGTGGATCGCTCGCGACGGATGATTTACGACTCCAGCACGGCACGCGCCTGTGTGCGCACGTCCTCCCCGACCACGGAATTGTCCAGCAGCGACTGCGCGTAGAATCGGGCTTCATCGATTCGTCCCAGGATTTTCAGGATGCGCGCGAGGGCGAGAAAGGCGAAATGGAACTCGCGGTCGCGTTGCACCGCTTCTTCCAAAACTTGTACCGCCTCGGGGTATCGCCTCGCCGCGAGCAAGGTATCCGACAAGAACAAAATGGTGTCGCGATGCTTCGAATCGAGTGCATGCCCTTGCTGCAACTGCCCGAGCGCTTTCTCCACATGCCCCGACGAACGGGCGTAATCCGCGGCCTGAAGCAACCCCTCTACACGTTGTTCGACCGTGCAATCCTTGGGGCAGAAAAAGCTCCCGTAGGCCCCTGCCGGCAACTCAAACATCTGGGCGATATTCGGATACGCCAGGAAGTCTTCGGGCGTCCACTGGCTTCGATGCAGCTCGCCGGGATTCCCATGCCGTTCCGGATGATCCCATCCATCTCCCAGGGGAATGTTCACGAGCAGTGCCCGGGTCGCCTTCTCGTAGAGCTGCTCAATGACCCGTTCGCCGTCCTCTTTGTCCAAGTGCTCGATGACGTCTCCGGCAATAATGAGTTCGTATTGGTCCACGTTCGGAGCCAGTTCCCGGATATCGCCGATCGTGACGTTTGTGTATAAGGCACGCTGGTGTGTCTGGATATACGGTTCGAACAATTCAATACCATCGATGCGGATTCGCCACGCCTCGGGTTGCACGCGCTCTTCCATGACATCAAGATACTCCCGGCATAGGAAGCCCCACAGGCCGAACCCGCAGCCTACGTCCAGGATGGACCGGGGGCCGAGCGAGATGATGTATTGAAGGCAATGCGTGATATGAACGGATGTGCTTACCGGCATTCCTCGTGCCTCCAGGTACCATTTCTGCAGCGGACAACACCACCGCCGTGGCGGAACGGCAACAAACGTTTGCAACCACAGACGTTTCCTGAAATCGCTATCGGGATCGGTATCGCTATCGGTATCGAAGCTGGAAGTGCAAGAGCTTTCCGATCCCGATCCCGTTCTACTGTCTCTGAAAGTAACTTGCGGACGTGCTCTTGGCAGCAGCGCGTCAGTATAGCACCCGTCGCGTGACCCTGGGAAACGGTGGGACAGGTTTCGTAGAATATCCTGGAGCCCAGAATCCGCCGAATGAGGGGGAGAAGCCATGTACACGGTATCGCGTCGCACGTTTATCAAGACTTCTGCCGCGCTCGCGGTCGCGGGAGCAGCGTCTGCTGATACGGAAAGGGGGCCGCAAATGGGAGGAGGTGTGATGCTGGCAGGAATTGGGGCGCGCGATATTACTCCCGAAGCGGAAGTTCCCATGTGGGGATACAGCGACCGATCGGGTCCGTCGACCGGGGCGCTGGACGCCTTGAAAGCCCAGGCGCTCGTGCTGCAGGCCGGGGATAAAACGGTCGCGGTTGTCACCATGGACCTCGGCCGGGTGCCTGCGCGGCCCGCCATGGATCGCATTCGCGAACGCGCCGCGGCGAAAGGCGTTACCCACGTTGTCTTCACGGCGTCCCACACCCACGGCGGGCCCGTAATGGAGGACGATTCCGCCCCCCACGCGACAATGATCGAGACCCGGCTCGGAGACTCCATCGACGATGCCGTTACGAGCTTGGAGCCCGTGCGAATTGGCTTGGGGCATACCGCGTTTGACATCGGCCACAACCGTCGGATCATTACGGAGGACGGACGATGTCTTATGCTGTGGCGAAACGCAGAGCGCATGCCCACGTCGCCGGTGGATCCTGAGGCGACCATCATCGCGTTCGAGCGACCGGACGGTTCGCGGTTTGCCACACTCGTCCATTTCGCGTGTCATCCGGTGGTACTGGGTTCAGACAACCGGGAAATCACCGCCGATTGGGTCGGCGAGATGTATCGGGCGGTCGAGCAAGAAACGGGCGCGCCATGCCTGTTTCTTCAAGGCGGCGCGGGCGATATCAACCCCTACCTCGACAAGACCCCCTTGAGCGATGGCGGTGTGGACGCCATGCGCGCGGTCGGAAAGGAGTGTGCGACCGCGATCCTCAGTGCGTTGCCCAAGATCACTGCCGCCGACATCGCGCAGCCGCGCCTCGCCTATCGGGAGGAGATGGTCGAAGTCGGTACGCGATGGGACTTTCAGGATCCGGAACAACAGGAAGTATTTCGAGCGGTGTATGGCGGGATGTTCGACCGGTATCTCGACGATCTGGACGCCGATCTGCGCGTGCCGCTTTCCGTGCTGACCATCAACGACGATCTTGCCCTCGCCTTCATGCCGGGCGAGTTGTTTGTGCAGTTCCAACTGGACCTAAAGTCCAAGTCGCCCGTGCGCGATACGTTGCTCGTCGGTTATGCGAACGACTTTCATATCTACTTTCCCACGATCAAGGATGCCGCCGCAGGCGGGTACGGCGGCACTTCAGCAACCTATGTCGGACTGGGCGCAGGAGACAAACTCGTTACGCGCGCGCTGATCGCCGCGGGAGAACTGACCGGCCGGTTAAGGCCGCAATGCACGCCGGAAGATTTCCAGTTGGAGGAATTCGTAAAAAGCCAGTCGTGAATGATTGCATGACTGGGCCGTTGCTTACGCGACGCGCACGCATCACGGGTAATGCAGAAGACCGGAGTTATAAACGCAAACGAGGGAGGTTAGCTATGGGTCTCGTTTCCCGCAGAACGTTCTTGCATGCGACGGCTGCGACCGCGACAGCGGCGGCATTCTCAGGTCCGGCGCGCGCCGCAGCGAATGAACGCCTGGGCGCGGCCATCATCGGTTGCCGCAACCGCGGCCACCAGGTTGCATCCAGCCTTATCGCCACCGGCGCTTTCGACATCGTGACGCTTTGCGATTGCGATACGGCCATGATTGACGAGGCTGGTGCGAACCTGGAGAAGAAGCTTGACCAAGCGCCAAAGGCCGAACAGGATTTTCGACGCGTTCTCGAGGACAAGGACGTGGATGTGGTGGTAAACGCCACTCCCGATCACTGGCATGCGCTGATCACGTGTCTCGCGCTGGATGCGGGGAAACATGTCTATACCGAAAAGCCGGCGTCCTATTGCATCGATGACGGCAAGGCGATGGTCGCGGCTCAACAGCGTCATTCGGACCTCGTGGTGCAAGTAGGAACGCAGCAACGCAGCGGTCAGCATTTCATCGATGCAAAGTCCTTCATCGACGAGGGCGGCTTGGGAACGATAGGGTTCGCGCGTGCGTGGATCACGCATGATCGCGACGTTGTGCGGAAGGCGCCCGACTCCAATCCCCCTGAGACGATGAACTATGACCTGTGGCTGGGGCCTGGTCCCGAGCGGCCCTACAACGAGAATTTCTGCCACTACAACTGGCACTGGCTCCGCGACTTCGGTACGGGCGAAATGGGCAACTGGGGCGCCCACTGGCTCGACGTCGCCCGGTGGCTCGCGGGCGTCGAATTGCCCACGGCGGTTTCCGGCGCCGGCGGCACTTACGTGGTTCACGACGACAAGGAGTGGCCGGATACCCAGACGGTGTTGTACGAGTATCCCGGCTTGACCCTGCTCTGGGAACAGCGATTGTGGACAACGTATGCAGTGAACGGACGCCGCAGCGGCGTTGAGATTGGCGGCGAGAACGGCAGCATCGTGATCGACCGGAGTGGCTGGACTTTTTATCCCAAGGATGGCGATCCAGTCGGGCACGAATCCTCCGAACTCGACATCGCGCACGCGCAGAATTTCGCCGATTCGATTCGGGGCAACGCGATCCCGACCGCATCCATGGAGACCGGCCACAAGAGCGCCGTGCTCTGTCATCTCGGCAACATCACGGCCTTGCTCAATCGGCGTCTGGAATTTGATGTGGAGAGTCAGTCGTTTCCGAACGACGCGGAAGCGCGTACGATGCTGGCACGCGAGTACCGCGCGCCCTGGAAGCTTCCGGCATGAACGAACGATACGATGCGGAGCTCCCGCGCAATACCGTACGGTAGGTCTGTCGTTGCTGATTGACGCTGGAAACTTGGACGCGGTGTGAGTAGTCTTTCCGGATGAAAAGCAGACCGTCGAACGCGAAAGCGGATCCAAATCCCGTGAGTAATGAATCCATACTTCTAACCGAACACGTGCGCGAACTACCTGAAGTAGATTTTCTGAAATCGATGTTTTTGTCGCGCGAAAGCGACCGCCGGGAAGGCGTGCTTCTGCGTCAGGGGAAGGGCTGGTTTCAGGTTTCGGCGATGGGGCATGAGCCGCTCGCCGCGCTGGCGTATCACCTGAAGCCGGAAGATTACCTGTATCTATACTATCGCGACCGGCCGCTCGCGTTGGCGCGGGGCATCTCGAGTTACGACTTGGCGCTTGCCTACTATGCCCGGGCGGCGTCGAGTTCGGGCGGCCGTATGATGCCGGGCCACTACAGCGACCGCGCGCTCAACGTGTTCAGCGTGGCGACGCCCACGGGCTCGCAGTGTTTGCCGGCCGTGGGTACCGCGTGGTCATTCAAGCTGAATCAAAGTGACGGCGTCGTGCTTTGCACCATCGGCGATGCCGCGACGCGCCAGGGCGAGTACTACGAGGCCGTGGCGTTCGCGTTGCAGGAGCAACTTCCGGTCATCTTCGTAGTCGAGGACAACGGCTACGGCATCAGTACGCCCACGGCGCATCTCACGCCATACAATCTGCGCGCACTGAACGATGCGCACGTGGTTCCTGTGGACGGCCGCGATCCCCTTGCCGTCTTCCAGGCGGGCGGCGCAGCCATTCAACGGGCGCGAGCCGGACAAGGCCCCACCGTGTTGTGGTGCGAATTGGACCGCTTGTGTTCGCATACGTCGTCCGATGACCATCGCGTATACCGGCCCGCGGACGAGATCGAAGCCATGTCTCGCCGTGATCCCATTGACCAACTTGCCAAGCGTTGCATTGAACGCGGGCTGATTTCCGCCGCGGAGTGGGAAACAATTCAGGCGGAAATCGTCGCGCAGGTGGATGACGACTATCAACGCGCCGAGCGCGCAAACGAACCTGATCCCAAAACCATCGAGACCCATGTCTTTGGACCGTCCGCATCCAGCCCGGCTTTGCCGGTGCGCCTGGGCGAGGAGACGACCATGGTCGCGGCGGTCAACGAGACCTTGCGCGCGGCCTTGACGTCGGATCCGCGCGTGCAACTCTTCGGCGAAGACATCGCGGACCCGCGCGGCGGGGTCTTCGGATTAACCAAGGGGCTTTCAACAGAGTTCCCGGGGCGTGTCGTCAATTCGCCGCTCGCTGAAGCGACGATTGTCGGTGCCGGAATTGGAATGGCGGCTGCCGGTATGCGGCCCGTGTTTGAATTGCAGTTCATCGACTTCCTGCCGCCTGCCTTGAACCAGCTCATGAGTCATGCGTCCTGTTTGCGCTGGCGCTCGAACGGGGCTTGGTCCTGCCCGCTTACGATCGTTGCCACCTATGGCGCTTATTTGCCGGGCGGGGCCTTGTGGCATAGCCAGAGTAATGAAGGGTTGTTGGCCCACATCCCGGGCATTCGAATCGCCATTCCCAGTACGCCGGAGGATACGGCGGGCCTGCTGTGGAGCGCGATTCATGGCGACGATCCTTCGATGATCCTGTTGCCGAAGCATATCTTCCGGCAGCGCGTGGCCGCAGGAGAGGCACTCGTAGGTCTACCGTTTGGCAAGGCCGCTGTTCGCCGCGCCGGTGGAGACGTGACCGTCGTGAGCTACGGAAATTGCATGGAGGTTGTGTTGGAGGCGGCGGAGCAGGCGGAGGCCGAAGGGATCGACTGCGAAATCATCGATCTCCGCACCGTCGTGCCATGCGACTGGCAATGCATCGCGCAAAGCCTCGAAAAGACGGGACGCTTGGTCGTTGTCCATGAAGATACCCGCACCACCGGATTCGGCCAGGCCATCATCGCCGAGATGACGTCCGACCCGGCCCGCTGGGATCTCTTCCTCGCGCCGCCACAACTGGTCGCGCGCGCGGACATCCCCATGCCATATCATCCGACTCTGGAGTATGCCGCGCTGCCGGACGTGCCTCGGGTACTGGCGGCGATTCGCGAGACGATGGAGTAAGTGCGGGATGGCGATGTATCAAATGCGGGTGCCCCAACTGGGCGAAGGCTTGCAGGAAGCACGTATCGTGCGCCTCCTGAAGAAGCCCGGCGACACGATCGCCCGCGACGAACCCGTCTACGAAATGGAAACGGACAAGGCCGTCACCGAAGTGGAGTCGCCCTGCGCCGGCACCCTCGACGCGTGGTCGGTCGAGATTGACGCCATCGTAGGAATTGGCGATGTGGTAGCTACCATCGAAACGAACGACCCCGTGGACCTGGCGGAGGCCGTTGCGCCCGAACAGACGGCATCAATTTCACCCAAACGACCCGTAAATGCACCCGGATCCCGCGTGCGCAACGTGATTCCGCCGCGCACGCGGGTCTACGCGCGAAAGCTCGGACTATCCGATGAGGAACTCCAAACCGTACCCGCCGCAGGGAAACGGCTGCTCCCCGACGATATCGACGCGTACCTCGCGGAGCGAAACGAAGATGATGCGGAACCACATGCGGCGGAGTTTGAAGACGTGGCCATGTCGTCGCGGCAGCGCACGCTCTTCTATCGCCTGACCCGCGCGCAGCAACAAGTCGTGCCGGGCACGATCGAAGTGGAGGTGCCGTGGACGCCCATCGAGACCGCGCACGAGTGGTTCAAATCGCATGCCGAGTCATTTGACGGTGTGCCGTCACGATCGCTGCTGGTGGCATGGTGCATCGTACAGGCCATTGCCCACCACTCCAAGTTCCGGTCGGTCGTGCTCGATGTAAATTCCGTGCGGCTCTATCGCCATACCAACATCGGTATCGCGGTGGCGCTGCCGGAGGATGAGCTGACAACCGCGGTCGTTGCGGAGGCGGATACGCTGACGTTTCCGCAGTTTGTCAAAACCGCCCGCACCCGAATCGCAGAAGCACGGGTGGGACGCGATCAGGCGAACGAATCGGTTGTGCACGTGGCCTTTTCGAGCATGGAGGCGTTCGGC
>CAZWDH010000236.1:0-11382 GCA_964632865.1 uncultured Nitrospiraceae bacterium
CTTGGAGGAGGCGGTTGTCTTCTGTTGGTCTTGACGTACTTCGACCACCAAAGCATTCACGAGGCGCTGTCTCGCGAAATACGCGCTCGATGCAGTACCCAGGCCGAAACGCTGAGTTCACAGATAGCCAATGTGCTCGAAAACGCTCAGACAGTCGCGGAACAATTATCACTGAGCGCAACCGATGCGAACTCGTCGCGCGGCGAACTGGAAAACCTCGTGCTTCGAAGTCTGGAAACTCACGATTCTCTCTCGGGAGTCGGGATCTATCTCAACGAGAAGGACGGGGAACCGTATCTCCCGCTCGCGCACCGGCAGGGCCAGCAGATCGCCGTACAAGATCTCAACGATGTCGATATCTATGCCCGTGGCGCGTATCGGCAATATGATTGGTTCGCGCTGGCTGCAGAAACCGGCTCGGCCTGGACCGATCCCTATTTCGGTCCGGCAGAAGACGCTCCCATGGTCTCGTATGGCGTTTCCATCGAGCGGGGAGACGACTTTCTCGGCGTGGCTGGTACCGATTTGCATCTCGATGCGCTGAAGCGAATCTGCGAATCCCTGAACGTGATTGAAGGAGGATACGTATTCCTCGTCTCCGGAAAGGGAGTCTTTATCGTCCATCCGAACCCGAATTACGTCTTGCAAGAATCCCTGTTCACCCTTGCGGACAAGTTGAATCGGCCAGACCTTCGGGATCTCGGTCATGAGATCGTTTCCGGAGAATCTGGGGTCATTGACTGGCTCGATCTGCAGGACGAAGCACCCCATTGGTTGGCGTACACGCCGGTGCCGGAATCCAATTGGTCGATCGGTGTCGTATACCCGCAAGGCTATCTGCGTAGCCAGATCTACGCTATGGCCACGACTCAGCTATTTTACGGCGGTATTGCCTTGATCGTGCTGGCGTTGCTTGCCTGGGTGATTGCTTGGGCGATTAGCACCCCGATCCGGCGGTTCGAAACCGCCGTACGTCATGTGGCGGAAGGAAATCTGGACGCGCCCGTGCCGCATATTCAAGGATCTGACGAGATTGCTCAGCTCGCCAGGTCGTTCACGACGATGACCGCCGAACTCAAGAAACACGTTCAAGCGCTCCAAGAGGCTGCAGAAGAACGAGGGCGAGTAGAAAGTGACCTCCGCGCAGCGCGCGCTATTCAGATGGGGTTGCTACCCAAGACCTTTGATGTGGGTGCCGAGAGCCTTGAGATTTACGCGTTAATGGAACCGGCACGCGAAGTCGGCGGCGATCTGTACGACTTCGGATTCTTGGATAAGCGCCGCTTCTTTGTGGTCATCGGAGACGTGTCCGGCAAGGGCTTTCCCGCGGCGCTGTTCATGAGTCTTGCCCGCACCTACCTGCGATTCCATCTGAGCCACGCCGATGTCGGCGCGGCGCTTTCGCATGCCAACCGGGCTTTGGCACAAGAGAATGACGCGATGATGTTTGTAACCCTCTTTTGTGCGGTCATCGATTTGGAGAGTGGCGAGTGTAGTTTCGCCAACGCGGGTCATATGCCCCCCTATCTGTTGCGCGGATCGGCCGTCGAGACCTTCCCCAATAATGCGGGATTTCTCGTTGGTCCGGATCCCGCTACGCAATACCAAACCTCGACGATTCAGCTTTCGGCCGGAGATGGTGTTCTCCTGTACACGGACGGCATCATCGAAGCGGAGGGCCCCGACGGATTCTATGGACAGGAACGCATGGAGGCTTTACTTGCACAGGAAACTTCTTCTTCATGCAAGAACCTTGTTACGGCACTGAGGGCGGATGTCAAGGGATTTTCGGGAGAGATGGCGCAGTCGGACGATATCACCGTATTGATGCTTCGATATAACCCAAGGGGAGTATCAGGTGATACGACTTAGCCCTTGGGCGTTTGGTCTCGCGGCGCCGTTCGCGCGGAGATCTGGTGTATAGGACGGGGCGATGCGCTGGCATCGAGCCACACGGCCTTGTAACCGCTCAACGTTAACCGGGTTTCCCGGTATCCGGAAAAGGAGAGCATGGTGAACCACGAAAGCCGCCGAAGCGTGAAGCGTAATTCAGCGTTGCCCGACCACGCGAGAGCGGAGTCCGGGTCCAGATCCAACTCTTCGCTCGCGGTTGGCATGTCCGAAATGTTCGCCGGCCGCAGTACAATGGGGTCTCCCATCGCCCCAACGACGGCCCACCCGTCGCCGGAAAGCGTGGCCGAATGCCACCCTCCGGCTCCGGACATCGGAATCCGTCGAATAAACCGGCTGCGAAAAGCCAAGGAATCGCTGAACGCGATTAGGCGGTCCAGTCGGACGGTCAACGAATTTTCGGAAGAAACCGGGAGTTGGATAAGGCAAAGGCCGCCTGCGGCCAGCAGCCCTCGGCCGTCGCGCAGGGTGAACAATCGGCGGAGCACCCGGTACCGAAGCAGCAATCTTGCGATCCTGGATTCCACCGGGTCGGGGCACTCGTCGCGGAATGTCTCCCAAGCGGCGGCTACGCAACCCCGCCGGACCCATGCACGTCCCTCCACGGCCAACAGAAATGGAGCGGCCCCCCGTGATGCGGTGTCGTCATCGGTATTTGCTTCTGTACTTCCAGCACTCATAGGACGCCTCGAACGGTAAATGATGGACGTGAAACGCCATTATAGAATGTGTATCCTTTCAAATCACCGGTGGCCAAGCTCTACGAGAGGTGTCAGGTACTTCGAAGAGGGCTCCTTATGACGAATTCCGATCGGTTGGACTTGCACGCGAATCGGGAAGCGCTGGTGGTCGTTGCCGAATGGATTGCGGACGTATGCCGCCGCCGAAACCTTACCGATACCGTAGCCGGTCAACTGAACCTGATTCTGGAAGAACTGGTAAGCAATTTGGTCGAGCATGCCAAGCCCTCTGGCGAAACGCCGATTCTGGTGAAAATCGAAATGACCACGACCGACGACTTCGTCACGCTGCGCGTCAGCGATGAAGGTGCTCCCTTCGACCCGCGGACACTGGGTGACCCCGATCTCTCGGCTGACCTGGAGGGGCGTTCCGTCGGCGGCTTGGGTCTCTATTTCGTTCGAGAATTGAGTGACGAATTTGAATATGCCTACGAAGATGGCTGGAACGTCTTTCGCCTGAGAAAACGCATGAAATACTTGGGCAACGGCTAGAATCCGTTTTGTTGCCGATTCCGGTCTAGCATTGGCGCGGCGAGTACGCGTCAGGAGTTTTCTTGATGAATCTGAATGTAACGGGGCGCGACATAGATACGCACACGGTGATCGAGCTGGTAGGCCGCCTGGACGGGTTGACGATGGAGCATTTTGTCAGCGAGTCACGCCGGTTGATGGGTGACGCCACTGGATCTTACGTAATCGACTTCTCCGGCGTGCCGTACATCAGCAGCGCGGGTCTGCGAGGGATCCTCATGCTCGCCAAAGAGACCCAGCAACACGGCGGCCGCTTTGTGCTCTGCGCCCCGGATAAGATGGTGAAGGAAGTATTCGACCTCGCAAGGCTCTCAAGTGTAATTCCCGTGCACGATACCGTGGAAGAGGCGGTGCAACAGTCGTAGGATTTCGATTTGCGGCTTGTACCGGCTTCGATGCGCGGGATTGAAGTTGCATGGCTGCAAGAGCTTGTTTAGTAAACTGTTCGTACGTTTTTCAAGGAGGAGTTAACAAATGGATCCTCGCGCAGAAGGGAATCGGTTGCTGGCGGAACTTTCCGAGGCGCTTGAACTGGAACCCCTGGAATTTGACGAGAATAACGAAGCCGCCCTGAACTACAAGGGAAAAGTCGACCTGCTGTTCTTTCTGGAGGATCAGCGGCTCAACGCGATTTTTATCAATGTCCCTTTGGGTTCCGCCGCGGAGTCGGGTGGCCGCGAGTTGCTCATGTATGAACTCCTGAGCGCAAACTACTGTTGGAATGCGACCGAAGGCGCTACCTTGGGCATCGACGCAGAGTCAGGGCTGTACGCCTTGAGCTACCTCGTGGAACTTCCCTTGGAAGATGGCGTCCAATTCGCTGAAATCGTCGCGAAGATTATTAACGTAGCCGATCATTGGATGCGGAAGATCGAAGTACGAAATCGGGAAACCGAAGATTCCGGAACGCCCTCCGTGGGCAAAGGTTCGATTCGGGTCTAGACGTTGGGCTGTATTTCGAAGGTTGGAGAGTACTAGCTCCAGCAACTCGAGGAGTGAGAATCACATGGGTGAAGGTCTCAATGTTCACGATCTCGGAATTGGCAGGCCCGGTCTGGATCCCGGTCTGGAACCGGTAATCCCCGCAGCTACTGGTGGGGTTCACGGTGCGCAAGGTCTGCGACTTCCGACCGTTGCGCGTGCCGAGGGCGCCCGCGAATTGCCGGAGCCCCCGACGATCGCCGAGCTTAAGCAAGACGTCAGCGCGGGTGCGAAAGCGGTCTACGGGCTGAAAGTCGCGGGTGGAATCCTGGCCGGCATTGTGGGAGGCGTGGTCGGACTTGCCGCGGGTATTGTCGCGGCCCCGTTCTATGGCCTGTACAAGGCGGGCAAGGCGATCTACAGCAAGCTGGCCAATACAAATCTTCCTGCACAGCTGGAGGTCATGGTTCCGCCTGGTGGCGAGCCGATCAAATGGAACACGGCCGGAATGCCAAAGGTGGCCAAAGGCACGGATCCGGAGACGGTCAGACTACAACTACAGGAAAAAGTCAATACCGGAGCGGAGCTGATCGACAGGTTATCCCGGGGAGAAGATATCGGCCGCGCCGCGACCAAGGAAGATGTTTCAAACATCATGTTTTTCCTGCATGCTCGTGGCGAACAGAAAATGCGTACCGGTTTCGATAGTGGCTCCATGACTATCCCCGATCCGGGTGGGCGTATTCGCCAATTTCTGGATTCCTCGGTCGAAGCTTATCAGCGCCCATCTTCCCATCTCGAAGCCTTGCAGGATATCGAAGGCGGCACCCACCGGGGAGTCGATCTCGACCCGCACGATCCCGGACTCGTCAGTTTCCCCAAAGGTAAAGGCACTCTGTTGTATGGGCGGATCCCGGCACACCAGGCGACAGGCTTCGACGAGGAGCGGCTCTTCCTGAAACTGGAGGAGCACGGGAGTTGGATGGGCCCCGTCGTGCAACGCGATGCTGAAGGACCGCGCCGGTCCATGAATCGGCACGATCCCGGCGCCTTTCTGGGGCACTCATTAGGATTCTTGGGTTCGCTCAAACGGCGTTTGTCGGGAAACAATAACGCAGCGGGCACGTTCAAGGAGCGCATTCCGCCCGCGATCAAGAACGGCTTCAAGACGCTCGTAGAGCAGGCACCTGACGAGGCGACGCGCAAAATACTTTCTCACAACGACCCGACGGGCACCTCCGGGGGCGTCCGCATTATGAAGGGGAATATCGAGCGACTGCGAGCGCAATACCCAAGTCTCGCTACCGACCACCCGGATCTTGCGCGAAGCGTCAACGACTTCTACGCACAGAACTTGTCGGGTGGAGGGACCCTGGACCATCCCGAGTTGCGGTTCGGCCAGGAAATTGTGTTCACGAGCGACGAGCTGCTGAGCACCTCGAGCCGGCCGAGCACCCTCTTCCTGAACGGCGTCAAGGAAAAAGCAATCGACACGTTGCGGAAGGAATTGCAGGCTGACGACTACACGAAAGATTTGAGCGATCAGTTCCTTAAAGACTTGAATCGCGCGGATTTCTCCTTCAACGGCGTTCACACCAAGGATCCCCAGGATGTTATCGAGTTCTTTGACGGCGATGCTCAAGCGGCGCGTATCGTGACATCACTCGCCCACCAGGGTCTGGATGGGGCCGTTTTCAGTGAACTCACCAACACGGATCACGGCCCATTCAAGGGAGCGCCCATAGGCGGCAGCGCGATTGGTGAATACGCGATTACCAAGGAGTCGGATGACGTCTATAAGATTCGGCGGCAGTGGAATACCCAGCCGAAAATGCTCACGCGAATCGATGGCGACCCGGTGGCACTCAATGCAGAGCGAAGCCTGTTTGGGTACTCCATTGAACTGACAGTGGACCTTTCCTCTGTGCCACGTGATCTGGGCAAAGCGATAGGTGACGATTTCTTCGAAATCAACCTGAATGACGATGAACCACTCAGTGCCCCACCGCCGCCCACACCGGCAGTCGACTTCGGCCCCGTGATACGTTTGGAGCCCGCCTCCCAACAAATACTACATCGTTTCATTCCGGAAGCGAGCGATGCGGAGAAACTGCAGTTCGCGCGCGAGGTCGGGGAAGATGTCACCAAACTAGGGCCGGAGCCCAACTCCCTCGAGACTACGTTGCGCGCGGCGCTGGGTGACCGGTTGGATCTTGATGATTTGTCGCGCCACTTGGCTACCCTGGGCACCGCCATCCGCTCGGAAATCATGAACCGCGTGGGCGACATGACCAGTACGGCGGCACTCAAGCTTCGAAACGAGATAGTAGACGACTATGTTGAAGCGCTCGCGAAGGAAGTCGCAGTCGTCGACTCCAACAAAGATATAAAGGACCCGCTCAAGTCCACGCTTCGCGCGCGCGTCTTGAACGGCGAACGAATGCCCCGCGAAGGCGCCGCCGCTGCTATGTTAACGCATGCATCGAAGGCACAAGAAATTCTGCGGGAGTCGATTCCGGAAGCACTCGGTTCAGACGACGAGCCCGCGGTGAAGAAGGAGAAGCTGCTCGGGTTCCTGCGAGACCTGTTCAATGCCGACAACACGTATTTGGAAGCACTTGCCGACCTTGGCGAGAAGGTGGAGGAAGCATCTTTTACGGCCGACAATTACGACGCGGTCCTGCGATCCAACTCGGACCTGCCTGCGCAGCTCTTGGATTCCTTCACCAATCCTGTGGCAGAAGACGTCATCGCACCCTACTCGTTAATGATCGGCAACATGGACCACCAGAGCCCCGAATTTGCCACCTTCGGCAGCCTGATGACCGGTCTCAACCTCGTCTCTCAGGCCGCGACCATGGTGGACGGAGGCGCACAGCGTTTGGAGTCTTGGCATGACCGACTCGATGCAAAGGGCGAGCGACTGAAAGCCGACGCGATCATCACCACATCTACTCTGAGTGTCGGCGCCAAACAGATCCTTCGAGCCGAGTTAGACTCGGGCGAAATGGCTATCGACACACGAGCCGTGCAGGCGCGCGTTGATCACCTTGGCACCGTCGAGAAACAACTTCTGTTTATGCGCGACACCTTCGCCTCCGATAGTATTGCTCCCCAAATCAAGGGAGTCGAAGTGCTCCGGTCCATGGCGATCATCCAGAAGCAGAGCGAAAAATACCTTGCCACGCTTGCGAAGATCGGTGTCGAAGATCCACAGACATGGAAGGGGATGAACTTTGAGATCGCAATACGCGCCGACCTGGGTGCGGCAAGACGGCTGTTTGACGGACTGATTGCCGGCGATCGAGCGGCGCCTCTTGCGCAAATGCTGGAAAGGGAGAAGGCGGTCGACAACCGCATTGCGGACCTGGAGCCGGAAGACCTCCAGAAACCAGATGGCCTGCGGTTGCTGGGTCAAAAGACGATGATGCAGGACTTGATTGAGATTGCCGAATTGACAGCCGATCACCTGGATGGCCGAGTAGACAAGTCGGATGGCGCGATGAATGCCCTGCAGGAATTCTACAAGAGAGTTCAATGACTTAACGGATTCGTCGTGATACGGATTCGAGGAGCGCAGCTCACGAAGGTGGGACGTCTATGACTGCCAACGCTTCATGATTGACTGGCGCAGCCGGTCTACAGGGGAATAACGCGCAACGTGCCGCCCGTGTTCACCTCGGCACTTCGCAACTGGACAAAGTTGGAAAGTACTGCGAAGACCTTCTTGGACCGAACGTCGTCGTTGCGGATGAAGTACCAGCGGTTCCGGTAGCGCGTCTTTGCGAAGGCATTGGCCGGGCGGTGCGTGGAGCATTCAACCCGGAAGAAATACGGTGCGTCGGGGGTGTACACCGTCATTTGTTCCTGGATGTTGATTAGCCCATCCTTTCCCGGTACAAGCACGTTTTGCGTCACACGTTCTGGGGTTTCGACGCACTGTGAGACGAACTCCAATATGCTCAAGAGTGATCGACCACTCCTCAGGATTACTGCGTCGGGTGTTACATCAAATTGGTTCGCTACGGCCTCATGCGACATTGGCGTACCGCGGGTCGCAATCTCGCTCAACTGCAGCACTTCAAGCCGCTCCTCTCCTTCGGGGCTGCGATTCGGCTTGAGAACACTCCAAACGGTGTTCCAGGCCTGCTCGCAATCTCTCCGCGGTTCGCCGGTCAAACCGCTGATGTCAATAATCAGAAGTGTTGCCGCAGGCAGCGGCGGCTCGATTACCTCAGTCCAGGATTCCTTCACCGGTTGACCGTCGCGCTCGGTCGAGAGTTCCACGGCTTTCTGCTCGGCCGGTTTGGAATCCTTGTATTCCAATCTAACGGCGCCGTAGTCGTTTAGCAACTGCAACGCATCAAGGAAATCCGCAAATGCGGCGTATTGTCCGGCCCATAGACTCCGATAGCTCTCGGGAAGCTCAGGATTCTTCTCGACAAAGTCTGGCGGGAGATTCGAAGTATTGTTTACCTGTTCGATCGAGAGCCGGAATACCGTCTCGATGTCTTGCACCGATTGGGCAAGCTCCAGAATGTCCTGGAAATCGATGCCCTCCAAGAGCCGCTTCGCATAATCTTCCCCTTGGAGCGGCTTGTAGGTGACGGTTGGACTCTCCGCGTAGGATGCCCCCATTGAACCGGAGACGCCGATCGACTCGTTGGACCCGCGCTCGCGGCTGCCGCCATAGTTTGCGGTGGCCTCATCCGACGAAACTACGCCCGAGAGGCCCGAACTCAACGAGCGCCCGGCGGAGACGCCGTCGAGACTGGAGATGTTAACGCCGGCATCGTATCCGATGTCGTACTTGACGTTGATTTGGTCGATCTCAAGCATGAGGTGTGGCTCAAGATGAGCCTGGCGTACGAGATTCAACAACAGTTGGTCGTTGGAGGAATCTTGCACAACCTCATTGTAATCGAAGCGTCCTGTCTCAACCGCGCGTGGCGCGACGGAATTGCACGACACAAGAAACACGAGACCTAGCGCTGAAACGACAGTCCCGAAATAATTCATAACACACCCCTCTCACCACCGCCTTGATTCCACCCAAAGCTTTGGTCAGAGAATGACATAGCCTATTCGCCCTTTTCAACGACTGGACTGAATTGCGCAAGAGTCGGAGCGCGCGATTGAAGCGTACTCATTACGTTCCTGCAGGTCGTTGCTGCTGGGAAGTCGAATTCAGCCGATGGCATTCGTATCGGTCATGACCCGTTTCTCGGACCATCTTTCTTCTCCTGCGAGGCGCCTTGAATCGCTCCTTGGCTTGTCTGTATTCGCTCGGGAAAGCTTCGCCCACAGTACCACGCAGTCGGATCCACCGCCCGTATTCCCCCTTGAGAACTGATAATCGTTCTCAATTTTGTCTCGTTTCTACAGGAAAGAAACCCGCGGCATGGTCTGGTACAGTTGAATTCGAAACGTTAGAAGTCCTGCCACAAGCCTCCCGCGACCCAGTCGGCGGAACCTTCGGCCGTTCGCTCGGTGCCGCCACTGACCGTAGCGGAAATACCACTGGCGACGTTTGCGCTGCCTCCACTCACACTCGAGGCGAAACCGCTGGAAATGTTCTGCACGCCTCCCGAGACGCTGGACCACCTACCACTGCTTTTATTGAATTCGCCACCGCTAACGCAGGCGTAGGGGCCTGTGGCGATGTTTTCAGTGCCTCCGCTGACACTTGACCAGTCGCCGGCCGCGTGGTTTTTGCGGCCTCCGCTCACGCTGTTGTAATAGTGGGTAGCTGCATTCAAAGCACCGCCACTCACACTTGCGGCATACCCCGACGCCGTATTGCCCCATCCGCCGGTTACGCTGGCACCCGGCCCGCTTGCCGAGTTCTCCTGTCCGAAGATGGCGCTCCCCACACTCGTGAAGTTGTGCCCCGGCCCGACGATGAGGTTATTGGACCCCGTCCGCTGGGGGCCGTAATCCAAGGGGACCTCATTGTATCCCACAATCAGGTTTCCCAGGCCTCGCGGCGACGTACCCGGAATCGACACGTAGTTGGGCCGGTCCACGGTGCCGTCGGCGGAATCTCCGCTGCCGCTCCGCACGTGGAGGTTGCACCCCTCGAATACGACATGAGGGCCGGCCAGCCCGTTGATGTCCCCTTTCACGATGCTCACATAACGAAGCTTCCGTTTCAACCGCTTGACCTGCTGCTCCAGCGAATCCACGCGATCTTCCAATGCTTTCGCATCATCTGCCGCACGCGTTGGTAAGGCTGACACCAAGACCGCGATGACGACGCCGCTAACCAGCGTCAATGTGGAACGTAATAACCCTTTCATAACAATTCTCCCGAATCGTTCAAGATGACAATTAAACGATGCCTGGTAACATGTCTGCGGCGCTCTAGCGACCGTGCCCCATCCTGTATGAACGAGATGCCGCAGCACATTCTATTTGTCCTGCGTAAGCGCGCCGGCCACCCAAGGAGCAGGAGCAACAACATATGGAATTGTGCGGCCGGTACCACCGCTCACGGTCCCTTTAAAGAGATTGGCATTGTTGGCGCTGCCGCCGGTGATGCTGGAGGCGTATCCCGAAGCGGTGTTTTCTACTCCGCCACAAACGCTGGCCCAATTGCCGCTGGCCGTGTTGGCCTTTCCACCGCTGACGCTGGTGTAGGGTCCCGTCGCAACGTTTTCCGCACCGCCGCTGACGGTGGACCAAGCGCCATCGGCCGAGTTCAACCGTCCTCCGGTAACACTCGCGTAATACCCACCTGCCTCGCAAAGCGCGCCCGCACTGACACTCGACGCATACCCTTCCGCCGTGTTACCCCACCCACCGGTTACGCTGGACGATGCTCCGGATGCGGTGCTCTCGTGGCCGAACACCGCGCTCCCCACGCTCGGGAAGTTGTGCCCCGGGCCGACGATAAGGTTGTGCGACCCGGTGCGCTTGGGCGCGTACTCAAGTGGTACCTCGTTGTACCCCACCACAATGTTCCCGAGACCTCTGGGGGTCGTGTTCGGAATCAAAACGTAGTTGGCCGTGTCCACGGTGCCATCCGTTGAATCGCCGCTGCCGCTGCGAACGTGAACGTTGCAGCCATCCAGTGTCACATGAGGCCCGGCAAGTCCGTTCAGCGTCTTGTTCGTCACGTGCAAGTACTTGGCCTTTTCTCGATACACACTGACATCTGCTTCAAGCGTATCCAGGCGTTCCGAGATCGACTTGCTTCCAACCGTGGCGCGCGTCGGCAGGGTCGACAGCGCCACTGCGACCCCTATTCCGAGCGTCAAAAGCAGTGCCGTATGCAAGA
>CAZWDH010000237.1:0-11364 GCA_964632865.1 uncultured Nitrospiraceae bacterium
ACGTTTCAGAGTCTGACGTTGCTGACAGCTCGTATTCTGATGAGACCGATGCCGACGGATCCGATCAGGTGGACGTAATGGCAAATATCGAGCAGCAGGCGATAGCCGCTTTGCAGGGCGATGATGATTTCCTTCAGAAGTTACGATCTCCGAACGGCATGCCTTGGTATGGAGTTCAACAGTATCTGATTGGCCACCTCCCACAACACTTAGAGGACCCGCGACAGTTTGCCTACAATCTGGTTTCGAAGGCGATGAACGCCGTGTTTGGTCCTCAGCCCACAGCGTGGGATACATTCAAGAATCCGAAGACACAGAAAACGTGGATAAAAGTCAACAAGTGACCAGTCGTTTTCACGTCGGTGACGCCACTCTGAACGGGATATGTCCCTACTTCACGATGTTCCCGATTCACTTTCCACTTAATATCCTACTACAAAGGGCGCGAAGGGGGGATGTGGTACTTGATCCCTTTTGTGGCCGAGGTACCACCAACTATGCGGCCCGACTCGTAGGTTTGCAATCGCTGGGGATTGACTCCAGCCCTGTTGCGACAGCAATTACTGCCTCTAAGTTGGTGACGGCAAGTGTAGACGACATACTTGCTGAAGCACGAAAGATTCTAATGAAGCGTGAGGCGCGGTGCATACCGGTGGGCGATTTCTGGCAGTGGGCGTATCATCCAACCGTGTTGAGCGCACTGTGTCGGTTCCGGGAGGCGTTCTTGGGAGAGCGCATGTCAGACGTTCGCATCGCTCTTCGAGGCATTATTTTGGGTGCGCTGCATGGACCAAGACAGAAGACGTTTCCAAGCTATTTTTCGAATCAATGCCCGCGAACGTATGCGCCCAAGCCGGATTACGCGACGCGCTTTTGGCGCGAGCGAAAGCTCATTCCCGAAGATGTCGATGTGATGGCGGTGATCGAGCGTAGGGCAGCACGTTACTATAGATTAACTCCTGCCGCCACGGGAGCAGTGCGGTTGGGAGATAGCCGGGCTGTCGAATCACTTAGGCCGGATTCGCCAAAGATGCGATTCGACTGGGTGATTACGTCACCTCCGTACTATGGCATGCGGACCTATATTCCGGATCAGTGGCTTCGCAACTGGTTTGTCGGTGGTCCAGCGGCTGTTGACTATACGAAACGCGATCAGATTACCCACTCTTCCCCCGAAACTTTTACAGCCGACCTACGTCAAGTGTGGCTAAATGCAAGGAGCGTGTGCACGCGGGAAGCTCGCATGGTCATTCGATTCGGCGGAATTCCAGACAGACGTGCCGACCCGCTCGACCTTATCAAGAGTTCGTTCTCTGAGAGCGGCTGGCGCATTATGACAGTGAGGAAAGCGGGCACTGCTACTGAAGGAAGGCGACAAGCAGATTCCTTCCTGCGGACGAAGTCCAATCCGATGACGGAGTACGACGTCTGGGCGGTTAAGCATTAACGCGATGAATATCCTGTTGCGCGCTCAGCGCGCGCTGCACTACGAATGCGCTGTTCTTTACCACTTTACCACCCATAATTTGCCTCGGCCCCGGGCCTTATGCTAGGCTACGTTGTTTGTTTTCAACGCCCGCGCGTTTCGAATTCATGTCTTATCCGGGATCGATGGAAGTGGGGTAGAAAGGGGTAATCGTTGTGAGAAGGCCGCTTGTAGCTGGGAACTGGAAGATGAACCACCTCGTGGGGACGGCGGTGGAGACGGCGAATGCGCTGAAGGCGCTGGTCGCGGACGTGGATTCCGCGGATATCGTCATCTGCCCGGTGTTTACGGCGTTGGACGCGGTTGGGAAGGCCCTGGCGGGGTCGAACGTCCAGCTTGGCGCGCAGAACTGCTACCTCAAGGAGAGCGGGGCGTATACGGGCGAGATTTCGCCGCAGATGTTGCTGGACGTGGGTTGCGCGTGGACCATCATCGGTCACAGCGAACGGCGTCAGTATTTCGGCGAGACGGACGATATCCTGAACCAGAAACTGAAGTTCGCGCTGGGCGCGGGGTTGAAGGTCATGTTCTGCATCGGCGAGACCCTGGAAGAGCGCGAAGGCGGCAAGATGAACGACGTGCTGATCCGCCAGGTGACGCACGGGTTGCAGGGCCTCGCGGAATCGGATTTCGCGAATGTGTCCGTCGCGTATGAACCGGTCTGGGCCATCGGCACGGGCGTGACGGCGACGCCGGATCAGGCGCAGGAAGCCCATGCCTTCGTGCGAGGACTGGTGAAGGATCAGTTTGGTGCAACCGTCGCGGACGGGTTGCGGATACAATATGGTGGCAGCGTCAAGCCGGACAATGCCGCGGAACTCATGGCGAAGCCGGACGTGGACGGGTCGCTCGTGGGCGGCGCCGCGTTGAAGGCGGACAGCTTTGCAGGTATTGTTAAGGCGTCGGTGTAGCGAGACGTTTGACGTTCCCGCTAGAAGGTAACTGACTTGGTTAAAATTCGAAATCCGAAGCACGAAATCCGAAACAAATTCGAAGGACCTAAATTATAAAGGGTACGCTCCACGCGTTGCGTGGGACCAATACGCGGGGGGTCCCGCCGTCACCTGTGGCTGTGCCATAGACTACGTCGAGGCGCGACTAAGATGGAAGTTCGTGTTAAGGGCGTTGATTGGTTTGGATGGTACGTGTAAGTGTCCACGGGAAGCGTTTCGGATATTTGAGTTTCGATCATTGGTGCTTGTTTCGGATTTCGAGCGTCGGATTTCGGATTTCGCGCGCCAACATTTGACTGGGTTGTTGGCAAATACCCCATTGGGAGGTCGTTAGTTCTAATGTTAGAGGCCATTTTTTCGTGGAACACGCTTTGGATCATCATGTGGATCCTGTATTTGCCGGCGTGCATCGGGCTCATCGTGATCGTGCTGTTGCAAAAGGGCAAGAGCAGCGGGTTCGCGGGCGCCTTCGGCGTCGGCGGCGGGTCGGAGACGGTGTTTGGTCCGCGCGCGCGCAAGAGTCTGCCGGTGAAGATGACCTACGGCATGGCGGCGTTGTTCATGATTCTTTCCATGAGCATGTCGCTGGTGGCGGGCCGGGTGCATCGCGGCGTCGCGCCGGAAGCGGTGGAAGTAGAAGAAACCGCGACGGCGGATCAGGTTTTCAACGAATTGTTGAGCGACGTGCCTCAGGCGGAATCGCCCGGGACCGCCGAGTCGACCTTGGGACCCGGAGACGAGGCGCCTGCGGAGGAACCGGCGGAAGTGACCGAATCACCGGCGGAAACGCCAGAAGAAGCCGCAGCGCCTGAAGCCGAGGCCACGCCGGAACCCGAATCTGCAGCCGCGGAGGCGGCCGCGCCGGAAGCACCGGCGACGGAAGAGCCGTCCGGTGAAGCGCCTGCGGAAGAGGCTCCTAACGCCAGTTGACGCGATTCCGTGTATGACGATTTTATCCCCGGCCCAAGGCGCGCAGAAGGCTTTGGGCCGGTCGTTTTTGAGGTCCGTAGACCGAACGCGAAGAACATCCCCGTTCATCCCCCTTCAAAGGGGGAATTGGCGGACATCAGGGTCCGGCAAGGTGGGTGCGCGATTCGCTCCGAATTGAAGGCCCGACTCCCAATGTAGCAACGCAACGCGTTGCGTCAAATTCCCCCTTTGAAGGGGGATTAAGGGGGATGTTGTTTGGGCGTATGTTTCGCGCAGCGGCTGAAGTCTGATTGGTTTCTGGCACCAGGATGAAAGGAAGAACGCGTTGGATAGGATCCTGATTCGTGGCGGACGGCCCTTGCGGGGCTCGGTGCAGGTGCGGGGCGCGAAGAATTCGGCCTTGCCGCTCATGGCCGCGTCGATCCTGGCCGAAGAGGCGTGCACGCTTCACAACATTCCGTGCCTCCACGACGTGTTCACCATGGACAAGCTCCTGTCGTCCTTCGGCGCGAAGATCGAGTTCACCGGGCGCTACATGACCATCGACGCGTCGACGCTCGACAGCTTTGTCGCCCACTACGACCTCGTGCGGAAGATGCGCGCGTCGTTCTTCGTGCTGGGTCCCATGCTTGCGCGCTTCCACAAGGCCCGCGTGTCCTTGCCGGGCGGGTGCGCCATCGGCACGCGCCCCGTAGACATCCATCTCAAGGGTCTTGAGGCAATGGGCGCCAGCATCGCGATTGAAGACGGCTACGTCATCGCCGAAGGCGCGCTGAAGGGCGTCGACTTCTCCCTCGATTTCCCCAGCGTCGGCGCGACGGAAAACCTGCTCATGGCGGCGAGCCGTGCGCGCGGCGTGACGCGCTTGAACAACGTGGCGCGCGAACCGGAGATCGTTGACCTCGCCAATTTCCTGAACGCCATGGGCGCGCAGATCTCCGGCGCGGGCACCGACCTGATCACGATTGTCGGCGTGGATGCCCTGGGCGGTACCGAGCACGTCGTCATTCCCGACCGCATCGAGACGGGGACCTTCCTTATCGCGGGCATGGCGACGGGCGGCGATGTGACGGTGCAGAATGCGAACCCCGACCACTTGCCCACCTTCCTCAATAAGCTGCGCGATGCGGGCGGGGAAGTGGAGGTCCACGGGACCCGCATTCGCGCGGCCGCAAAGAACGGCCTCAAGGGGGTCGATATCACGACCCAACCCTTCCCGGGATTCCCGACGGATCTCCAGGCGCAGATGATGTCCATGTTGTGCGTGGCCCAAGGCGTGAGCGTTATGCGCGAATCGGTGTTTGAAAACCGCTTCATGCAAGTCGCCGAGCTGATCCGCATGGGCGCCGACATCGACCTCGACGGCAACGCGGCAATCGTGCGCGGCGTGAACGGGCTGAGCGGCGCGCCGGTGATGGCGTCCGACCTGCGAGCCAGCGCGGCGCTGGTGGTCGCAGGACTTGCCGCAGCCAAAGGTGAAACCTCCATCGCCCGGGTCTATCACATCGACCGCGGCTACGAGCGGATTGAAGAGCGTCTCGCGAGCCTCGGCGCGGATATCGAACGCGTTCGGGATTAGGGATGCGCATGGGAAGTTGTAGTCATGGGGAAAAATAGGGACAGGCACCATTTTCCTTCTCGATTACCGAGTATAGGGAACTGGGTGCGGAGAAGAAAAATGGTGCCTGTCCCTATTTTTCTACGAGGGAAATTCGATGAAAGTAACCGAGATTAAAGACGACGCGACCTTCGCTGCGGTCGTAAGGCGAATCACGGGGAAAAGCGACGGCGAGGACGGCGCGGCACAGGAAGCCGAGAAGCTCGCGGCGACGCAGTCGATTGTGAATGATGTGCGGGATCGGGGAGACGCGGCCGTCGCCGAATACACGGAACGTTTCGATGGTGTGAAGCTCGATCCGGATCAGTTTGAAGTCACCATTAAGGAAATGGACGCCGCGCTGGGTTCGGTCGACAAACAGACCCTGGCCGCGCTCGAACGCGCGCACGAGAACATCACCGTCTTCCACGAGAAGAACCTTCGGCAATCCTGGGAGGAGACCGCGCCTGATGGGTCTATTCTCGGGCAGCGCATCACGCCAATCGATAGCGTGGGCCTTTATGTGCCGGGGGGAACCGCCTTCTATCCGTCTTCAGTCCTCATGAACATCGTGCCGGCGCGCGTGGCGGGCGTGAAGGAGCTGGTCATGGTATCGCCGCCGTCGTTCGAAGGTGGCATCCACCCGCTGGTGCTGGCCGCCGCGCGGATCGCGGGCGCGTCCCGCGTGTTTCGCGTGGGCGGTGCGCAATCCATTGCGGCGCTGGCCTACGGAACCGGGACGATCCCGTCGGTATCGAAGATCGCCGGTCCCGGAAACATCTATGTGACCCTGGCCAAGCGGTTGGTGTCGTCTATCTGCGATATCGACAAGGAAGCGGGACCGTCCGAAGTGGTGGTGCTTGCCGACGACTCTTCCGATCCGGATCAAGTAGCGCTGGAATTGCTCGCGCAGGCGGAGCACGACGAAGATGCGCGTCCAATGCTGGTAACCACGTCGGCCAAGCTGTTCGATTCCGTGAAGGAATCCATTAACAAGCATCTCGAGACCTTGTCCCGTGCGGCCATCATTCGGAAAGCGCTGGCAGACTGCGGCGAGACCTACATCGTGCGCACGATCACCGAGGGCGTTCAGCTCACGAATTTGATTGCCCCCGAGCACCTTTCCATTCAGGCCGACGACCCGCGTGGATTGTTCGACGCGATTCAGAACGCCGGTTGCGCCGTGCTTGGCGGAGGGACTTCCGTTGCGGTGGGCGATTACTATGCGGGACCCAATCACATTTTGCCAACCGGGCGTCGCGCGCGCTTTGCATCGCCATTAACGGCGGAAGACTTCCGCAAGGTCACCAGCATCATCTCCTTCTCGCCCGCGCGCATGAAGGAAGTGGGGGATGACATCATCCGTCTGGCGAAGGCCGAGAAGCTCGACGCCCACGCGCGTGCGGTGGAGATTCGCAAATGAAATACGGCCGCGCCATTCTGGCCGATGTGGAAGGCTACGTGCCCGGGGAGCAACCCTCCGGCACGGTCGTCAAGCTCAACACTAACGAGAATCCCTATCCGCCGTCGCCGCGCGTGCTGGATGCGCTGTGGTCGTTGGCGGCGGAGAACGTCCGGAAGTATCCCGATCCCGTTTCGCTGCGGCTGCGCCAGGCCTGCGCGCACCGCTACGGTTATGACAGCGCCGACTGGGTGATCGCGGGCAACGGGATGGACGAGTTGCTGTCGCTCGTGATCCGCACCTTCGTCGATCCCGGCGATACGATTCTGTCGCCGTATCCGACGTACACGCTGTACGAGACCCTCGCGGCCTTGCACGGCGCGAAGTATGCCACCGTAGATCTCGATGAGGACTTTCAGTTGCCCGAGGATTTTTTTGCGATCCCGGCGAAGCTCTGTTTTCTGCCCCGTCCCAATGCGCCGACCGGCGTGTGCGCGCCGCGCGAAGCGGTCGAGCGGCTCTGCAAAGCGTTCGACGGGCTGGTGGTGATCGACGAGGCCTACGTTGACTTCGCCGACGACAATTGCATGGACTTTCCGCAGCGGTTCGAGAACGCGATCGTCATGCGGACCTTCTCGAAATCGTTCAGCCTGGCCGGCATGCGGCTCGGCATTGCCGTAGCGCGCCCGGAGATCATCGCGGAGTTCATGAAGGTCAAGGATTCCTACAACATGAATCTCGCGACGCAGGCGGCCGGGTTGGCGGCGATTCAAGATTACGACTACATGCTGAACTCCGCGGCGCGCGTGAAGGCGACGCGTTCTCGGTTGTCGGCGGCGCTGCGGGATTTTGGATTTACCGTGCCCAAGTCGGAGTCCAATTTCGTGCTCGCGCAGTGGAACGGGACGCCTTCGGCGAAGGAGATCTTCGAACGGCTGAAAGCGGACTCGATATTTGTCCGCTACTTCAAGGCGCGCCGCTTGGAAGATGCCCTGCGGATCACCGTAGGAACCGATTCGGAAGTCGATGCCCTGCTCGACGCGCTCCGCGCGATCATCTTCGAGATGAAACCGCGGTCCCCAGAGCCGCCCGCAAGCAGCACCTCCTTCGAATCCCTTCAAGAAGGTCCTTAGGAGCACAGGCTTCCAGCCTGTGTGGCCTGAAGGCCGCCTCCGAGGTTGCCGTTGAGGCCGCCTTTGAGGTGCCACGGGCTTCCAGCCCTTGTCTTCCCATGGGCATCTTGCCCATGGCCCTCTTGAAACAATTACTGGGCGCCTCCCGATACCGCCATCTCCCGCATCGTCTCCAATTCCTCCAACTGCCGCTGCAACAGATCATATTCCGGATTGAGTTCGACCGCTTGACGCTGCCATTCGGTCGCTTCGTCCAGGTTACCCGTCATTTGCGCCAGACTTGCGAGAACGTAATAAGGCATCCAATCGTCCGGCGACATCGCAAGAGCGCGTTCCGCCGCCGCGCGCGCTTCTTCGAACTTGCCACCCCAGAGGTAAACCTGCGCGACGGTAAGCAGCGCGCGCCCGTGTTCGACCGCGTCTATTTCGCCTTCCACGCGTGTCTTCACGCGGTCGATGGTTTCGGCATTCCAGGTGGAAACCGGAGTTGCGATGCCATTCCTAATGAGGTATTCGACAATCGACAGCGACAGTCGCCGGTTGCCCTCGATGGTGGGATGCACGTGATCGAGGAACCAGTCGTTCCCGGGTACGCCGTGTTCGCTGAGATCATCTATCATCGCTCCGAAGTCGATGGCCCCGGCAATTTCTTTGGTGACAACCTGGTCAATCGTCGCCAGCAGCGGCCCGGTGGCGCGTAGCGGGCACACGTCCTCGTCGCGGGCCCGTTCGAAGGCGTGGCGGGCGTTTTCATACTCCCCGAGATCCCATAAGACGCGCCCACGGAGGTAATGGGCTTCGGCGTAGTTGTCGTCGATGTCCAGGGAATCGTCCAGGGCCGTCAGCGCATCGGGGAGCTTGCCTTCGTCAATGAGCGTCCGCGCACGATGCAGGTCGCGCCGGAATTGCGCGTACGCATCTTCCGACAAACCCGCGGTCGGTTCACTTTTGAAGGGCGAACAGTCGCGCAGGTTTGACGGCGGCGTGACGAAGAGGATCGGGACGCCCGCATCGTTTGCCAATACCATCATTCGCGTCAGGTTGTATTTGAATTGCTCGCGGACAAGGTTCGCGTAGGTGTCATCACGGTAGTACGCGCTAGGTCCAACAGAATTATCCAGTATCGTGTCCACCTCCGCAGGGAGGAGGTGTTCCGAAGACGGGGAAGGGGACGGGTTTACCCACTGCTTGATTGCGGTGTAGACGCGCGAGCGCGACAAGAGCGTTCCGACGCGCTGTTCCAAGGGAGACGTATTGAAGATGCCTTCAAAAGTTCGCCGTTCCAGGAACTCATTGTGCCCCGTGTAGACGATGAACAGATCCGGTTCGTATCGGCAAAGTTCCTCCATGACCAGCGCAAGCCGGTAACTGGCGTAACTGATGCCGCCGCAGTTCACCACTTCCCAATACCGGGAGGGGTCGGCTTCAGGCAGGTAGGCGCGCAGCCAACCGGAAAAGGACGTGGCGTCGTCGTAGGGATGTCCGAAGGTGGTTGACCCGCCCAAGGTGAAGATGCGGTAGCCGTCCTCCGGTTTCTCGGGAAGAAACGATTGTTCGTTGAAATACTTGAGCTTGTTCTCGGCCGTGACCTTAATGGAATTCCCCTCCGCATCGACGCCATCGACAAACAAGGGGAGGTAGGATGTAAAGCCGACGTAGGGGTCCTCATAGCGGACGAGCGGTTTGACACCCGCGAGGTAGAGCACGAACTCCGCCCCCGCAAACAGGAGTGGTACGACGAGGAACGGGGCGGCATAGCCTGCCCAGCGGTGAACTCCGGTTTTGGGACCCTCAGACACGATGACCTCACCCTTCGAGACGCAATGGAATGGCGGCCCATGGTACGATGTTGGTGTATGCAGGGCAAGTAGCCCCGTCCGCGTGCCATCCTGTTTTCTTGTTGCAGCATACCAACCTATGGAGTTGAGCCGTGTATAAGCTGGTAAACAACTCGTCGTACCTTGCGGTGCTCTTCGTCGTTGTGTGTGGACTTTCGCTCCAGGGTTGTGTCACGCCGGAGGGCGGACAACAGCCTAATATCCTTTCCACGGAGCAGGAAATCGCCCTTGGCGACAAAATGTCCAAGGAGGTCGTGGCGAATGAGAAGGTTCTCAACGACCCCGTCATTCAGGAATACGTCAAGGATATCGGTGTTCGCCTCGCGCGCATCTCGCCACGGCAGGACGTTCCTTACCAGTTCACCGTCATCGACAGCCCGGATACCGTAAATGCATTCGCTCTGCCCGGGGGCCACATGTACATCTACACCGGGCTCATGAAGCTCTGCCAGAACGAGGCGCAACTCGCATCCGTCATGGCGCACGAGATTGGTCACGTCGCCGGCCACCATCACGGGGAAAGTCTGACTCGGCAGTATGGCTACAGTATGCTGATCGGATTCATTCTGGGCGATCGAACATCGCAAGGGGCGGAGGTAGCGGCGCAACTAATCGGAACTATCGGTGAACTGCGCTTCAGTCGTGGGCAGGAAACCGAATCCGATCGCATTGGAATGGACATGCTTTGGCGGGCCGGGTACAACCCCGAAGCCATGGTGACCTTCATGGAACGCATGCTACAGAACGAGCAGCAGCAGGGGAGAGCGCAACCGGCGTTGAAGTTCCTATCTTCCCACCCTGCGACTGCCGAACGTATCGCCGCGTTGCAGGCACTGGTTGCGCAGTATCCCGCCGACCTCCGCACGACCAGTCCCGTCTACGCCGAACGCTATCAGGAGAAGGTTCTGAATCGGTTGAAGTAGCATTGTGGAGTGCGACGCCTTGGTGTCGCAGCGATTCAGGTAATCGACGCGGGGAGCGCATTTGAAACGCGGACTTTCGTGATCCGCACGTGACAGATTTGCGGTGAATGTAGCGCAGGCGTCCCCGCCTGCAAACGCAGATACAAATCAAGATTCAGGCGGGGACCCCAGCGCGACATACGGATCCGCGAGAGCAAGCAAAAGCACACCAAAAAATAGACCCCCGGCCTTTCGACCGGGGGTCCAGTGTTGCGTGAATGAATCGGCAGGTTACTTCTTCTTTTTCTTACCGCCGGACTTTTTGCCCTTCTTCGCTTCCTTACGCGGCGTTTCGATGGCGGCCTGGGCCGCGGCGAAGCGCGCGATGGGTACGCGGAAGGGGCTGCAGCTTACGTAGTTCAAGCCGACGCGGTGGCAGAACTTCACCGAACTGGCCTCGCCGCCGTGCTCACCGCAGATGCCGACCTTCAGAGCCGGGCGGGCCGAACGGCCGCGCTCGACGCCCATGGCAACCAACTGGCCGATGCCTTCCTGGTCCAACGCCTGGAAGGGATCCTGCGGCAGGATGCCCTGCTCGATGTAGTACGGCAGGAAGCCGCCCACGTCGTCGCGGGAGTAACCGAAGCCCATCTGGGTCAGGTCGTTCGTGCCGAAGCTGAAGAATTCGGCTTCCGCGGCGATCTTGTCCGCGATCAAGCAGGCGCGCGGGATCTCGATCATCGTGCCGACCAAGTAATTCAGCTTGAGCTTGTATTCTTTCTCGACCTGCGCCGCAACGTTGCGCACGATGGCGGCCTGGTTCTTGTACTCGTTCTCATGGCCCACCAGCGGGATCATGATTTCCGGAAGCACCTTGATCTTCTTCTTGGTGAGTTCAGCGGCCGCTTCCAGAATGGCCCGCGCCTGCATTTCCGTGATCTCCGGATAGGCAACACCAAGACGGCAACCGCGATGGCCGAGCATCGGGTTCAACTCGTGCAACTGGTGAATGCGTTCCTTGATCTTGTTGGCGGGAACCTTGATTTGCTTCGACAACTCGTCGATCTGCTTGTCCGTCAGCGTGACGAACTCGTGCAGCGGCGGGTCCAGCAGGCGGATGGTC